>NZ_AP022613.1:935570-1247427 GCF_010730195.1 Mycobacterium conspicuum
TGCCACGCGGGCCCGCAGGTTGCCCGGTGCGTCTGATGCGGCTTTGAACGTAAGCTCGGTAACGATCTACCTGTTTGGCAGACGCCGAGTCTGTCGGGATCACCACCAATGACTGTGCAACACGGGCGGTTTCGGGGCTGGGATGGTGTGCGCGGAACGCCTCGATGTGCTCTGCCTGGATCGTGGCGAAGTCAAGCGATCGGGTGCCTTCGCTGCTGACCAGATTAGCGGTGAGGTAGTTGAGGCCGTGGAGCCCGGCCCACACTGCGGAGTGCATCCCCCCGCCGTACCAGACCCGGCCGGCCAGACCGGGCGAATGAGGCTCGACTCGACGGAAGAACTTGTCGTGGCCCAAGGTTCCCTCGAAATCGCTGACTGGATCGCCGCGCAAGCACGCCAGCAATCGCACCACGCGCGCCTTCGAGAAGTTCTCCAGCTCGTGGGTCTCCGGATACAGCGCAGCTTTGAAATGTTCGTAGAGGAGTGGCATGCCCACCGAGACGCCCGGGTTGAGTCGCCCGTGGGACAGGATGTCGACGGTTGCCAGATCTTCGGCCAGCCGCAGCGGGTTCTCGAGACCAAGCGGGATAACCGCGGTACCCAACTCGACTCGGCGGGTGCGCTGGCTGGCGGCGGCCAGCAGCGCTACCGGCGAGGAGATACCCGGTTGTAGATGCCGTTGCCGAACCCAAACAGTGTCGAAGCCCAGCACTTCGGCGCGCTCGATCATCCGCAGCGTCTCGTCGTGGCCGGGTAGCGGATCGGCGGGGTCGAACCGGCCGATGGTGAGAAAACCCATTCTGCGCAAGGGCGTTCCACGTTCAGGCATGGTTTCGAAACTACTGCGGCGACTGCGGATCGACGAGCCGAAGCGCGTGGTCCTCTGGCCGGATTGCGCCTAACGCGGTAATGCCCTGCGGTGCAAGGTCACCGAGGGCGTCTCACCGTACCGGTTGGCATGTGCGCTAGCGAACCGGCCGAGATTGGTGAATCCCCAGTTGTACGCAACTGACGCCACCGTGATTTCCGATGGGTCGGACTCCCGCAGTGTCTGATGTGCTCGACGCAGTCGGACTTCGCGCAAATATGCCATCGGCGACATTCCCAGATAGTTGCGGAAGCCTTCTTGGAGGGAACGGACACTGACGTGGCTGCGTGCCGCAAGCGAGGAGACGTTCGTCGGCAAGTGGGCCTCCTCTTCGATGATGTCGATTGCCACGCGGATGGTCCGGGGCGGGGCCTGACCGGCGCCGGTCGCTACGGCTTCGCGATGCGGGTGACCGATGGCCAGCAAGAATCCGCGCACGAGGCTGTCGACATATGGGCCCGCGACCAACGGTTGGTGGAACAGGCTGTCGGGCCGGGAAAATTGCTGCGCCAATAGCTTCAGCATGTTGACCCAGCTCCGAGTCGGCGCGGCATCGATGGGCGTGATGGGTGCGAAGTCCACTTGCGACTTCAAGGATCGACCGAGTGCATTACCGAGCGCGTCCTCGACGGCGCCCCGGTCGATCTTCACGCCCAACATCCGGCTGCCCGCCACCCAGCGCGCGGCACCGTAACCTTCCGGCTGATACACGGCTACGGTGTCGGCGCCGGTGCAGAGCGACAGCCCACGGTGGATGGATTCGAGGCGGCCCGACTGCACAACATTGATGCGATACCCGCTGCAGTGCTCGCCGGAATCCATGAATACGTCTGCGTCCGTGACGAATTCGCTGAAGGCGATCGGTCCCAACCGACCGGTCCGCTGGGTGAGTGAAAAGGTGCCCGGCTTGCCCCGCAGTTCGAGGTGGGGTTCTTCGCAGCACAGAACGGCGAAGTCGTGAAGCGATTTCGTCGTCGTCCATCCGCCGGTATCCGAAATACCAGCTGTCTGCCGATCGATCACTCGGTCAGCCTTCCCACCTTCCTGGCACCATCGCGTCGGCGAGCTACCGCCGGGACGCTGCTAATGCCAGTGTCCAGGCTACTCCGCGGCGATAACAAGACGCGGGCTCGTAACCTGCGCAATCAGGCCAGAGCGTTGCGCGGTGCGGCTAGGCGGCGCTTGTCGGGCTCGTTAACGTTTGCCGTGCTTACCCGATTCAGCGAGGTTAAGGTCATGGGCATCAATCAAACGTTGTCGGACGACAACACATACGTGCTCGGTCATGTCGACGCGGAGATTCAGCGGCTGCTGTTGCAGGGCCGTCTGTACAACGACTTCACCGAGCACGCATTGCGTCTGGCAGGTCTGCGGCCTGGAATGCGGGTGCTGGACGTGGGCTGCGGGCCGGGTGATGTGTCGATCATCGCCGCTCGGATCGTGGGACAGCGCGGCGCGGTACTGGGCGTCGATGCGAACGCCGAGGTCGTCGCGCTCGCCCGCACCCGTGCCGCAGACCAAGGTCTCGAAACGGTGAGGTTCGAGGCAACTGCGATCGATGACATCTCCTTGGACCAGCCCTTCGATGCCGTGATCGGCCGGCTCATTCTCATGCACCTGCGCGACCCCGTGACAGCGCTGCGCCATCTCGCCACCAATGTGCGGCCTGGTGGCCTGGTCGCGTTTTGTGAATCCGACGCCAACGGGGCATACAATGTCGCCGGCTTGCCCCTGTTCGCGGCGATCAAAGAGACTGCGGCCAAGGCCTTTCAGGCCGCGGGCGTCGATCCGGCGTTCGGAACGAAACTACCGACGCTGTTTCGTCGCGCCGGTCTGGGCGCACCGCGGCTGGCGCTCGGCGCCCCACTGGGCGGGGCCGGCGACGCTGACATTCCGGCTTACGTGGCAGAGACATGGCGCTCGGTTTTCCCGTTGGCCGAGCGGCGCGGCTTGGTTCCGGCCGAGCTGGCCGATCTCGACACACTAAGGCAACGCTTGCAAGACGAAATCGCCGTGGCGCAAGCCGTGGTGGTGATGCCGCCGCTGATTTGCGCGTCCACCAAGGTCTACCCCCGCTTTCGGAGAAACGAAGAGTGATACGCGAAAGCGGCGCGGCAGGGGCCGCCGCCTTCCTGCGTGCGCTGGGGCTGCGGGAACGGTGCTTGCACCGCTACTCCGAACGCAATCCCCTCATTTTCACCATGGTCGCCGAATTCGACGCAGCCCTAGACGCCCATCTGGTCATTGATGCGCTCGACGCCGTGCAGCGCCGTCATCCGTTGCTATCGGCACACATCGAAGACGACCCCGAGACGGGATTGGGGTTCTACCAAGCTAACCCTGCGGCATCGATAGGTTTGACGTTCCTGTGCGACGCCGATCAAGCGTGGCAAGCTATCGCGGCCCAGGAACTCACGCGACCCTTCGATTCGGCCGCCGCTCCACTCGTGAGGGCAACACTTGTCACCCAGGGTCAATCATCGGCTCTGCTTCTGACATTCGATCACGTCATTTCCGACGGAATCTCCGCCGTGCTGGTGCTCAACGACTTGGTTGCCGCACTCAACGGTCAACCGCTGGCGGCTCTGCCACTACCGGATTCGCTCGAGGAACTGGCAACTCGTAGATTGGGTGCCGTCCACATCACCGCTATGTCAACCGATGTCGGCGATCCGCGCATGGGTGTGCCCACATCGATCAGGCCCTTTGATGCGAGTCCGCCGTACTTGCACCGGATTGCCCTGGGCCGCGATGCCACCGCGCGCCTTCACGAGCGATGCCGTGAGGAACGCACCACCGTGCATGCGGCGATCGTCGCAGCCGCCTCCCGGGCGCGTAGCGCAGTGTGCGGTGACGAATTCGTCCGCACTTACACCCCGATAAACGCCAGGGACCTTGTGGACCAAGGCGCCGGCTGCTGCCTATCCATCTCCTTCGCATGCACCGGAATGCCGCCTGCAGATGGCAACTCGTTTTGGGATCAGGCGCGCCAGACCGGCGACCGGCTAAAGATGGCCAGATCCGCAGCCGGGCTGATGCTCGGGTCTGCGGTAATCGAAGAGTATTTTTCGATCGACGCCGACTGCGGCGCAGCAGAACACTTTCTGCGGACCGTGTTGCCTTTTGAGCTCACCGTCACCAATCTGGGCGTGCAATACGTGCCTCGCCTAGGACCGATTCGACCCCGGACCATCTGGGGTCCGATCGTGCTGACACAGATCGAGGGGGAATACGTGACCGGGGTCGTCACCTACGATGGCCAGCTGAGGATGACCTCGTGCGGGCACACCCCCACGGGGCAGTTCCTCGAACGTGTCCGCCAGACACTTACATGCGAATCGGACCGCCGGCGTTGAGGATCCGCGTCGGGGTCGCACCGCATCGCCCCGTGCATTCGTCGCTTTCTCTGAATTCGCGGCTGCACTCCCAACCTGCGCAGTATGGCTAATAGCCCGCGTAGGGCGGGTAGTCGTCTCGCCTTCGCATTCATAGCGTTGGCGGTATGACCAACTCAGCGGCCGTCATTCTTACCGGTGACTAGCCATGGCGTTGTTGTGGTTACGAACAACGGCCCTCGCGACGGCAGAGCAGCCTCCCGCGCAGCGGGTTTCACATTGCGAGTTGCGCTGCGAAGACTCAACGAGCGGCAACGTCTACACGGCGCTGGCCGAATCGGGAATCTTTAGCAGGACCAATCCCGAGACGTTGTCCGCTTGGGCCAAGCAGCTCGCTCCCGAGCAGTTCGGGCCCGGATGCATCGTGGGCTCTCCGAGTGGCCCTACGCGGCGCCTGTACGTGATCATTTCCGGCAAGGTCAAGGTCTCATACCGGCTTCCCGACGGTAGTGAGGTCATTCTGACCATACTGGGGCGATCCGAAATATTCGGTATCGTGGCGCTTTTCGACCCCGAATCGCGAGAAACCAGCGTAACCACCCTCACTGATGTGCTGGCGGTACCGATTGAACGCGATTTACTGACGGCTTGGATGGTTGCACACCCCGAGATCATCGATCAGGTTCTGCGTCTGTTCGCCCGGTGGGCAGACGCGACGACGAACTCCATGGCCGACTTCGCATTCGCCGACACGCGGGAGCGCATCGCGAGCCGGCTGCTGTCTTTGCGGAAGCGGTTTGGCCGACGGGAAGGCGATGTGGTGAGAGTGGTTCATGACCTGACGTTGAAAGAGTTCGCTCGGCTCGTCGGCGTCGAACCCAGGACGACCGTGGCGGTTTTGCGCGACTTTGAGCAGCGCGGCTGGATCCGGTTGGAGGACAACAGCGTTGTGATCGCCGAAGGCCAGGCGCTCGCGTCTCTGCGCCTGACCGATAAGTCGGAGGTGGCTTGTGCTTGATCGATTTACCCTGCCGGATCTGAGCGTTCGGGTGCTGGGCGCGCCCATGGCCGGGGGCCCATCGACACCCGAGTTGGTGGCCGCGGTGACCAACGCAGGCGGACTTGGCTTTCTCCCGGCCGGATTGTCGTCGGCCGAAGACTTAGCTGATGCCATCGTCGCGACGCGCAGGCTGACATCGGGTCCTATCGGAGTGAATCTCTTTGTGCGCCAGCGATCAGCGGGTAAGCCCGAACGGCTCGCACCGTTCGCCGCGGCCTTGGCTGAGGAGGCCGAAAGGTACGGCGTGGCTCTCGGTGAGCCGGATGGTGCAGACAACGAGTGGCCCGCGCAACTCGACGTGGTGTGCGATCTGCGGCCGGAGGTGGTGTCGTTCACGTTCGGCTCACCGAGCGATGACGAGTGCCGGCGTCTGCAAAGGGTCGGAATCTTGACCCTCGGGACGATCACCTCGATCCGCGAAGCGATGATCGCGCTGAGCGCCGGCGTGGATGCCTTGGTGGCCCAAGGTCCCGGAGCGGGCGGGCATCGTGCGACATTCGACGCGCTTGCCCTACCGCCCAGCCACCCGCTGGAAGATCTTGTCTCCGCCCTGGTGGCCTGTTTCGACTGTCCGGTCGTCGCGGCCGGGGGACTGGGAACAGCTCGCGATGTTGGCCGGCTTCGCGCCGCCGGTGCCGCTGCGGTGCAACTCGGCACCGCGCTCTTGCGCGCCGACGAGGCCGGAACCAATCCGGTGCATCGGGCTGCTCTGTGCGATCCGCGGTTCACCGAAACGGTGGTGACGCCCGCGTTCACCGGACGGTACGCGCGCGCATTGCGCAACCGATTCATCGAAAAGCACGACGGTGAAGCCACATTCGGCTTTCCCGATGTCGCGATGATGACTGCGCCAATCCAGGAGGCAGCAGCGAAATTGGGTGACCCGCACGGCATTGCACTGTGGGCTGGTGTGGCCTTCGGTAATACCAAGACTGGCCCGGCCGCCGACATCGTGCGGGGGCTGGCCGGCTGAAGCAAACGGAAAGAGGTACCGCAATGGAATTCGGCGGCGAAAAAGTCGCGATCGTCACCGGCGCATCGCGCGGAATCGGTGCAGGATTGGTCGAGGCGTACCGCAAGCAAGGTTACCGCGTGATCGCCAATTCCCGCACCATCACCGACTCGTCTCACCCCGAGGTCGTCACCGTCGCAGGAGATATCGCCGATCCCGCCACAGCCGAGCGCCTCGTCGTCGCGGCAGTGGGACGATTTGGCCGCATCGACACTCTGGTCAACAACGCCGGTGTGTTCATCGCCAAGCCGTTCACCAAGTACAGCCTCGATGACTATGCACGTGTGACGTCAGTGAACCTGCTCGGCTTTGTTCACGTTGCGCAACGCGCCATCGAGGTGATGCTCGCGCAGGGCAGTGGCGGTCATGTCGTCAACATCACCAGCACTCTGGTTGAGCAGGCGAACGCTGCCGTGCCGGCAGCATTGACCGCACTCACCAAGGGTGGTTTGACCGCTGTCACCAAATCGTTGGCCATCGAGTATGCGCGGCACGGAATCCGGGTCAACGCGATATCTCCCGGCGTCGTCGACACGCCCATGCATGCAGGAGTCGATGTGCGTGCATCTTACGCAAGGATGCACCCACAAAACCGGATCGGCACCGTCGCCGACATCGTGCACGGTGCGCTCTACCTCGAAACGGCGCCCTTCGTCACCGGCGAGATCCTCCACGTCGATGGCGGTCAGAGCGCGGGCCATTGACCACAACCGATCGAGCCGGAGCCAGTGAGGTACGACAGATGTCAACTGCTGCAACCGATGACGTGGACGACGAGCTGGACCTGCGGATCCGGGTCAATCAGGACCGCCTAGCCGCCGACCTCAAACAGGAGTACGACTTCATCGTCTGTGGTGCGGGATCGTCGGGTTGCGTCGTTGCCCGTCGGCTGGCCGAGGATCCCTCAGCGAACGTCCTGTTGCTGGAGGCGGGAGGTGGCGACGACATGCCGTGTGTCACCGAATCGAAGCTGTGGCACACAAATCTGGGCAGCGCGACGGATTGGGCCTTTCGGTCTGAACCTAATCAGCACCTCAACGACCGGGCGCTGACCCTCTCGATGGGCAAGGTCCTTGGTGGCGGCTCGAGCATCAATCTGATGGCCTGGGCCAGGGGGCACAGGGCGGATTGGGATTTCTTCGCCGCCGCGTCGGACAACAAGGCGTGGAGCTATGCGTCGGTTCTGGATATCTACCGCCGCATTGAGGATTGGCAGGGCGCCCCCGACCCTGAACGCAGGGGCAGCGGTGGACCTGTTTATGTGCAGCCCAAATGCGATCCCCATCCCGCCGGTCGATTGGTGCTGCAAGCCGCCGAATGTCTGGGCATCGGCGCCTTCGACCAGGCGAACGGAAAGATGATGGAGGGCAGGGGTGGGGCGGCGATCATCGAAGTTCGAGCTCGCGGCGGCAAGCGTCGTTCGGCCTTCCGTTCGTACACATATCCGTACATGGACCGGCCCAACCTGACCGTGCTGGCGAACGCTCTCGTTCGGCGCGTGCTTGTCGATGGCAGTCGGGCGATCGCAGTCGAGGTCTGCTACCGCGACGAACTGCGCAGGTTCCGGGCCGGCGCGGAGGTCGTGCTGTCGACGGGCGCTATCCATACCCCCAAGATCCTCATGCTCTCCGGAATCGGCGACCAGGACATCTTGCGGCCATTGGGAATACCCACCAAACAGCATCTGCCCGGGGTGGGTCTGAACTTCCAGGACCACCTTGGCTTCTCGTGCATCTGGGAAATCCCCGCCTGCCCTCCGGCAGATCAGCCGGGTGACGCTGCGATGTTCTGGGCGAGTCGGGACGACCTGAACGAGCCCGATTTGTTCGCCTGCCAAGGAGCGATGGTGCTGGCAAGCCAGGAGAACATCGCGCGATTCGGCCTACCCGAGATGGGGTGGACGATGATCGGCGCGCTCACGCATCCCGATAGCCGCGGCAGCGTTGCGTTGACAAGTTCAGATCCCGATCAGCCCGCCAGGGTGATGCACAACGGTCTGTCACATCCCGACGATCTGCGGCTCGCCGTGAAATGCGTCGAGGACATGCGCGCCGTCGGCAATTCCGCGCTGCTCGGAAACCGACAATTGTTCAAGCGCGAGGTTATGCCTGGCCGATTGAAGGATGAAGAACTTCTGGCCTACCTCCGGGATGCCGCGATCACCTACTGGCACATGGTCGGCACGGCCAAGATGGGCCACGATTCGCTCTCGGTCGTCGACGGCAGTCTGAAGGTCCATGGCATCGAAAACCTCCGAGTCGCCGATGCCTCGATCATGCCCAGAATAACCAGCGGAAACACGATGGCGCCGTGCGTGGTCATCGGCGAGCGCGCCGGCGATGAGATCAGGTCGGAACACGGAATGTCGGGGCAAGGCGCGGTGATCACGCTCGATGACGCCGAATCCGTGAGTGAATTGGAAAGTTCGTGATTCCCGCGCTTGGTCGTCGGGCCGTGGTCATCGGCGCCAGCATCAGCGGGTTGCTCGCCGCCCGGGTGCTGGCCGACCACTACGAACATGTGACGGTGGTGGATCGAGACGTCCTTCCGGCTGGTCCACTGAGCCGGCGCGGGGTACCACAAGCCGCGCACGGTCATCTGTTGCTGGCACGCTGCCCGCCGATTCTGAACGAGTTGTTTCCCGGAATTCTGCATGAGCTCGTCGCCGACGGCGCCCCCGTGTGGGCTGACGGAGACCTTTCGAAGATCGACTTATCGTTTGGCGGCCATCGGCTGGTGCGCACCGGAAGCCTGCGCTGCCCCGAAGCGTACGCACAGTACTACCCGAGCCGCCCGTTACTGGAATATCGCCTGCGACAACGAATCCGGGCCATACCGAATGTCACCCTTGTGGATCGATGCGGGGCGGCCGACTTGACAGCGACCGCCGACCGTACGCGGATTTCGGGAGTGCGTGTGGCGGGCCGAGATCAAGGCGAGACGGCGCTGACCGCGCAGCTGGTCGTCGACGCGACGGGCCGAGGCTCGCGAACGCCCGTCTTTCTGGAAAAGTTGGGTTACGGGCGTCCTCCCGAGAACGAGCTGATGGTGCGGGTGGCTTACGCCAGCCAAATGCTGAAAATCCCAACCGGAACGCTCCACACACGGTTGGTCGGGCGGCTGCCCGAGGCGGGCCTGCCGGCCGGCTTTGTTCTGGTGGGCAATGAGAACGACGACTGGGTGCTCACCCTCACCGCGCTGGCGGGAAGCCAACCGCCAACCGAATACGCCGAAATGCTGGAATTCGTAGAACAACTCGCGCCAGTCGACATTCTTGCGGCGGTCCGGACGGCCCAACCCGTGGGGCCGGTAACCCGCTACCGGGTACCGTCGAATCGGTGGCGGCGGTACGACAAGATGCGCCGACTGCCCGACGGATTGATCGTCGTCGGCGACGCCATCTGCGGCTTCAACCCCGTCTACGGCCAGGGCATGACGATGGCCGCGCTGGACGCGGTGGTGCTGGGCAACTGTCTGCGGCATGAAGATCGCCATCTGCCGCGACGGTTCTACCACGACTCCGCCAAGAACATTGCCGTGGCCTGGCGGACTGCCGTCGGCGCTGATCTGGCCCTGCCGCAAGTGGCCGGACCGCGGCCGATCTCGATGCGAATCACCAATGCCTTCCTGGAACGGGTGATGATAGCGGCCTAGACGGACCCTGTTGTGGCGGAACAATTTCTACGCGTGGTGGGAATGATCGACCCGCCGGCTTCGCTGCTGCGGCCGGCGATGATGCTGCGGATCGCCCGTGTCGGTGATCGCGGTCACGGCCACTGGAGACCGACCGTGACGCAATCTGTCCAGCAGTCCGCGCGCAGCGGCTAGCCGGATTGGGTTGGGGTACATAGCGTTACCAGCAATAAGTGCTAACCGGAGCGATAGCCCATGTTGCAGATTCTTGACGTCGACCTGACCGACGGCAGGTTCTACTCTGGCGGGGGCGCGCGCGACGCGTATCGCTGGATGCGGGCCAACCAGCCGGTCTTTCGAGATCGGAACGGGTTGGCCGCGGCCGCGACGTATCAGGCCGTCATCGATGCCGAACGCGACCCACAGCGGTTTTCCAACGCCGGCGGAATCCGGCCCGAGTACCCGGGCAAGCCCTACATGGTTGAGATGGACGACCCCGAACATCTGTTGCGGCGCAAGCTCGTCAGCGCGGCGTTCACCGGCACCCGGGTAGTGGGGAAGGTGCCATCCATCGGCAGGCTTTGTGACGAGTTGATCGATGCGGTGTGCGAGTCGGGGGAGTGCGATTTTGTCCGTGACATCGCCGCGCCACTGCCGATGGCGGTGATCGGCGACATGCTCGGTGTGCTGCCCGAGGATCGCACGACGCTGCTGAAATGGTCCGACGATCTCGTTGGTGGCCCGGCGTCGCCGGACGACGCACAATCGGTGCGAGCGGTGATGGATGCGTTCGCCGAATACACGGCGTTCGCGACGGACATGATTACCCAACGCCGGATTGAGCCGACGGACGACCTGTTCAGCGTCCTGGTGGATGCCGAAGTGGATGGACGCACGTTGTCCGATGACGAAATCGTGCTTGAGTCACTATTGATTCTGATCGGCGGCGACGAGACCACTAGGCACACTCTCTCCGGCGGGGTCGAGCAGCTGCTGCGGAATCGCGACCAATGGAACAGGCTGCGCGAAGAACCCAATCTGCTACCGCATGCGGTCGAGGAGATGCTTCGGTGGACTTCGCCGATAAAGAACATGTGCCGCACGCTGACCGCCGACACCGTGTTTCACGGCACGGCGCTGCATGCCGGCGAGAAGATCATGCTGCTGTTCGAGTCGGCGAACTTCGACGAGACGATCTTTGACCATCCGGAGCGATTCTGCATCGACCGCAACCCCAACAAGCACCTGGCATTCGGCTTTGGCACGCATTTTTGCCTAGGGAACAAGCTGGCGCGACTGGAACTTTCACTGATGCTTACGCGGCTGCTTCAGCGACTGCCTGATTTGCGGCTGGCCGGCGACGCCGAGTTGCCGTTGCGGCCGGCAAATTTCGTCAGCGGACCGGAATCGATGCCAGTACTATTCACGCCGTCGAAACCATCTGTGCCGCAATGATATTAGAGATCTCGATACTCAGATACGTCGTGTGGCTATCGGCTGCGAGGCAGCCCCGTACCCCGACCGAAAGGAGGATCGTGTGCGCGGCCCTGATTTTCGCCAGACGGCGCCCGAAATGATCTTGCTGAAGGTCCAATCGTCGACCGCTCCGAGCCGGGTTGAATAAACGATGGCAACCGACGCATTCGAAATGGCCCTGGTTCACCGCATTTTCCGCAACGAGCTCGACGGTGCTGCGGAGCTCGTCCGCCGCGTGCAGCCCGGTCAGCATGGCCGCCGCAAGCGTGTGGCCGGCCACATCGCAAACGTACTGAAAGCGCTGCACCACCACCACACGGCCGAAGACGAGCTGCTGTGGCCGAAGCTGCATGATCGGACACCCTTGCATGCCGAAGACATCCAGCGGATGGAAAGTGAACACGACTTCATAGCGAAGGCGGCCGCCAGCGTCGAGCTGAGGTTGGCCGGGTGGATCGCCGCAAGTGGCCCCCGAACCCCGCGGCGCGCCCAGTCAGGGGCCGAGGAGGCGTTGGTGTGTGAGATCAACGCGCTCGGAGAGTTGGTTCGCGATCACCTCAGTGCCGAGGAGGAACGCGTCGTCCCGCTCATCAACGAGAACCTAACCGACGCCGAATGGCGCGCAGCGACGGGACGAGGCGGCTCCTTCCTTAGCGGCCGGGATATGTGGTTCGGCCTCGCCTTCGTCGGCATGGCGCTAAAGCAATGCAACGCCGACGAGCGGCGACGCTTCCTCGCCGGGATGCCGCCACCGCAACGGTTGCTGGTGAAGCTCCTTGCACGACCGGCTATGGCCGGTTATCGAGCTCGGCTTGGGCCCACCGCTTGACCGATCGGCCCAAACCATCTGGAAGGGGTGCTTCAGTATTCGGCGTCCGTCGCGCAAAACGAGCAGGGCTGGTCGGCGGTGTCGGGGCTGACGGTGCCCGGCGCCGTGCCGGTGCTGCCGGGCTGAGTCACGGGCTAGGCCACGGGCTACCCTCGCAAGCAGGAGTCGCCCCCATGTCACCCAAGTCACCCAAAGTTCCCCGCCTGCGCTGGGATGATCCGTTCCGCGCCCTGGACATGCTGGGCTCGTTATGGTCGTCCACCGGGCTGCCGTCGGTCACCGGTTCGGCGGCGCAGGCCGTGGCGATGCCGTATCGGACGGTGTTCCTTACGCTGCAGCAGCTGCTCGTCGGCAAGCGGGTCACGATCCGGATGGGCGAGGTCGACGTGGCGCTGACCGTCACCGAGCTGGACTCGGAGCTCGAGCCGGCGGGCCTGACCGTCGGTCAGCTCGGTGAGATCCGGGTGGCCGCACGCGACATCGAGTGGAGCGATCAGCACCTGCAGAGCGCCATCGCCGTCCTGCGCAACGTGCACATCCGCCCGGGCGTGCCGCCGCTGGTGATCGCCGCCCCGGTCGAATTGTCAACGGAGTTGCCGGCCAAGGCTTTTGACGACATGCTGCGTCAGGCGGCGCCGCGGCTGCACGCCCAGCTCAACGGGGATCGCACCGCGCGGCTGCACTGGGCCCGCCGGCCCGGCTTGGGCAGCCTCGAGGTCGACGTCGATGTGGTCGGGACGACGCTGTGGGTGCGGCCGCGCGCGCTGCACACCGGGGCCAAGCGCTGGAAACTGCCGGACCGGACGCCCGCCCAAGCGGTGCCCCTGCCCGACGTGCCGCATGGGCTGTTGGTCACCGACGTGACCCTGGGCGCGGAATCGTTGCAGGTTTCGGGGCTGCTGCCGGAATGGCGGATGGACTTGCCGCTGCGGCATCTGGAAGACGTCATCAGCCAACTGAGCCAGGGAGCGCTCAGCTTTGCGTGGCCATCGCTGTTCACCACCGACTGATGTCACCCCCGGGCGCCACACTGGCGGCCATGCTCGACCTCATCCTGCCGCTGGAGTGCGGGGGTTGCGGCGCGCCCGCCACCCGCTGGTGTGACGCCTGCGCCAAGGAGCTCACGGTCGCCGCCGATCAGCCGCACGTGGTCAACCCGCGCATCGACCCGCAGGTTCCGGTCTTCGCGCTCGGCCGCTACGCCGGTGCCCGCCGCCAGGCGATCCTGGCGATGAAGGAGCGTGGGCGCGGAGACCTCGTCGCGCCGCTGGCCCGTGCGCTCGCCACCGGCGTGCACCGGCTGCTGGTGTGGGGGATGGTCGAGACGCCGCTGACGATCGTGCCCGCGCCGACGCGGCGGTGGGCGGCGCGCCGTCGCGGCGGCGACCCGGTCGCCAGGGTCGCGACGATAGCGGTGGCGGGCCATCCGGAGATTAGCGTCGTGCGGGCGCTGCGCATGCGGGCGTCGGCGCGTGACTCGGTGGGCCTGACGACCTCCGCGCGCGAGCGCAATGTTGCCGGCCGGGTGCTGTTAAGCGGTGCGCCCGGGAGGCTGCTCGGCGCCGAGGTGGTGCTCGTCGACGACATCGTCACCACCGGGGCGACCGCGCGCGAGTCCGTCCGTGTCCTGCAGGCCGCCGGGGCCCGGGTGGCCGCGGTGCTGGCGGTCGCGTTCGCCTAGCTGCGCCTGAGTTTCCGATGAGAACATGTGAAGAACTCGCAACAGCTCGGGCAAAGGGTGGCACGCCGGGGCGAACACGAGCTACCGTCGAGAACAACCTTCTGAGACTAAAAGTGACCAATAGTCGCGATTAGCAGGTTTTTTCCAGGTTGAGGCGCCACCCGGTAGGAGGTGAGTATTCGACCCCTTGCATCGGCGGGCTGCCTTGGCGGTGATCGTGACGTGAGCCGCTCCAACCCCCGTCGGCGCGTTCCCATTCGAAGACGCCGCGCAAGGCGCGCGTGACGTGAAAAGAGAAACGAGTTGTCGCGTATGTCAAGGGTAACCGTGGATTCCGGTCAGGTTCTGGACCGTGCATCGGTGGGAATCGACGAAACAATGGAACCGACTGACACCGCCGAGACGACCGCGGAGGTGGTGTTCAAGGGCCGCAACGTCGAGATCCCCGACCACTTCCGCATCTATGTCTCGCAGAAACTCGCACGATTGGAGCGGTTCGACCGGACGATCTACCTGTTCGATGTCGAGCTCAATCACGAACGCAACCGGCGCCAGCGTAAATCCTGTCAGCGCGTGGAGATCACCGCGCGGGGTCGCGGGCCGGTGGTCCGGGGCGAAGCGTGTGCCGACAGCTTCTATGCCGCCCTCGAGTCGGCCGTCGTCAAACTGGAAAGCCGGCTGCGTCGCGGCAAGGACCGGCGCAAGGTTCACTACGGCGACAAGACCCCGGTTTCGCTGGCCCAAGCCACCGCAGCCTCCGCAGCGATCCCGCCGCCGGAGCAGGCGTTCGACCACGAGGCGACCGAGCCGCACGAACACGAGGCCGTTTTCCTCGACCGGGATCACGCCCCGGGGCGCATCGTGCGCACCAAGGAGCACGAGGCCAAGCCGATGACGGTCGACGACGCGCTCTACGAGATGGAGCTCGTCGGACACAATTTCTTCTTGTTCTACGACAAGCAGACCGAACGGCCCTCGGTGGTCTACCGGCGGCACGCCTACGACTACGGCTTGATCCGACTGGCCTGATCAGACTGTCCTGGCGAGCGGTCATCGCAGGGTTGTCACCTACGATGGGAGTCTCGTAGAACAAGACTCCTACCAACAGGGGACATAGCTGTGCCTGTGCTGTCGAAGTTGCTGCGCCTCGGTGAAGGCCGCATGGTCAAACGCCTCAAAAAGGTGGCCGACTATGTCAACACGCTGTCCGACGACGTCGAGAAGCTCAGCGACGCCGAGCTGAGGGCCAAGACCGACGAGTTCCGCAAGCGGCTGGCCGACCCCAAAAACCCCGAGACGCTCGACGACCTGCTGCCCGAGGCGTTCGCCGTGGCCCGCGAGGCGGCCTGGCGGGTGCTCGACCAGCGCCCGTTCGACGTGCAGGTGATGGGCGCGGCCGCGCTGCACCTGGGCAACGTCGCCGAGATGAAGACCGGCGAGGGCAAGACCCTGACCTGCGTGCTGCCGGCCTACCTCAACGCGCTGGCCGGCGACGGCGTCCACATCGTCACGGTCAACGACTACCTGGCCAAGCGCGACAGCGAGTGGATGGGTCGCGTGCACCGCTTCCTCGGGCTGCAGGTCGGGGTGATCCTGGCCCAGATGACCCCGGAGCAGCGCCGAGTGGCCTACAACGCCGACATCACCTACGGCACCAACAACGAGTTCGGCTTCGACTACCTGCGCGACAACATGGCCCATTCGCTCGACGATCTGGTGCAGCGCGGGCACAGCTACGCCATCGTCGACGAGGTCGACTCCATCCTGATCGACGAGGCCCGCACGCCGCTGATCATCTCGGGCCCGGCCGACAGCGCGTCGAACTGGTACACCGAGTTCGCCCGGCTGGCCCCGCTGATGGAAAAGGACGTTCACTACGAGGTCGACCTGCGTAAACGCACCGTCGGCGTGCACGAACTCGGGGTGGAGTTCGTCGAGGACCAGCTCGGCATCGACAACCTGTACGAGGCCGCCAACTCCCCGCTGGTCAGCTACCTGAACAACGCGTTGAAGGCCAAGGAGCTGTTCAACCGCGACAAGGACTACATCGTGCGCGACGGCGAGGTGCTGATCGTCGACGAGTTCACCGGCCGCGTGCTGATCGGCCGCCGCTACAACGAGGGCATGCACCAGGCCATCGAGGCCAAGGAGCACGTCGAGATCAAGGCCGAGAACCAGACGCTGGCCACCATCACGCTGCAGAACTACTTCCGGCTCTACGACAAGCTGGCCGGCATGACCGGCACCGCCCAGACCGAGGCGGCCGAGCTGCACGAGATCTACAAGCTCGGCGTCGTGTCCATCCCGACGAACAAGCCGATGATCCGCGAGGACCAGTCCGACCTCATCTACAAGACCGAAGAGGCCAAGTTCATCGCGGTCGTCGACGACGTCGCGGAACGCTACGAGAAGGGCCAGCCGGTGCTGATCGGCACCACCAGCGTGGAGCGCTCGGAGTACCTGTCGCGCCAGTTCACCAAGCGGCGCCTGCCGCACAACGTGCTCAACGCCAAGTACCACGAACAAGAGGCCGCCATCATCGCCGAGGCCGGCCGGCGCGGCGGCATCACGGTGGCCACCAATATGGCCGGCCGCGGCACCGACATCGTGCTGGGCGGCAACGTCGACTTCCTGACCGACCTGAGGCTGCGCGAGCGCGGCCTGGACCCGGTCGAAACGCCCGACGAGTACGAGGCGGCCTGGCACGAGGAACTGCCCCTGGTCAAGGAGGAGGCCGCCGCCGAGGCCAAGGAAGTGATCGAGGCCGGCGGCCTGTACGTGCTGGGCACCGAACGCCACGAGTCGCGGCGCATCGACAACCAGCTGCGCGGCCGCTCCGGCCGCCAGGGCGACCCCGGCGAGTCGCGGTTCTACCTGTCGCTGGGCGACGAGCTGATGCGCCGCTTCAACGGCGCCATGCTCGAGACCATGCTCACCCGGATCAACCTGCCCGACGACGTGCCCATCGAATCCCCGATGGTGACCCGCGCGATCAAGAGCGCGCAGACCCAGGTCGAGCAGCAGAACTTCGAGGTGCGCAAGAACGTCCTGAAGTACGACGAGGTGATGAACCAGCAGCGCAAGGTGATCTACGCCGAGCGTCGCCGCATTCTCGAGGGCGAGAACCTGCAGCAACAGGCCACCGACATGCTGGTCGATGTCATCACCGCCTACGTCGACGGCGCGACGGCCGAAGGCTACGCCGAGGACTGGGACCTGGACGCGCTGTGGACGGCGCTCAAGACGCTGTACCCGGTCGGGATCTCCCACGAGGATCTGACGCACCCGGACACCGACTCCGACCGCGACGAGCTCACCCGCGACGAGTTGCTGGACGCGCTGCTCAAGGACGCCGAACGTGCTTATGCCGCAAGGGAAGCCGAGCTCGAGGAGTTGGCGGGCGAGGGGGCGATGCGCCAGCTGGAACGCAACGTGCTGCTCAACGTCATCGACCGCAAGTGGCGCGAGCACCTCTACGAGATGGACTACCTCAAGGAGGGCATCGGGCTGCGTGCGATGGCGCAGCGCGATCCGCTGGTGGAGTATCAGCGCGAGGGCTACGACATGTTCATGGCCATGCTCGACGGCATGAAGGAGGAGTCGGTAGGCTTCCTGTTCAACGTCAGCGTGGAGGCGGTGCCGGCCCCGCAGGTTGAGGTCGCACCCGTCGAAGCGCCCGAAGGGTTGGCGGAATTGACGGCCGATGCCCCGGCCCCAACCGGGCGGGAAGAGCCACCAAGTACGTTGCGCGCCAAGGGTATTGATAACGAGGCGCCCGCGCTGACCTATTCCGGACCGTCCGAGGACGGCTCGGCGCAGTTGCAGCGAAACGGCGGCGGTGCCGAGAAGACGCCGGCGGGGGTGCCGGCCGGGGCCAGCCGACGCGAACGGCGGGCCGCCGCGCGCCAACAGGGCCGGGGGACCAAGCCGCCGAAATCGGTCAAACGGCGTTAGCCGCGCGATCTTCGCCCGACCGGCTCGAGAAAGGGGCGCGTTTCATGCCCTTCGACACAGCCGTGTCGCGGACCGAGATCCTGGCGGCGCTGTCCTTGGCGATCGACCTCGGGCTGGGGCAGCCGATGGATCACATGCTGCGGTCGGCGGTGATGGGCGCGCGGCTGGCGGAGCGGCTGGGGCTCGGCGAGCGTGAGCGCGGAACCGTTTTCTACACGAATCTGGTGATGTGGATCGGCTGTCATGCCGACTCTCACGAGTACGCCCGGTGGTTCGGCGACGACATCGCGATGCGGCGGGCCAGCCACTTGATTGACTGGTCGGGTGCGCCGTACCGGCGATTTCTGATGGGCAATCTGGGCCGTGGATCGGCGTTGCCGAAACGAGCCCAGTTGGCCGCCAAGGTATTTCTCGACGCGCGTGGGAATCTCGGCGCGTTGGTGCAGTCGCATTGCCTGTCGGCCGCGTTGCTCGCCGAGGAGATCGGCCTGGGCGCGGATGTGGGCGAGGCCCTGCCGTTCGCGTACGAACGGTGGGACGGCAGCGGTCTTCCCGCCGGGGCGGCCGGATCCCAGATACCGATGGCGATGCGGGTGGCGCAGCTTGCCGACATCGCGGAAGTGCACCACCGCACGTACGGCGCGGAGGCCGCGATCGCGGAGGTGCGCCGCCGCAGCGGCAAACAGTTCGACCCCGATGTGGTCGCGGCGTTCGCCGCGGCCGCCGACGACCTGCTGCGCGAGCACGAGGATGTGTGGTCGACCGCCGCCGAGTTGGCGCCGGACCCGGGCGCCGCGCTGGACGATGCCGCGTTGGACCGACTGCTGTGCGCGATGGGCGACTTTGTCGATCTGAAATGTCCTTTCACCCTGGGCCATTCGCGCGCCGTCGCCCAGCTGGCGGAAAACGCCGGGAAATGCGCGGGGCTGCCGCCAGACGACGTCGACGTTCTGCGCCGCGCGGGCCACGTGCACGATCTCGGCCGGATCGGTGTGTCCAACCGCGTCTGGGAAAAGCCCGGCGAACTAACCCACGCCGAACGCGAGCGGGTGAATTTGCATCCGTATTTGACCGGCCGGATCCTGGCCCGGGTCGGCGGGCTGAAGGCCGTCCGGGAGGTCGCGGTGAACCATCACGAACGACTGGACGGGTCGGGTTATCCCAACGGTCTGCGGGGCGAGGACCTCTCGCTTCGCGACCGGGTGCTGGCTGCCGCCGAAAGCTATTGCGCCGCAATGGAACCACGGCCGTATCGCGATGCACTGGACGAGGCCGCCGCGGCCAAGAAGCTGCGAAGCGAAGCCGCAGGCGGCCGCCTGGACGGCGGCGCGGTTGAAGCCGTGTTGGAGGCCGCCGGCCACCGGCCGTCGCGCACGGCGGCCAGGCCGGCGGGGCTGACCCGGCGCGAGGCCGAGGTCTTGCTCCATGTTGCCCAGGGGTTGTCCAACCGCCAGATCGCCTCGGCCCTTTGGATTTCGGAGAAGACGGTGCGCAATCACGTCGAGCACATCTACGCCAAGATCGGTGTCTCGAACCGGATCGGGGCCAGCCTGTACGCGACACGGCACGGCCTGACCGGCAGCGCGCCCCACTAATTGGGGTGGATGCCTCATGCGCGGGCGGCCGGCCGCGGGGACGATTTTGTGCATGTATGCGAACCTGTTGGAGCCGACGCGGTCGTCCGGTGTGTGGGACAAGGTGCTCACCGACGGGCACGCGTCATTGCTGCGGGCAAGACACGCATTCCGCTACCTGCCCTCGGCGCCGCGATGCAAGTTGTGCAACAACCCATTCGGCGGTCCCGTCGGCCGGCTGTTCGCCGCCGCCGGGTTCCGCCGATCGCGCAAGAATCCCAACCTGTGCAGTCGTTGCTGCGACGCGCTGCCCCGCGGCGGAGCGGAGGTCGACATCGCGGTGCTGTTCGCCGACGTCCGCGGCTCCACCGCGCTCGGCCACGGCCGCGCCGCCGCCGACTTCGCCGCGCTGTTGAACCAGTTCTACAGCGCCGCGACGCAGACCCTGCTCCGCCACGACGCGGTGATCGACAAACTCATCGGCGATGAGGTGATGGCGTTTTTCGTGCGGGGCATCAGCGGCCCCCGGTACCGGCAACGAGCCGTCGAGGCGGGACACCAGCTGCTCGAGGCGGTTGGCTACGGCACACCGGACGGACCGTGGCTCGACGTCGGTGTCGCAGTGAACGCGGGCGTCGCATACGTCGGCAACGTGGGCGGGGCCGTGGTCGACTTCACCGCCCTGGGTCGCCCGGTCAATGCCGCCGCCCGCATGCAACAACACGCCGCGGGCGGCGAGCTGTTGGTCGCCAGCGGCGTCGCCGACGAACTCACGGCCGGCATGCTGCCCCGCACGCTGACCCTGCGGGGGCACGAAGAGCCGATCAGCGTCTTCGCCCGAACAATATGAGGCCCCGACCCCGCGACCTGAATTGAGATCGCGGGGCCGGGGCGCGGCCGTCATCGCCGGCTTGCGCCGGGGCGGGATCGCCGGTCCAATACCCAGGCCGTGGCCAGCGTGAGAACGATCGCGGACGAGCCGAGCGCGACGAGGCTGGCGGCGGTGCCGCCCTGGAAGGTCGCGCGGTAGGCGGACATGGCCGGCAAGGTGGTGGTGTAGCGGTCGAGCTCCAGGTCACGGCCCAAGGCAAAGAAGGCGTGGCGGTTGGATAGCACCAGGCTCATCAGGCGTCCGGGGCGCGCCATCTGGTCCACGGGGACGATGGCGCCACCGAACAAAACCTGCGGAAAGCACAGCATCGGCAGGGCGAGGGCGGCCTGGGCGGCGTTGGAGACGGCGGCCGACGCCAGCAGCCCCAGCGCCATCGCCGAGGTCGCCTCGACCACGATCGTCGCGAAGAGCAAGGCGTACACGTCCCACCCGACGGCGGGGAGCCGACCGAGCGCGCGCAATACCACCAGCAGCACCGCGCTCACCGCCGCCAAGATCGGAAGCAGCGCCGTCACCTTCGACGCCACGTAGGCGCCCACGCTCAGGCCGGCAAGGCGTTCGCGGCGGAAGACGGCCATTTCGCCGACGATCTGCAGCAGACCGTACGTCAGCCCGAAGAAGAAGCCGTCGAAGGCAATCCAGAACACGATCTGGGCGGGGCCGACGTCGGCCGGGCCGCCCGGATCGAACGCACCGCGCTTGAACAATGTCGCCATCATCGCCGTGACCAGTACCGGTGAGCCGAGCAGGATCGCCAGGGTCAGCCGGTTGCGGAACAGCACGTCGACATTGCGCCGGGTCAGTAGCCACCACTGCCGGACCGCGCCGGGGCGCTTGACCTCGGGCGGCACGGTCGTGACGGGAGTCCGGTCAGAGCGGCTTGGCGCCGTCGGGCCGTTCTCGGCGAATCGCTTCGCCCAGGTCTGCGGAGTGTGCTCGGTCGCCAGGCGCTCATACACCTCGGTGAGGTGCTCCGCGCCGAAGTAGCGCCGCGCCGCTGCCGGGCTGCCGGTGAAGGCCAGATGGCCGTCGCGGGCGAGGAAGATGACCCGGTCGCACTGGTCGATGCCCGCCGGCTCGTGGGTCGTCAGGACGATCGTCACCCCGCGTCGGCTAAGCCCGCGCAGCAGGCGCATCACGTCGGCGGCGGTGGACGGGTCGAGCCCGGAGGTGGGTTCGTCCAGGAAGAACAGCCGCGGCCGGGTCAGCAGCTCCACGGCGATGCTGGCCCGCTTGCGTTGCCCGCCGGACAGCGCGCGCACCGGCACGTCGGCCCGATCGGCCAACGCGAGATCGCGCAGCGTCTCGTCCACGATCCGATCCGCCTCGTGCGCCGAGGTACCCGCGGGCAGCCTGAGCATCGCCGCGTAGCGCAGCGTGCGCCGCAACGGCATCTCGAGGTGAATGATGTCGTCCTGGGGCACGTACCCGACGACGGAGCCGGCCTTGCTCTGCCGAACGACGCCGTCGCGCCGAACCTCGCCGGTGGACGGGAGCCGCAGTCCCGCCAGGATCTCGAGCAAGGTGGTCTTTCCCGCTCCGCTGCCCCCGGCGATGGCGACCAATTCGCCGGGTTCCACCGACAGCGAGAGGTTTTGCAGGATCTGGCGCCCATCGACGCGCTGGCTGATGTCGATCGCTTCGAGGCGCGTGCCGCGCGGCGGTTCGGTTGGTCGCGGGGTATCCAGCCGCGCGTCGGTGTCTGCGCCGCAGGTCAATTCGGTCATGATCCGATCTCCGTTCTCGCTGAAGTAAGCTGTGCCATCGGCGATCATCGGTGCGCGGCCTTTGCGCCCGCATGAGGCGTTTGCCTCAAATCGACTGGCTTGGGCGCGAATAGTCAGAATTGACTAGCGCCGGCCGCGCGAAAAATTGAGGCAAATGACCTATATCCGAAATGCCGGCGCGAGGTGACACTTGGCGTATGAAGCGATACTTGACGATCGGCTACGGCGCCGCCGCCTACCTGCTGTTTCTAGCGGTGTTCCTCTATCTCGTTGGTTTCGTGGGCGGCATCGTGGTGCCGCGCACCGTCGATCACGGGCTGTCCGCGCCCATCGGGGTGGCCATCCTCGTCAACGTCGCGCTGCTCGCCGTGTTCGGCGTCCAGCACAGCGTCATGGCCCGGCCGGGGTTCAAACGGTGGTGGACGCGATTCGTCCCGGAGTCGATCGAGCGCAGCACCTACGTGTGGCTGTCCAACGCCGTGCTGCTGTTGCTCTATTGGCAGTGGCGCACGATGCCCGCGGTGATCTGGCACGTGGAACTACCCGCCGGTCGGCTGGCGGTGTGGGTGCTGTTCGGGCTCGGCTGGGTGATGGCGTTGACAGCGACGTTCCTGATCAATCACTTCGACCTGTTCGGGCTGCGGCAGGTGTATCTGGCGTCGCGCGGAAAGCCCTACACCGACATCGATTTTCACGTCCGGCTGCTGTATCGGCTGGTGCGTCACCCGCTCATGCTTGGCTTCCTGATCGCGTTCTGGTCGGCGCCCACGATGACGGCGGGGCACCTGCTCTTCGCGGCCGGAATGACCACCTACATCCTGATCGCGGTGCATTTCGAAGAGCGCGACCTGGTGGCCGCGCTGGGCGACCAATACCGCGACTACCGCCGCGAGGTGCCGATGCTGCTGCCGCGCCCGCGCGGGGGAGCGCCCAAAGCGGCTGGCCAGCACTAGCTTTCGATGGCCTCAGGTGCTCGCCACAAGCATTGGCCGGCTTCGAGTGTGCGTCTACGGTGCCGCCGATCGGGGCGTGTCGTCGCCGTAGGCGCACACTGAAAACCGTAGGCGCACAGTCGATCTAACCTTCGACCAGCTTGGCGATCCGATCCAGCGTAGCGCGCATGCCGTCCGCGGTCTTTTGCGGAAGCGAGCCGCTGGTGATCATCCGCTTCTGCTTGTCCTGCGACACGTCCCACGTTTCGCGGACCAGGGTGCCGGCCGGGTCTCCCGGGGCGGGCTCGAGTTCGTAGCGCCAGATGCGGCCACCGACGCGACCGCCGAGAAACGTGGTCTGCCACGCGATGCGGCGATCCGGCTCGTATTCGATGACGGTGTTGGTCGTCCGGTACGGGATGAACAGCGTCTCCTTGCGGCCCCGCATCGCGATCCCGAATTTTCGTACCCATCGACAACGGAACCGATGCCGCCGAGGCGTGGTTCACCGATTCCGCACCGTCGATGCTGGCGTGCTTGCCCGCGTCGGCCACGAGCGCGAAGATCTTGTCGGCCGGCGCATTGATGATGCGGTCGACGCTGACCGTGTTGCCGTCCATCCGGCAACCCTAGCGCGTCTTTACTGTTATCAGGCTGCCCAGTATCGGTTCCATCTCGCGGGATTTGGCCACGAGATCCCGGTATGTTGACGATATGGACGTCAAGGAGGTGCTGCTGCCAGGTGTCGGCTTGCGATACGAATTCACCTCGCACACGGGTGACCGAATCGGCATAATCGCCAGGCGCGGTGGTGATTTCGACGTCGTTCTGTACACGCGTGACGATCCGGACCAGGCTCGGCCGGTATTCCGCCTCAACGACGAAGAGGCCGACGCCGTAGCCCAGATTCTGGGCGCACCGAGGATCGCTGAACGGTTCACCGAATTGACTCGCGAAGTGCCCGGGCTTGAAGCGGGTCAAGTTCACATCGGGCCGGACAGCCCGTTCGTCGACCGCCAGCTGGGCGACACGCGCGCCCGCACCCGTACCGGAGCCTCGATCGTCGCAATCGTGCGCGACGAGGATGTGCTCGCCTCGCCAGGTCCGGCCGAAACACTTCGGGCGGGAGATGTGCTGATCGTGATCGGCTCCGATGAGGCTATCGCCGCCGTTCAACAGATCGTCGAAAAGGGCTGAGCCGGTGCAGATTTCGGGGGCGCTGCTATTCCAGCTCGGTGCCCTCTTGGCCGCAATTGCGGTGTTGGGCTCCGTCGCCCGCCGATTCGCGTTGTCCCCGATACCGGTCTATTTGCTGGCGGGTCTTTCGCTGGGTAAAGGCGGCTTCTGGCCGGTGGCCGCGGCCGGCGAGTTCATCATGACGGGCGCACCCATCGGCATTGTTCTGCTGCTGCTGACTTTGGGCCTGGAGTTCTCCGCCGCCGAATTCGCCAGCAGCATGCGGCATCACCTGCCGTCGGCAGGTGTCGACGTCGTCCTCAACGCCGCGCCCGGCGCCGTCGCCGGCTGGCTGCTGGGCCTGAACGGGGTCGCCATCCTTGCCTTGGCCGGAGTCACCTACATCTCCTCGTCGGGTGTGATCGCGCGCCTCTTGGAGGACCTGCGACGGCTCGGCAACCGGGAGACACCGGCCGTGCTGTCTGTGCTGGTGCTCGAGGATTTCGCGATGGCGGCCTACCTGCCGCTGTTCGCAGTGCTGGCGGCGGGTGGCAGTTGGCTGCAGGCGGTGGCCGGCATGCTGGTGGCGGTCAGCGCTCTGGTCGCCGCGTTTGCCGCATCGTTTCACTGGGGCCATCACTTCGGGCGGTTGGTCGCACACTCCGATTCCGAACAGCTTTTGCTCAGAGTCCTGGGAATCGCCCTGATGGTGGCCGCGTTGGCCGAGTCCCTGCATGCGTCGGCCGCCGTCGGTGCGTTCCTGGTCGGTCTCACCCTGACCGGCGACACCGCTGACCGCGCGCGCACGGTGCTGGGCCCGCTCCGCGACCTATTCGCCGCGATCTTCTTCCTCGCCATCGGCCTGCAGGTTGACCCGCAGGAGCTGCTTCCGATGCTTCCGGTGGCCCTGATCCTGGCCGTGGTCACTGCGGCGACCAAGGTGGCTACCGGGGGTTTGGCGGCCCGGCGCGACGGAGTGGCACGTCGTGGTCAATTGCGTGCGGGCACGGCGCTCATCGCCAGGGGCGAATTCTCGCTGATCATCATCGGATTGGTCGGCGCGTCGATCCCTGAGGTGGCAGCGCTGGCGACGTCGTATGTCTTCGTTATGGCTATAGCGGGCCCGGTGCTGGCCCGCTTCACCGGTGGCCCGCTACCAGAGGGTGCCGGGCCGGCCACCTGACGCGTCAGCCAATATGCAGGGCAACCACCAGCCAGCGCGGGCCGGCCGCTGCCGGCACCTGTTCCACCCGGCAGGCGATGGCGTGGATCCGGTCCCCGCGGCTGTACGTGCCGAAAACCTCGGCCGCGCGGAATTCCGCGGTGTCCGGGTCGTGTCGCCCGGCGGGCTGCACGCGCATCCGGCGCAACACCGCGGCGCCGTCCGATCCGCCGGCGAGCGCCCGGCCGGCCGACAGCACCGAGTCGACGAGGCTGGGCGCCAGCAGCGGCCGTAGCTGGGTCGCCGGGCGACGGCGGTCGATGACTTCCAGCACCCGGCGCAGGGCCCCGTCGGCGAAGACCGCCGCGCGGCGCATCGACGGCGACATGACTTCCCGAGCCGGCACGGCCTGCGGGCGCGGCATGCCGCGCTGGCCGGGCGCACGAGGGTGACGGCGACGCAACGTCGCGTGCGACGGTGGCCGGCACTGCGCGACATTGTCGACGTTGCGGGTCGGCGGCTCGTACTCGGAGACGGGCATGACTGCGAAGGTGTCGCGGCTGTCCCGGGTCTTCAATGTGCACTCCCCAACTGCATCGATGAAACGGCAGCCTGCTGGAGAGTGGCAGACGAGTGGTGTGCGGGTCATCATCGCACATACGGGCGCGGCGCGTACCCGCCCCGCGGGGGGCTCGCCCGGACGGTACGGTCGGGGCGACGGACCGACGACGAATCGACGACGAATCGACAAGGAGGACAAGGCCGTATGGTGACCCGGTTGTCCCCTGCCGACGCGGCGTCGTACCGGCTGGAGAACACGGCCACCCCGATGCACGTCGGATCGTTGTCCATCCTGCGCCGCCCGCGCGCCGGGCTGAGCTACGAAACGCTGCTGGCCACCGTCGAGCAGCGGCTGCCGCAGATACCGCGCTACCGGCAGAAGGTCCGCGGAATCATGGTTGCCCCGATGGCCCGGCCGGTGTGGGTCGACGACCCGGACTTCGACATCACCTATCACGTCCGGCGGTCGGCGCTGCCGTCGCCGGGCAGCGACGAACAGCTGCACGAGCTGATCGCCCGGTTGGCCGCGCGGCCGCTCGACAAGTCGCGCCCGCTGTGGGAGATGTATCTCGTCGAAGGCCTGAGCAAGAACCGCCTCGCGCTCTACACCAAATCGCATCAAGCGCTCATCAACGGCATGAGCGCGCTGGAGATCGGCCATGTCATCGTCGATCGCGTGCGGCGTCCGGCGCCGTTCCCCGAGGACATCTGGATACCGGAGCGCGATCCCGGCAACACCCGGCTGCTGCTGGGCGCGCTCGGCGATTTGGTGACGGGCCCGGGCGCGCAGATGCAGACCTTGGGATCCGCGATCGCCGGAATGGCAACGAATTCCGGGCAACTCGTCGACGCCGGTCGCCGCGTCTTCGATGTCGCGCGGCTGCTGGCGCGCGGCACCGCGCCCAGTAGCCCGTTGAACGCCACCGTGTCGCGCCATCGCCGGTTCACCGTCGCCAGCGGCAAGCTTGACGACTACCGGATTGTGCGGGCGCGCTACGACTGCGACGTCAACGACGTGGTGTTGGCGGTGGTGACCGGCGCGCTGCGCAACTGGCTGATGTCGCGCGGTGAGGGGGTGCCGCTGACCGCGACGGTGCGTGCGATGGCGCCGCTGTCGGTGTATGCCGACGACGCGCTCGACGCCAGCGGTCCGGGGCAGGCGATCAGTCAGGTGGCGCCGTTTTTGGTCGATCTTCCGGTGGGGGAGGGCAACGCCGTCGTGCGGCTGTCGCAGATTGCGCACGCCACCGAATCGAACCCGACGGCGGCCAGCCTGGTGGACGCCAGAACCATCGTCACGCTGTCGGGCTTTGCGCCACCCACCCTGCACGCCATGGGCATTCGGGTGGCCACCAGCTTTCCCACCTTCTCGCGGCGGACCTTCAACCTGTTGATCACCAACGCGCCCGGCGCCCAGTCCCAGATGTACATCGCCGGCACCAAACTGCTCGAGACCTACGCCGTTCCGCCGCTGCTGAGCAACCAGGCGCTCGCAATCAGCGTGACGTCCTACAACGGGATGTTGTATTTCGGTATCAATGCCGACCGCGAGGCGATGAGCGATGTCGACCTGCTGCCCGCACTGCTCAACCAATCACTCGAAGAATTGCTGGAAGCGTCCCGATAGGCCAAAAACCCTGCTTGGCGATAACATTCGATGCTATGAGCACCGCGACAAACGATGGCGCGCCGGCGAAGCCGAAGAAGAAGAAATCCAGCGCCCGCACCGAACGCAAGATTTCCAACGAAGTTTACGAAGCCGAATTGTTTCGTCTGCAAACGGAATTCGTCAAGCTGCAGGAGTGGGTACGTTATTCCGGCGCGCGCGTGGTGGTGATATTCGAGGGCCGCGACGCCGCGGGTAAGGGCGGCGCGATCAAACGGATCACCGAATACCTCAGCCCGCGCGTCGCTCAGATCGCCGCCCTGCCCGCGCCCAACGATCGCGAACGCGGTCAGTGGTACTACCAGCGCTACATCGCCCATCTGCCCGCCAAGGGTGAGATCGTGCTGTTCGATCGATCCTGGTACAACCGCGCCGGCGTGGAGAAGGTCATGGGTTTCTGCACGCCGCAGGAGTACGTGTTGTTTCTGCGGCAGACGCCGATCTTTGAGCAGATGCTGATCGACGACGGGATTCTGTTGCGCAAATACTGGTTCTCGGTGTCCGACGACGAACAGCTGCGCCGGTTCAAGGCACGCCTCAACGACCCGGTGCGGCAGTGGAAACTCAGCCCCATGGACCTGGAATCGGTGTATCGGTGGGAGGATTATTCGCGCGCCAAAGACGAAATGATGGTGCACACCGACACCTCGAACAGCCCGTGGTATGTCGTGGAATCCGACAACAAGAAACACGCCCGGCTCAACATGATGCACCACCTGCTGTCCTCGATCGACTACCGGGAAGTCAAGCGGCCCAAGGTCAAACTGCCGGCCCGGCCGGTGGTGAGCGGCAGCTACCAGCGTCCGCCGCGCGAGCTGTCGAACTACGTCGATGACTACGCGGCCACGCTGATCGGATGATGCGGGTCTACATCCCGGCCACCGTGGCCACGTTGCAGCAGCTGGTCGCCGACGGCTCGCTGTGGCCCCTCAACGGCACCGCGTTCGCCGTGACCCCGACGTTGCGCGAGGCCTACGCCGAGGGCGACGACGACGAACTCGCCGAGGTGGCGCTGCGGGAGGCGGCGCTGGCGTCGCTGCGCCTGCTCGCGACCGATCCCGACACGCTACGGCGTCGCGCGGTGCTGGCCGCGGAGATCGGTCCGGAATCAGCCGCCACCTGTCGTCCCGACCTCGACGACGCCGTCGTCAGGCTCGCCGAGCCCGTCCGGATCGACCAGGTCGTCGCCGCGTTCGTCGACACCTCCGACGCGGAGCCGGCGGTCGAGGCGGCGATCGCGGTCATCGACGACGCCGACCTGGGGGATGAGGACGCGGACCTGGTCGTCGGGGACGCGCAGGACCACGATTTGGCCTGGTACGCCACCCAGGAGCTGCCGTTTTTGCTTGACCTGCTCTGACGCCGGCTGGATACGGTACCGTAGGTTACGGTCCCGTAGGGAGCGGGTCCAAGCCAACCGGAAGCGATCCTTCGATGAGCGAGAAACACGCGCCGGTCACCGCCAACGTCGTCGCGACCGCCCGTCCCACCGTCGCCGGAGCCGACCGGCATCCGGGCTGGCACGCCCTGCGCAAGCTGGCCGCGCGCATCACCACTCCGCTGTTGCCCGACGACTACCTGCACCTGGCCAATCCGCTGTGGTCGGCGCGCGAGTTGCGCGGCCGCATCATCCAGGTCCGCCGCGAAACGGAAGATTCGGCCACCCTGGTGATCAAGCCGGGCTGGGGCTTCAGCTTCGACTACCAGCCGGGCCAGTACATCGGGATCGGGCTGCTGGTGGACGGGCGCTGGCGGTGGCGGTCCTATTCGCTGACGTCCAGCCCGGCCAACTCGGGGACCGACCGCACCGTGACCATCACCGTCAAGGCCATGCCCGAAGGCTTCCTGTCCAGCCACCTGGTGGCCGGCGTCGAGCCGGGCACCATCGTGCGGCTGGCCGCACCCCAGGGCAACTTCGTTCTGCCCGACCCGGCGCCGCCGTCGATCCTGTTCCTCACCGCCGGATCCGGCATCACGCCGGTGATGTCAATGCTGCGAACGTTGGTGCGCCGCAACCAAATTGGTGACATCGTCCACCTGCACTCGGCCCCCACCGCGGCCGATGTGATGTTTGGTTCCGAGCTGAGCGCGCTGGCAGCAGATCAACCCGGCTACCGGTTGCGGGTGCGTGAGACCCGCAGCGAGGGTCGGTTCGACCTTGCCCGGTTGAGTCAGGAGGTGCCGGACTGGCGCGATCGCCACACCTGGGCCTGCGGTCCGGAGGGGATGCTCAACCAGGCCGAGCGGGTCTGGTCGGGGGCTGGCCTCGGTGACCGGCTGCACCTGGAGCGGTTTGCCGTCGCCAAGGCCGCGCCCGCCGGCGCGGGTGGGACGGTGACGTTCGCCCGAAGTGGTCGCAGCGTGGTGGCTGACGCGGCGACGTCCCTGATGGATGCGGGAGAGGGCGCCGGTGTGCAGATGCCATTCGGCTGCCGGATGGGCATCTGCCAATCGTGCGTGGTCGGCCTGGTGGAGGGCCACGTCCGTGACCTGCGGACCGGCCGGGAACAGGAGCCGGGCTCTCGCATCCAGACCTGCATCTCGTCCGCGTCGGGCGATTGCGTGATCGACATCTAGAAGCTACTCATTGGTAACTTACGACATCGTAGGTTACGATAGCGTAGGTGTTGACCGAACGACGGCGAAGGAGGGAACACGGTGGCGATCACCGACGTCGACGCATTCGCGCATCTGACGGACGCCGACATCGAGAGCCTGGCCGTTGAGCTGGACGCTATCCGCCAGGACATCGAAGACTCGCGCGGCGAACGCGACGCGCGCTACATCCGACGCACCATCGCGGCGCAGCGAACCCTAGAGGTGGCCGGCCGGGTGCTGCTGGCCGCCAGTTCACGACGCTCGGCCTGGTGGGCCGGCGCCGTCACCCTGGGGGTGGCCAAGATCGTCGAGAACATGGAAATCGGCCACAACGTCATGCACGGCCAGTGGGACTGGATGAACGACCCCGAGATTCACTCCTCGACGTGGGAGTGGGACATGAGCGGGTCGTCCAAGCACTGGCGATACACCCACAACTTCGTGCACCACAAGTACACCAACATCCTCGGGATGGACGACGACGTCGGCTACGGCATGCTGCGCGTCACCCGCGACCAGCGCTGGAAGCGCTTCAACATCTTGAACCTGGTGTGGAACACCTTGCTGGCCACCCTGTTTGAGTGGGGCGTCGGGCTGCAGCACGTGGAGATCGGCAAGATCCTCAAGAAGCGGATGGATCACGAGGATGCGCGGCAACGGATCGACGAGTTCCTGGCCAAGGCCGGCCGACAGGTGTTCAAGGACTACATCGCCTTCCCCGCGCTGACCGTGCTGTCGCCGGGCGCGACCTACCGGTCCACGGTGACGGCCAACGCGGTTGCCAATGTGATCCGCAACGTGTGGGCCAATGCCGTCATCTTCTGCGGCCATTTCCCTGATGGCGCAGAGAAATTCACCAAGACCGACATGATCGGCGAGACCAAGGGGCAGTGGTACCTGCGGCAGATGCTGGGCAGCGCCAACTTCGAGGCCGGACCGGTGCTGCGGTTCATGAGTGGCAACCTGTGCCACCAGATCGAGCATCATCTGTATCCCGACTTGCCGAGCAACCGCCTGCACGAGATCTCGGTGCGGGTGCGCGCGGTGTGCGACAAATACGACTTGCCTTACACCACAGGCTCTTTCCTGGTGCAGTACGCCAAGACGTGGCGCACGCTGGCCAAGCTGTCGTTGCCGAACAAGTATCTGACCGACGACACCGACAACGCGCCGGAGACCCGCAGCGAGCGGATGTTCGCCGAGCTGCAGCCCGGTTTCGCCGGCGTCGATGCCACCACGGGACGTCGCCGCGGGCTGAAGACCGCGATCGCCACCGTGCGCGCGTGGCGGCGTCAAAAGCGCGCCGCGGCAACGCGAGTCAGTGACGCGCGGGACGGCCTGGCCGCCTAACGCACTTCGCCGAGCGTGAACGCACGGCGAAAATCACGGCGATTTTTCGCCGTGCGTTCACGTTCGGCGATTCACCGCGCGGGCTGATACATTTCGGCGGCCGCGGTTGAGGCGACACCGAGTTCGGCAGCGACGCTGTCAACGGCTTGCTGGGCCGCCGCGAGGTCCACCTTGCGGTCGGGAATGAAATACGGCCCGACGTAACGTTTGTAGAACTGCTGCGCCTCATCACGGGTGAGCCGGTCGAGGAACCGGTTGACGTAAAAGACGGCCCGGTCGGGTTGTTCGGCGAGGAACCGCAACGCCCGCTGGTTGGCCCGCACCACCGCTTGCACGGCGGGGCTATTCGGCGGATTCCGGTCAGGGTCCACGACGACGCCGACGGTGGGGATCTGGAAGTGATCGCCCACCCAGGCCAGGACGTGGAACCCCTCTTCGGCGGCGACCTGCTCGGCGGAGAGCGTGCTGCCCACGTAGGCGGCGTCGATCGAACCATCGCGCATCCGTCGCAAATCCATCTGGTAGTCACCGGGATGCCGCGTGATGCAGTGCAGGTCGCGGTCCGGATCCAGGCCGTGCTTACGCAGCACGATCCGGGCGAACGTGCCGGGCGGAGCGGCGGCGCCATGGACCGCCAGCCGCCGACCGCGAAGGTCCGCCATGGACTTCACCTCGGCATTGCCGAGAAACCAGAACAAGGGACGATCGGTGCTGAAACTGAGTGCCGTCCAGCCGATCCTGTCGGTCAGCCGCGACACCAGCGTTCGGCCCAGACCGATCACCGCGCCGCGGCGCAACCGTTCCACCGGCCAGCCCACCCCGTCGCGGATCGCCACGTGGACACCCTCATCCTCGAAGTAGCCCTCTTGGTCGGCGACGTGCGCGACCAACTCCTCGTGCAGGCCACGCCCGACATAGGCCAGGTCGATCGTTTCCACAACCCTCTCAATCCATGGCCAGGCCGCCGTTGATCTCCACGCAGTGGCCGGTGATGAACCCGGAATCCTCACTCGCCAAAAAAGCCACCGCCTTGGCGATCTCGTCGGGACGAACGTTGCGCCCCATGGGATTGGCCGCGGCAATTTGTCGCAACTCTTCGTCCTTCAACAGCCCGCTCGCCGCCGTGTCGGCCACCGTGGCGGGCGAGACAAGGTTGGCGGTGATCCCCTGCGGCGCCAGCTCGAGTGCCACGTACCGGACGAACTGGTCCATCGCGGCCTTGGCCGTTCCGATGGTGATCATGCCTTGCCTGGGCCGGCGGGACAGGATCGTGGTGAGAAAGATAAGCCGGCCGTAGTTCCGGGAAACCATGCCTGGCACAACGGCTTTGGTCACCAGGTAAGCCGCGTGCAGCTCTCTGTTCAGCTTGCCGCCGAGCTGCTCCCAGCTGAGATCGGCGAACGACGTTACATCGTAAGGAATTAACGCGTTGTGCACCAACACGTCGACTCGGCCCCACCGTTGTTCGGTTTGCTCAAACAACGCGGCGACGTCGTCTGGTGCGGTGACGTCGGCCCGGATCGCCACGGCCTGGCCACCGGCCGCAGCCGCCGCCCGCACCACGGCGTCGGCTTCCTCGGCACTGGATCGGTAGTTGACGACGACCCGAAATCCGTTCTGCGCGAGGGCCAGTGCGGTCGCCGCGCCGATTCCACGGCTGGCCCCGGTGATCACCGCGACACGATCCATCAAGCCGGAACCCTACGCCTGCCAAAGGCGGCAGGACAAGACGAGTCCGCGGGAATATCGATGCCCGCGCCCCGGATTCGTATGATCAAAACACCTCCACAACAGAAACGAGGCAACCAGATGACCGCAGCGGATTTGCCCGACAGTGCACTGGAACTGCGTTCATTGGTGACGTCGCAGGGCACACTCGAGCTCACACTGATCGACGTCGAAATTCCACCCCTGACCGATAACCAGGTGCTGGTGCGGGTGGAAGCCTCCCCGATCAACCCGTCGGACCTGGGCGTCCTGGTTGCGGGCGCGGACATGTCGACCGCTTCGGTCACCGGCACGCCGGACCGCCCAAGCGTCACCGCAGCGGTGCCCACAGAGGCGCTGAAGGGGCTCTCGGCGCGGCTGGACGTACCGCTTCCGGTGGGCAATGAGGGCGCTGGCACCGTGGTGGCGGCCGGCTCATCCCCGGCGGCCCAGGACCTGCTCGGCAAGCTCGTGGGGATCGCGGGCGGCGGCATGTATGCGCAGTATCGGGTGGTCCATGCCGCCGCGTGTCTGGTGCTGCCCGAGGGGGCGACGGCGAAGGACGGAGCCTCGTCGTTTGTCAATCCGCTGACCGCACTCGGAATGCTGGAAACCATGCGCCGCGAAGGTCATTCGGCCCTGGTGCACACGGCGGCTGCGTCGAATCTCGGCCAGATGCTCGTCAAGCTCTGCCTCAAGGACGGGGTGCCGCTGGTCAACGTCGTCCGCAAGCCCGACCAAGAGGACTTGTTAAGGTCGCTCGGCGCCGTGCATGTGTGCAACTCGGCATCACCGACGTTCTCGACCGAGCTTGTCGCCGCCCTGAAGGCGACGTCCGCGACGCTTGCGTTCGACGCCACCGGTGGGGGAACGCTCGCGAGCCAGATCCTCAGCGGCATGGAGGAAGCGGCGAGTGCGGACGCAGCGGAGTACTCCCGCTACGGGTCGAGCGTGCACAAGCAGGTGTACATCTACGGCGGTCTCGACACCAGCCCGACGATCCTCACCAGGAACTACGGCATGGCCTGGGGTGTCGGTGGGTGGCTGCTGACGCCGTTCCTCGCCGGCCTCGGACCCGACGACCTCGCCAGGCTGCGGGGTCGGGTGGCCGCCGAGCTCACCACGACGTTCGCCAGCGCCTACAACCGTGAGGTGTCATTGGCCGGCATGCTCAGACCCGATGCGTTTCACGCCTATCTCAAACGGGCGACGGGGGAGAAGTTCCTGGTGACCCCGCAGGCGAACCCCTAGCCGTCCGGGCTGCGGCGCGCGAATTCCGGGGCCTGTTCGGGGCGTAGGCCGACGCCGATGGCGTAGGCGGGGATGACGGCCAGCGAGGGTATCCAGCTGAAAAGCCTTGCGACGGCATTGGTGACGACGGGCGGCGGCGGCTTGATATTGCCGCGCAGCACGACGGGGATGAGGAGGCGCCCCGCCACCTGTTGCACCGCCTGCGTGATGACAGCGGGAAGGTTTCGGCGTTTTTGAACCGCGGCCAGATCGTCTGCGGTGACGCGATGATTCCGCAGCGGCTCGGCGAGAAGTCGTGCCGCGGCGACGGCGTCGGCGATCGCCAGGTTGATGCCGACCCCGCCGGCCGGGGACATGGCGTGGGCGGCGTCGCCAATGCACAAGAGTCCGTTTGTGTACCACCGGCGGAGCCGATTCACCCGCACGTCAAGGACTTTGACGTCGTCCCACGAGGTGAGGTTCTCCACCGAGGCTTCGGGCACCAGATCGGCCACCTGGGCACGGAAGGCGTCGAACCCGCGGGCGTGCAATTGCTGCTCGCCGCCCTTCGGCAGGAAGCATCCGGCCTGGAAGTATCCCTCCCGCGGTATCAGCAAAAGGGTTAGGGTCGGTGAAGTACGCGGGGTGAGTTGGTATTTGATTTCTTGCTTGGAGTCGAGCCGAAACCATCCGACATCGAACGGCACCGTGTATTCACGCGCTGTCAGGCCCGCTTCGCGGCGCACGGTCGAGGTGCGGCCGTCGCAGCCCACCGTGAGGTCCGCGGCTAGTTCGCCGGGCCCGTCGGGTCCCTGGTAGCGCACACCGGTGATGGTGTCACCGTCGCGCAGCAGCCCGGTCACCTCGGTTTGCATACGCAAGGTGAACGTGGGTTCGTTCTTGCCGGCCGCGGCGAGCAGGTCGAGGAGATCCCACTGGGGCACCAACGCGATATAGCGATGAGGCAGGCGCAGGCGGCGGAAGTCGACGAAGGTGACCTGCCGCCCGTTGATGTCGAACTCGGCCTTTTCGAACTTGCTGTGCGGCAGGGCGTCGAAACGGGGAAACAAACCCAGCTCGTCGAGCAGGCGCAGGGTGACCGGGTGCACGGTGTCGCCGCGAAAATCACGAAGGAAGTCGGCGTGCTTCTCGAACACGGTGACTTCGACGCCGGCGCGAGCCAGCAACAGCCCGAGGATCATTCCGGCCGGGCCACCGCCGGCGATGGCGCAGGTGGTGGATCGGCCCGCGGTCATGGCCACTCACTCTACTGGCCCGCCAAGAACGCTTCGATTTCCGGCCAGGCGGCCGGATCCTGCAGCAGGAACAGGTGCCCGCTGTCGTAGACGTGCAGCGTGGCGCCCGGGATCCGGTCGGCGATGGCCTGGCCGTTGGCCACCGGCGCGATGTCGTCGTAGCGGCCGCTGCCCACGAAGGTCGGGCAGGTCACCCGGTGCAGGCGGTCAACGACATCGTGACCGGCACGCGCTTGCAGCTGAAGGATGCGGCCCCGGGCCTGATCCTCGGTCTCCTCGGCGGGCAGGTCCGCCGCGAGGGTGCCGACCAACGCGGCATCGTCGGGGTGCGTGGCGAACCACTCCGCCGTCCAGCGCCGGTCGGCCAGGGTCAGCGACCTCAGTCCACGCTCGAGGGGCGGCAGATCCGCCAGTTTCTCGAGGGGATAGGACGCGAACGCGCCGCCGGGTGAGGTGGCCATCAGCGCCAACCGGTCGATCCGGTCCGGGCAGGTCACCGCGAGCTCCTGCGCGACCATGCCGCCAAAGCTCAAGCCCGCCAACGCCGTTCGTTCCCATCCGACCTCGTCGAGCAGCGCGACTAGGTCCGCGGCCACGTCGGCCATCGCGTACGGCTCGGTGACCGGCGCGCTGCGTCCCATGCCGCGGTAGTCGAAGGCGAGCAGCTCGAACCGCGCCGAGAGCATGTCCAGCATCGGGCGGCTGGAGTCCAGCGTGGTGCCAGATCCGTTGCAGAACAACAGCCGCGGGCCCGCGCCGAGACGCTCATAGTGGAGCGCGCTGGGGTCAGACAAATGCGCTCGCTAGATAGGTTTGGGTGAGCAGCGAGCTCCATGCCGGGTCGTTGAACGGGTCCTCCGGTGGCGTGAAAGCGATACCGCGCTCGGTCAGGTCGTCGCAGAATCTGGCTATCGCCGTGTCGACGTCGAGGTCGTCTTCGTGTTGGTCGTAGGCGTGCGCCTCGCGTTCGTCACGGAAGGTGATCGCCCGCCACAGCAGCGAGATTCGCACTTGCTCGTCGGGAAGTTTCCCGACGACGGAGCCGCCGTCCGTGATCTCCCAGCCGTCCTGAACCGGCCGAATCTCGGACCGCACCGTCAGCTTGACCTGATCTTTGAAGCGCGCGGCGTCCCCGATCGCGCCGATCTGATGGAACATCAGATCGTTGTCACCGAAGAGCGCGACGTTTCCGAACGGGCCGCGTTCGGACTCCGACGGCTGGTCGATACCGCGCGGCCAGTATTCGTACTCTCCATCGGTTCCGTCGTAAAACCAGGTGAGCGCGCCCGCCACGCGAACCGCCCAGCGTTCAAACAGGCCGGACACCCCCATCACCATGGGAAACCACAGCGGAATCTCGGGGGAGATGCCGCGATAGGTGGGAAGGTCGACGTGGCGATATCCCGCCGCCATCGGACCCATCACGTTCACCACAAGACGCTGAGGGCGAATCACCTTGGCGCCGAAGAGGTTTCCAGCTCCCTCGATGAACCGGGGGTCATGGATCAGAGCGTGGATCGACTCATCGCGAGGGTCGGCGTCGGCTGCCCAGGTAGTCCGGAACCACGGCTCCAGGGGCGCCGATTGCATCATCTCGCTGTATCCCGCGCCGGCAATCATCATGGGGTACGGAGCGTGCTCGAGAATGGTGCGCCGAACGGCTTCGCGATCGGCGTAGGCCGGCTGGACACGCAACGGCGCGACGGTCACCGGCCCTAGTTTTGCTGTCGCCATGATGTACCTCCGTCGTTCGATACTCTCATCGGGGTGAACCCCGTCATCATTGAGTGCGCCATCAACGGCGTGACGTCGAAGGCGACCAATCCGCACGTGCCCGTCGAGCCGGCGGAGATCGTCGCCGATGCCCTCGGCTGCATCGAGGCCGGCGCGGCCATCATCCACAATCACATCGACCGCTACGGCCTGACCGTGGAACAGGCCGCGGAGCGCTATCTGGAGGCGTGGCGCCCGGTGCTCGCTGCCCGACCGGACGCCCTGCTGTATCCGACGGTCCACTTCGAGCAGGGATCGGCGATCTCCTACGAACACCTCGTGCCGCTGGCCGCGGCCGGTCTGCGCGTCGGGCTCACCGACCCCGGGTCGGTCAACCTCGGCGGCACCGACGCCGACGGCGTACCCGCGGGTCCGTTGGTCTACGCCAACTCCTTCGATTCGATCCGCCGGGCCTTCGACATCTGCCGCGAGGCGAAACTCGGCCCCAGCCTGGCCATCTACGAACCCGGGTTTCTGCGGGCCACTCTCGCGTGGTGGCGCGCGGGCCTGCTGCCGCAGGGGGCGATGATCAAGCTGTACTTCGCGACCGAACGCGGTTACCTGGGAGCGCCTTTCGGTTTGCCCCCGACGGAGCGAGCCCTTGACGCGTACTTGGAATTGCTTGACGGATGCGACATTCCGTGGGCTGCATCGATCGTCGGCGGCGACCTCTGCGCACATCCCGTCGCCAAATTGGCCCTCGAACGCGGCGGGCACCTCCACGTGGGGCTCGAGTTTTACGGCGGGGACCGCACCCCGACCAATCGCGAGCTCGTGACCGAAGCGGCGGATCTTTGCCGCCAAGTCGGTCGCTCCGTGGCGACGCCCGAGCAGGCCGCAGAAATCCTTGGTTTACCTGGGCGTACCGTGCGTCTTGCGACGAGCTAGCAGATTGGCTGCGTTTAGCACGTCGAAGGTGGACGAAGGCGTGCAGCCTCGTCGTTAAAACGGCAGCGTCGAGCCCTGTCCACCGCCTAGTTGACCCGCGGATTGCCGATGTTTGCCGCCGGCATACCGTTGGGTGCCCCGCAATTGCGGTGGATGTCAGTTCAGCGCGCCGCGGGTGGCGTACGCTCGCGTGTGAGCCTTTTCGTTGTCAGCACTGGTTCCCACGCTTCGCTGCGGGTGATCTCTACGGGCAATGTGATTTCTCCGCCTGTCCCGCGCCTGCGGGCAGACGCCCTGCCGACCGCGAAGGAAGCTACCCGTGGATAGTGCGGTCCCAGCTACGGCGCGACGATGACCTATCCGATGGTGCGAAGATGCCAAGCGAACTCCGTCCGGCTATCGGTGTCTGCCCAGCTCGGGCACGAGATCGACGGCGCGTGGTGGCCACACGCAGATCGCATCACCAATGAGTTGCCGAATCTTGTCGCGGCCCTGACTCCCTTGCTCGGTGACATCAACTCGATCAATGTGAACTGGTCGCCGCTGCAACGGCCACCCGACCTGAACTGGCGGGGATGGGAACACAAGCGCCAGCACGTCATGACGCTCTGCGGCACGGATCATGTCGCTAACCTGCTGGTCATCTCGTACGCGACGCACAGCGCGCTGGCCATCATGCTGATGCGCTGCGCCGCCAATTTGCCGATTGACATCGCTGACCGCGACAAACCCGCGTTTCGCACCGCGGGCTCGATTTTGCGGGCCGCCCAGCTGCAACGTGCCGTTGCCGCGGCTCGGGGCCGGTCATGAGCGTGACCGTCCCCGAAAGATTTTCCGCGTCAATGACCGAACTGACCGCAAGCCATTTCGCCGCCACGGCGGCCATACCGAAGCGAGGATGAGTGGATAAGACTGAACAGGACTGGTGGGATGCACCGCAGGTGCATCCGTCGCACATTCGGGTCGGTGACATCATCGGCACGACTCGTCCCAGCGGCCGGCGCTGCACCGTCAAGCTGATCGGCGGGCCGCAGACGGCTCCGCGGCAGTGGACATTCTTCAGCCGCGATACCGAGGGCTTGCAGCACACGGGCACGTTTGGCGAAGACGACTTAGTGCGCAGGTACGTCAAAAAGTAGTCACAACGTCGAGAGCTTTCTGGGCGCCTAATCCCGGCGCCCACTAGTCCAGCATCCCAAGAGGTGGTATTTCCTTGACGAAGCAGTCCCTTCCTGCAATGTTGCGCCAGTGCGTCAATCTGCAGCCTGATGGCACGGCGTTCACTTTCATTGATTACGAGCAGGATTGGGCCGGTGCTGGCGAAACCCTGACTTGGTTGCAGTTGTACCGGCGAGTGCTGAACGTCGCACATGAACTCAGGCTTTGCGCATCGGCTGGCGACCGCGCTTTGATATTGGCGCCGCAGGGCATTGACTACATCGTTGCTTTTCTGGGCGCATTGCAGGCCAGGCTTGTCGCGGTTCCGCTGCTGGTGCCGCTGGGTGGCGCCAGCGACGAACGCGTTGTTTCCGTCCTGCGCGACGCGTCACCGACTGTCATCCTCACGACAGCTGTGGCCATGGGCGATGTCGTCGCGCACGTTTCCGCGGCTCCCGGTGAATCCGCACCATCGATCATCGAAGTGGATCGGCTCGATCGGGATGCTCGCCGACAAGACGAAGCCCGTGACGATGACTATCCGGCCACCGCGTACTTGCAGTACACGTCCGGGTCGACCCGCCAACCGGCCGGGGTCATGATGTCCTATCAGAACCTGCTCGCCAATTTCTCGCAGCTGATGGCCGGCTACTTCGCCGACCGCGGCGGCGTCGCGCCAGTGGACTCGACTGTCGTGTCGTGGCTGCCGTTCTATCACGACATGGGCCTATTTCTGGGTGTTTGCGCGCCGATCCTCGGCGGGTTTCGGGCCGTGCTCACCAGCCCGATGGCGTTCCTGCAGCGTCCGGCTCGGTGGATTCAGTTGATGGCCAGCAACTCTCACGTCTTCTCGGCGGCACCGAACTTCGCCTACGAATTGACGGCACGCAAGACATCAGACGACGACATGGCCGGGCTTGATCTCGGCGGCGTGCACAGCATCATCAGCGGCAGCGAACGAGTACATCCCGCAACGCTGAAACGCTTCGCCGACCGGTTTGGCCGATTCAACCTGCGCGCCGAGGCGTTACGCCCCTCCTACGGGCTGGCGGAAGCGACGGTGTACGTGGCGGCCAGCAGCGCCGGTGAGCCACCGAAGGTCGTTCACTTCGACTCCGACGAACTTTCCGCCGGCAATGCCAAGCGTTGTCCAGGACCGGACGGGACGGCGCTGGTCAGTTACCGCTTGCTGCCGTCGCCGGCCGTGCGGATCGTCGATCCGGAGACCCAGACCGAGTGTCCGGAAGGAACGGTCGCCGAGATCTGGGTGCACGGCGACAACGTCACCGACGGCTATTGGAACAGGCCGACCGAGACCGAACGCACCTTCGGCGGAACGCTTCTCGCTCCATCGCCCGGGACGCCGGAAGGGCCTTGGCTGCGAACCGGAGACCTGGGCTTCGTCTCGGAGGGCGACCTATTCGTCATCGGCCGCATCAAGGATCTGTTGATCGTCTACGGGCGCAACCATTCTCCCGACGACATCGAGGCGACGATCCAGGAGATCACCCGCGGCCGGTGCGTGGCGATCGCGGTTCCCGACCATGATATCGAGCAGCTGGTGGCCATCATCGAACTCAAGATGTGGGGCGAGTCTGAGCAAGACGCGTCGGGCAGGCTGGGCATCGTCAAACGCGAAGTCATCTCGGCGATATCGACCTCGCACGGCCTGAGCGTGGCGGACCTCGTCATGGTGTCTCCCGGCTCGATTCCCATCACCACAAGCGGGAAGGTGAGGCGTGCCGAGTGTGCACAGCGATACCGAGACGGCGAGTTCTGCCGCTTAGACGCATAGCAACAGGCTCGTCATTGGATGGCGGCGCCGAAAAGATGCCCGATGCCGTAGGTAAACGCGAGTCCTGCCGCGCCGCCGACGACGACGCGCAGTACCGCGCGCCAAACTTTTGCCCCGCCGATCTGGGCGCTGAGCGCCCCGGTGAGCGCCAGGGCGGCGAGCACCGCGACAAAGGTCACTGGGACCCGCCACGCGGTGGGAGGCAACAGGATAGCCACGAGCGGCAGCAGCGCCCCGATGACGAACGAGGTGGCCGACGCCGCCGCGGCCTGCCAGGGGTTGGCCAAGTCGTCGGGATTGATGTTGAGCTCGGCCTGGGCGTGGGCCGTCAACGCGTCGTGCGCGGTCAGCTCCCTGGCCACCTGCGCCGCGGTCTGCGCCGAAAGGCCTCGCCTTCGGTAGATCGCGGTGAGTTCGGCCAATTCGGCATCGGGTATGTGCCGCAACTCATTTCGCTCGATCGCCAATTGGGCCGTCTCGCTGTCACGCTGGCTGGAAACCGACACGAATTCGCCCAGGGCCATCGACACCGCGCCGGCCGCCACGGCCGCCAGCCCGGCGGTGAAGATCGGACCGCGCAGCGGGGTGGCCCCGGCCACGCCGACCACGATGCCGGCCACCGAGACGATGCCGTCGTTGGCACCAAGCACCGCCGCGCGCAAGCGATTCAGCCGGCCGGTGCTGTGACGGGCGTGTGGCTCGGCGGTGTGCGTGGTGTCGTCATTCGCCGCGGCATTTGATCGTTGCTGCTCGTCGCCCATGCCGCCCAGCCAAGCGCAAATTCGCACGCTGCGCCAGCAAGCGCAGCCTCATCGCCGGTGTTTCGCACTGCTGTGCAGTGTGCTCCCAAACTCCGGTGGCGGCTCTGGCCGCGGTGGGTACGGTGACCTGGTGGCACAGCGACGCCTGGAAGTGGGCTGCGGACCATTGCTGGTCGAAGACGACGGCGTGCTTGTCAGGGCGCGCGGCATTCGCTACGCGACCGCCGAACGATTCGCCGCGCCGGTTCCGGCTCCGAGGCACAGCGATGTGCGCGATGCGACCTCGCGCGGTCCGGCCTGCCCGCAGCTGCCGTCGCGGTTGGATTTCGTCAACGGTCCAGTCGCCGATGGCCTTCCGAGAAGCGAGCAATGTCAGGTACTCAGCGTCGCTGCGCCGTGCGGCGCAGATGGGCTGCCCGTGATGGTGTGGTTCCACGGCGGGGCATACATGTCGGGCAGCGGCGAGGCCCCCAAGTATGACCCCGATGCGCTGGTGACCGAAGGCCGCGTCGTTGTCGTCACCGCCAGCTATCGACTCGGCATCTTCGGGTATCTCAATCCCCGCGCCGACGGGGAAGAGAACCTGGGGTTGCGGGATCAGATCATGGCGTTGCGGTGGATACACCAGCACATCGCGGCGTTCGGCGGCGAGCCCTCCCGGGTGACGATCTTCGGTCAGTCGGCGGGCGGAGATTCGGTGATGTCGTTGATCCTTTGCGGGGAGACCGCGGGTCTGTTTCAGCGCGCCATCCTGCAAAGCGCCCCGCTCGGCCTGCGACGCGGCAGGGAGGCGATGACGGCGGCAATGCGAGACGCGGTGAGCGCCGCGCTCGGCGGCATTGCCCCGGGCGAGGCGAGCGTCGAGCGACTGCTCGACGCTCAAACCGCCGCTGTGACAACAGCACAACGTTTCGGTCTGATCGGTGGGTTCCCGTTCGCGCCCATCGCGGGCATGGACCCATTGCCCCCGGCCCGCGACGAAAGCCGCCGGATCGCCGACGCTGCACCCCGCGTCGAGCTACTCGTTGGCTGCACCCGCAACGATGCCGATGCGTTCGTCGCCATGGACCCGCGAGGGCAACGACTGCACCGCCTTGGCGCACCCGGTCGGGCCGCCGCCCGACTGCTCGGCGACGTGATCACCAGGCGGATATTTCGGCGGCCCGCGCTGGAGCTCGCCAAGACTTGGACTTCGAATGGCGGTGCCGCTAAGACCTTTCGCGTGGACTGGTCGCCGCCCGGCGCGCCGCTTCGCGCATGCCACTGTATCGAGCTGCCGCTGCTGTTCGGCTCGCCCGAGTGCTGGGCCGACGCGCCAATGCTCGGCCCCGAGCCGCACCCGATCGACGCTGAGTTGGCTCGCAAGACGCGCGGTTACTGGACTGCGTTCGCGCACAACGGCATTGGCGCGCTGGGCAGTTCGCCGCTGCGCATCTGACCCACTAGTGGGCGGGGAGTTGTGCGGCGTTTGATGGCTCCCATTGCTGACCAACTCCGGACGCGGCGGCCGCCCGCGTGCTGCATGGTTCCATGCATCCAAGCAATGCCCGGCGGTACCGTTGCCGCGGCCGCATCGTGTGTGGCGTCGAAGGCAAACGTGTGACAGCCGGACCATAACTCGCGGGTTCGAGCAACGAATTGTGCCGTTACTGGCTTAACTCAAGCGTTCGATGATGGTGGCGTTGGCCATGCCGTCCCCCACACGGCCTGCAGGCCGTAACGACCGCCCCGCATGCGCCAGTTCTACGAGATGGCGTAGGAGGCTGGTAGATCGCGACTGTGGCTGAACACAAAGCAATTGAGCGGAATTAGCTGGAGTTGTAGAAGTCCCGAAAGGCTTTAAGGATGGCACCCTCTCCCTCCGTTTCGGGCCCCAGCGGTAAGTAATCGAGGCCGCACTGCTTGCGGTATCTGTTCGCGATCACCATCCCGTAGACCGAATTAGCGAGGATGAAGTCTTTCGACCGTCGCATACCGATGTCAACAAGATCGCCCTTGCTGTAGCCGAGATACGGTGCGAGGCGTACAAAATTATCATCCGCGATTCCCGCATTGTGCGCCCACACATGCCTCACCGCTTGAGCGTTATAAAATTCGACCTTGACCAAATCGGGAGCATCGCCACTGAGTCCAATGAATCGGAGCAGGTCTTCGTAGCGCCCGACGCCGGGCTTCTTTCCTGCGGCGTTCTTCATTGCGCGATATGCCTTGTCGAGTCCTTCCCCTTCGGGGGCTGGGAGATCGTGCGCCGGACCCTTAAAGGCGAGGATGCGCTCGTGTTCGAGTGCCTCCCAATTAGTGGTCATGACGGCTTTGAAGAAGTCCTCAACGTAGGCCTCGAAAATGCTGACCGAGGCGATAATAGGTGTCGCCTGAAAGAGCGCCAACTGAAAGTCGCGGTCAATAAGCGCGGCCATGTCGGCAGGCATCCCATGCCTCAGGCCAGTCGCTACGTAGTCGTTTGCCCCGGCGACGACGGCGAGGCTGTACGTCGACCGTTTGAATGCGGCTACCGCCTGACCTGGCAAGGCGGTTTCCCACTCTTCATCTGTCACTATTCCATCGTTACAGGTCTTATCCGGCAAAGCGCGGGAGACACTCGGAGCAGTGCGAAATGTAGGCTCGGCCTAGTCCGATGCGGTATAAGCCGCGCTTAGCTCAGCCGCTCGATGATGGTTGCGTTGGCCATGCCGCCACCCTCGCACATCGTCTGCAGGCCATACCGTCCGCCGCGCTGCTCCAAGGCATTGACCAGCGTCGTCATGATCCGAGCACCGCTGGCACCCAGCGGGTGGCCGATCGCGATGGCCCCGCCGTTGACGTTCGTCTTGGCCAGATCGGCTCCGGTGTCGGCGGCCCACGCCAGCACGACGGGTGCGAAGGCCTCGTTCACCTCGAACAGGTCGATGTCGGCCAGCGTCAGCCCAGAGCGCTGCAACACCTTCTCGGTGGCCGGGATGACCCCGGTCAGCATGTAGAGCGGGTCGTCGCCCACCACGGTGGTGGTGTGGATCCGCGCCAACGGGCGCAGGCCCAGCTTCTTGGCGACCTCACTCGTGGTGATCAGGACCGCGGCGCTGCCGTCCGAGAGCGGCGACGAGTTGCCCGGGGTGATCTCCCAATTGATCTGCGGGAAGCGGGCTTTCATCGCCTCGCTGTAGAACGCCGGCTGCAGGGTGGCCAACGTCTCGACCGTGGTCGCGGGCCGGATGATCTCGTCGGTTTCCAGTCCGGCGATCGGGATCAGCTCGTTGTCGAAGAGCCCGTCTTTGGTTGCGCGGGCGGCCTTCTCGTGGCTGCCGGCCGAGAACTCGTCGAGCTCGGTGCGCGAGAAGCCCCACTTCGCGGCGATCAGTTCGGCGCTAATGCCCTGCGGCACCAGGCCTTCGGGATAGCGCACGGCCATGCCCGCGCCAAACGGGTCGCTGCCCGGCAAGACCTGAGTGCCCATCGGGACCCGGCTCATCGACTCCACGCCCGCGGCGATCACCAGGTCGTAGGCGCCCGCGATCACACCGTGGGCGGCGAAGCTGATCGCCTGCTGGCTGCTGCCGCACTGCCGGTCGATGGTCACGCCGGGAACGGTCTCGGGGAAGCCGGCGCCCAGCAACGCATTGCGGGCGATGTTGACGGCCTGGTCGCCGACCTGGGTGACGGCGCCGGCGATGACGTCGTCGATCTGCGCCAGGTCCACGCCGGTGCGGGCCACCAGTTCGCGCAGGCTGTGCGCCAGCAGGTCGGCGGGCAGCACGTCGTGCAGCGCCCCGCTGGCCTTGCCCTTGCCGATTGGGCTGCGGACGGCGCCGACGATGACGGCATCGCGGCCTTGATAGCTGGTCATGGCTCCTCCTTGAGTCCCGAGGCTAGATATTGCTAGCTATACCCAGATAAACGTCTAGGTATACTAAATGCAACCCAGGATCGAGGTGATTTAGATGACATTCCTGCAAGGGGTGCTGGCCGATCGCGAGAAATGGTCGGCGGTCGGGGAGTGCGCGATCGAGAAGACCATGGCGGTGCTCGGCACCAAGTCCGCCATGCTGATCCTGCGTGAGGCCTACTACGGCACCACCCGATTCGACGACTTCGCCCGCCGCGTGGGCATCACCAAGGCCGCCACCTCGGCGCGGCTGGCGGAGCTGGTCGAGCTCGGGCTACTGACCCGCCGGCCCTACCAGGAGCCCGGGCAGCGCAGCCGCGAAGAGTACGTGCTCACCCAGGCGGGCATCGATTTCATGCCGGTGATCTGGGCGATGTTCGAGTGGGGGCGACAGCATCTGCCCGGCCACAACCGGCTGCGGCTGACCCATCTGGGCTGTGGCGCGGAGGCTTCCGTCGAGATCCGTTGCGCCGAAGGGCATCCGGTGTCGCCCGACGAGCTCGGCATGCGCTTGATCAAGCCACGCTAATAGCCGCGAAAGACCCCAAATGTACGCCAAATACGGCGTGTCGGCGTACATATGAGCGCGCTCGCGGAGGCTTCAGGTCTCCCTGAGCACCGCGAGCAGTCGCCGGGCGGCGGCGACGCGGCGCTCGGCGGCGCCGGACAGCGCGTCCAGCGCGCATTCGGGATCGGCCGGCGGCCCCATGTGCCCGCAGCCGCGCGGGCAATCCTCAAGCGCCTCAGCAAGATCCGAGAAGGCCATCAGCACGTCGTTGGGCTCGATGTGGGCCAACCCGAAGGAGCGGATGCCCGGCGTGTCGATCACCCAGCCCGAACCCGCCAACGGGAAAGCCACCGACTGCGTCGAGGTGTGCCGGCCCCGGCCGATCTCGGTGACCTCGCCGACGGTCCGATCGGCCTCGGGCACCAGCCGATTGACCAGTGTCGACTTGCCGACCCCGGAATGCCCGAGCAGCACCGTGATCTTCCCGGCGAGCAGGTCCGCCACCGCGAGCAGGGGATCGTCGACCCCCGCGGCGATCACCGTCAGCTCCAGGTCCACGAACTGCTTGGCGAACGGTTCGGGTGGCGCGAGGTCGGTCTTGGTCAGGCACAGGATCGGCTCCAGCCCGCCGGCGTAGGCCGCGATCAGCGCGCGATCCACCAGGCCGGTGCGCGGCGGCGGGTCCGCGAGAGCCACCACGATCAGCAGTTGATCCGCGTTGGCGACCACCACGCGCTCGGCGGGGTCGGTGTCATCGGCGGTGCGCCGCAACACCGTTCGTCGCTCACCGCGCCGCACGATCCGCGCCAGGGTGTCCGGCCGTCCGGACAGGTCGCCCACGATGTCGACGTCGTCACCGACGACGATCGGGGTGCGGCCCAGCTCGCGCGCCCGCATCGCCGTGACCCGCTTGTCGGCGCGGCCGCCCAGCGCGCAGCCCCAGCGGCCGCGGTCGACGCTGATCACCATGGCGGCCTCGGCGTCGGCGTGCTCGGGACGAGTCTTGGTTCGGGGTCGCGTGCCCCTTCCGGGCCGGACCTTGACGTCGGACTCGTCGTAGTCGCCGGGTTTCAACCGCGGGAGTCCTCGAGCATTCGCGCCCACAGCCGCGGGAATTCCGGCAGCGTCTTGGTGGTGGCGCCGATGTCGTCCACCGTCACCCCTGCCACCCGCAGCCCGACGATCGCGCCGGCCATCGCCATCCGGTGATCGGCGTAGGCGCGCCAGGTGCCCGATGTGAGCGGCGTGGCGGTGATCAGCAGGCCGTCCGGCGTTTCGGTGCAATTGCCTCCGAGGCCGTTGATTTCGGCGCTCAGCGCGGCGAGCCGGTCCGTTTCGTGGCCGCGCAGATGCGCGATGCCGCTCAGCCGCGACACCGATCCCGGGCTGGCCAGCGCCGCCAGCGCCGCCACCGATGGGGTCAGTTCGCCGACGGCGCGCAGGTCGACATCGAATCCGTCGTACGACGGCGGACCGCTGACCTCGAGGACCGAATCAGCTTGGGTGACAACGGCATTGAGCTTGCGCAACACGTCCAGGATGTCGTCGGCCGGTTGCACGCTGGTCGCGGGCCAGCCGGTGATGCGCACCGTGCCGCCGGTGACCACCGCGGCCGCCAGGAAGGCCGCCGCGTTGGTGAGGTCGGGTTCGACGTCCCAGTGTCGGGCCGCCACCGCGCCGGGTCGCACCCGCCAGCGGTTGGCGGCGGAGTCGTCGACATCGACCTCGGCTTGGCGCAGCATCGCCACCGTCATCGCGATGTGCGGCGCGGACGGCAGCGTCGCGCCGGTGTGTTGCACGGTCAGGCCCTCGGTGAACGACGCCCCGCTCAGCAACAGGCCCGACACGAACTGCGAGGACGCCGACGCGTCGATGCGCACCGTGCCGCCGGCGACCGACCCGCCGCCGTGCACCCGAAACGGCAGGCCCGTGCCGTCGATGGAGACACCCAGGCCGCGCAACGCGTCCAGCAGCGGCGCGATGGGCCGCGCCCGGGCCTGCTCGTCACCGTCGAAGGTCACCGGCACGTCGGCCAGCGCCGCCAGCGGCGGAACAAACCGCAACACCGTGCCGGCCAGGCCGCAGTCCACGCGGGCGCCCGCCTTGGGCGCGATGCGGCCACTGACGGTGAGCTCGGTCCCGTCCCCATCGACGCGTAAGCCCAGGCTGCGCAGCGCCCCGATCATTAGGTCGGTATCACGGCTGCGCAGCGCCCCGCCGATGGTCGACGTGCCCTGGCCCAGGGCCGCCAGCACCAGCGCGCGGTTGGTCTGCGATTTCGAGCCGGGAACGGTCACCGTCGCGCGCACGGGGGAAGCCGCGACGGGTGCCGGCCATGCGCTCACCGGTCCATCTTCCCTTGTCGGCTGGCTCTGCCACCATGGAGTCATGTGTGGGCGTTTCGCGGTCACGACCGATCCGGCTCGGCTGGCTGAGAAAATCAAGGCCATCGATGAGGCATCGGGTGCTGCCAAAGGGGCTTCTCAAGCGCCGAACTACAACGTCGCCCCCACCACGACGGTGGCGACCGTGGTGACGCGGCACACCGAGCCCGATGATGACCCCACCCGAAGGGTGCGGCTGATGCGCTGGGGCTTGATCCCGCCGTGGGTCAAGGCCGGTCCCGACGGCGCGCCGGACAACAAAGGCCCGCTGCTGATCAACGCCCGCGCCGACAAGGTCAGCAGCTCACCGGCGTTTCGCGGTTCGGCCAAGAGCAAGCGCTGCCTGGTCCCGATGGACGGCTACTACGAATGGCGTGTCAACCCCGATGTCGAGGGCAAGAAATCCCGCAAGACGCCGTTCTACCTGCACCGCAGCGACGGTGAACCGCTGTTCGCCGCGGGGCTGTGGTCGGTGTGGAAACCGGCCAAAGGCGCCGACCCGCTGCTGAGTTGCACGATCATCACCACCGACGCGGTGGGGGAGCTGGCCCAAATCCACCACCGGATGCCGCTGATGCTGGCCGAGCCCGACTGGGACGCCTGGCTGAATCCCGACGCCCCACTGGATCCCGAGTTGCTGAACCGCCCGCCGGACGTCCGCGGCATCGAGCTGCGTGAGGTCTCGACGTTGGTCAACAGCATCCGCAATAACGGACCCGAGCTGCTGGAACCCGCCGAGCCGGAGCCCGAGCAGATGAAGCTACTCTAGGCTGGTGGCGAATCGCCCCCACCCTGCGACCGACAGTGATAGTTTCGCCGATTAAGGGGTGACCACCCGTAGTACCAATGACGTAGTGGACTTCGCATGTCCGCATACGGCATCGCCGAAATGATTGGATAATGCTCGCCATCCGCAGCACGCTGCCTGAAGAGCTGGACAGCGACACCACTGATCCGGTGACCTATCAGCGCGTGCTCAGCGAATTGGCCGTGTGCAACCGCATGACCCTCACCCACCGGCCGACCTTGCGCTGGTTGGGGCGGGCAACCACGGGGATGACCGAATTTTCCGTCCTGGATGTGGGTCACGGGGACGGCGATCTGCTCCGGGCGATTGCTCGGTGGGCTGATCGACGTGGCCTGAAGGCGAAGCTGTCGGGCATTGATCTCAATCCGCGGAGCTCGGCCGCGGCGCGGGCGGCGACCCCGTCGTGGATGCAGATCGACTACCAAACCGGCTGTGTGTTTTCCTACCTGCCACCCGAGCCGGTGGATTTCATCGTCAGCTCGCAGGTCGCTCACCATTTCACCGACGAACAGGTCGTCGATTTCGTGGCCTGGCTCGAGCAAAACGCCACCCGCGGCTGGCATATCGCCGATCTGCAGCGGCATGCGATGGCCTATTACGCCTTCCCCGTCCTGTGTCGAGTGATGGGCTGGCACCGGATCATCCGTCGCGACGGGGCGATATCGATCGCCCGCAGCTTCCGTCGCGAGGATTGGGAGTCCTACCTGCGTGAGGCGGGGGTCGTCGCGGACGTGTCCTGGCACCTGTTCCGCTATTGCGTGAGCCGCCGCAGCCCGGCCGTCGCGACCCAGCCCATTTAGCATGCTGGTGTGTCCTATACCCACACATTCCAAGACATCCGGGACCGCCCGGTCGCGGTAGTCGGAGCGGGAACGCTGGGCCGCCGCATCGCGCTGATGTTCGCCAGTCGCGGAGGCACCGTGCGGATCTACGCCAGGCGCGACGACCAGCGCGCCGAAGCGACCCGGTTCGTCGCGGAAAGCCTGCCAAAACTGTTGTCGGACAGAGGCTTTGGCGAAGTGGGCGTCGCGGTGGGGGCTTCGTCACTCGACGAGGCGTTGGACGGTGCCTGGCTCGCGGTCGAGTCCGTCCCGGAGAAGCTCGAGATCAAGGTCCCGCTGTGGGGCGAGATCGACCGGGCGGCGTCGCCGGACACCATCTTCGGGACCAATTCGTCGTCGTTCCCGTCGCGGCTGATGGCCGACAACGTGCGCGACAAAACACGTCTGTGCAACACGCACTTCGGCATGCCACCGGAGCTCCCCGCGGTCGAGCTGATGTCGGACGGGCAAACCGACCGCGGACTGCTCGACTCCCTGCTGGCCGTCCTACCCGAATTTGGGCTGCATCCGTTCGAGGCGCGCAAGGAGTCGACCGGCTTCATCTTCAATCGCATCTGGGCCGCCATCAAGCGCGAATCGCTGGCCGTGGTGGCCGAAGGCGTGGCGCGCCCCGAGGACGTGGACGGCATGTTCAAGCTCAACCTGCAGGTACCGGTGGGACCGTTTCAGATGATGGACCTGGTCGGCCTCGACGTGGTGCTCGACATCGAAAACCATTACGCCGCCGAGTTTCCGCACCTACCGCAGAGCGTGCGCGATCTGTTGCAGTCCTATGTCGACGCGGGCAAGCTCGGCGTCAAATCCGGCGAGGGCTTCTACACGTACCGAACGACCTAAACGACACCGTCAGTTGCTGAGCACCAACCGCCACTGGCCCGGCGCCACTCGATCCGGGACGCACCAGAAATTGTTCCAGCTACCCGGGGTTGACGCCTTCACGCCCGGGCCGGCGTCCTGACACGCCTGCCGGGTCGGGTAGTTGCCCTCGGTCTGAATCGTGTCGGCGTGGCTGACGCCCACACCGGTGGTCAGCAGCCCCGCGAAAGCCAGCGCAGCAAATATCGATCGCTTCATGGCCACAACGTTAGGCCTAGTCGGCGACCGATACGGGGCTTTTCGCAACGGCGGGAGCCCCGTCGCGTATCCGCACAATCGCGATCGACGTGCCCAGGTACCAGAGCACCGTCGTGGCGGCGGGTGCCCATGCGGAAAAGCCGCCCTCCAGGCAGAACGCCCCGGTACGGAAGAACACACCCGCGGTCGCCGTCAGGCTCACCATGAACGCTAGGGCCGCCAGCCCGCCCGTCCATCGAGGAAGCACGCCATGGGCGAACACGCAGTACGCGTAGGCGAACGCCGTTGCCGCCATGAAGAATCCCCACAAGCCAATGAGGACGCCCGGGAAATGGACCCCCACCGTGAACACGACGTCGGCGGGTATGGCGTCCGCATGCTGGGCGACGGCAATTTGTATGGCTTGCGTTACCAGCAGCAGCGTCGCGACGGCTGCGGTACCGAACAGGAAGATCCCGGCAAGGTAGCCGTCGTCGTCTGATTTGCGCAGCACGCGGTGTACCGATATCGCGAATATCAGCATCAGGGGGGCGGCGAACGCGTACATCCATGCCTGGGTGACTAGCGCGTGCTCGTGCGCGACGAAGTAGTTCTGGTAGGTGACGGCCCGGCCGTCCGCCTCGGGCGGAGCGCCGGGCAGTGCCGCGGCTACCAATGCGACCAGGACATAGACGATTCCAGCGATGCCACCCACCCGAACCGAACGAGTATCTGTCATAGTCATGTGACGCTACGCCTGCACGGCGGTGGCGACCGCCTCCAGCAGTCGGCTGAGTTGCTCGGCGTCGTTGATGGTGCGGTCCCCGGAGACGAGCCGGGTGAACACGCCCGCGATGAAGGTGGTGACGGCGGTCGTTTGCGCGGCGAGCAGTTCCGGGTCGTCAGTGCCGGGCTGCAGGTGGGCGATGGCGTCCCGGGTCATGGCGTTGATCCGGGCCACGAACGTCTGTGAGCTCTCGGCGAGATCGGGGTCGCGGGCGGCCCCCAGCAGCAATTCGTGCCGGGCCCGGTTCAGCATGAGCCCGGGCCCGTCGGCCTGGATCATGGTGAGCCTGGCCAAATGTGCGAACGGCGAGAGCGGATCGAGCGGTTCATCGATCACCGATTGCAGGTTGGCGAAGTCGATTTCGGCGACGCGCTTGGCCACGCCGCGCAACAGCGCCGTGCGGGTGCGGTAGTAGTACGACGTGGTTCCCTCGGGCAGCCCCGCGTAGCGATCGACGTGCCCGTGGGTCAAGCCGCGCGATCCATGCTCGGCCAGCACCTGAATCGCCGCGTCGCTCAACTGGCGCCGACGCTCGTCGCCGTCGCGCTTGCGTGCGGGGGTGCCCATGAGTCAGCGCAAAACCGTTCCGCCGTCGATGTTGACGACCTGACCATTGATCCACTCGCCCTCCGCGGAGAGCAGGAAGGCGACAAGTGCCGCGACGTCGCCGGGATCGCCGACGCGGGTTCCGCGGATGCGTTTCAGCGCGCCGGCTTGCAGGTCCGGCCACTGCGGCACGGATCGGATGGCCTCGGTCGCGGTGAAGCCGGGCGCGACCGCGTTGCATCGGATGTTTTCCTTTCCCCACCGGGACGCCACGTGTCGGGTGAGCGCGCCGATGCCGGCCTTCGCGGTGGCATAGGCCGGTCGCGCGGGCTCGCCCTGGAACGCCGCCGCCGAGGACATGTTGACGATCCCCCCGCCGCCGCGGTCGAGCATGCGCGGGATCGCGTATTTCATCGCGGCCACGTACCCGCGCAGATTCACCGTCATCACGCGATCCCACACGTCGAAGTCGATGTCGACCACGTCGGTGTCGGCGCGGATCGTGCTCATGTCGGCGCCGACGTTGAACAACAGGTCGACGCCGCCGTAAGTCGTTGCGGCGGAATCGATTAGCTCGGCGACCGAGTCGGGGTCGGCCAGGTCGAAGGCGACATGGGTCGCGGTGCCGCCCGCGACGGTGATGCGTTCGGCGGTTTGACGGGCGGCGTCGTCGGCGATGTCGCCGATCACCACCCGGCAGCCCTCCACGCCCAGCCGGGCGGCCGTCGCCGCGCCGATGCCGGTGGCGCCGCCGACCACGACCGCGACCTTGTCGCTCAGACCCCGCAGTGTCATGGATATTGACTTTACCTCTAGAACTGTAGAGGATCGCCAGTCATGGCTGGGATTCATCGCGAGCGTCCAGGAGCTGCCGACCTCGCCGCGGCGACCGACACCCCCGCGATAGCCCTGGGCAACCACATCTGGATGTCGCCGGGGGTCTCCAACTCCTACGCGGTGGCCACCGACGACGGGCGGGTCATCGTCAATGCCGGGCTGGTCTTCGAGGGCCCGCTGCACCGCAAAGCCTTCTCCGCCGTGGCCGGCCCGACGCGGGCCATCGTCGTCACCCAGGGCCACGCCGATCACTGGGGCGGGGTGCACTCGCTGCGCGAACGGGGCACCGACCTCGAGACCGAGATTGTGATGCAGCGCAACTACCACTACTGGCGCGACGACAACCAGCGCCTGATGGGGTACCGCGTGCCCAAGACGTCGTTCGCCTTCCAGAAATTCTCCGACGCGGTGATGGAGCATTTCAAAACCATCGATCCCGCCACGATCGACTTCTCCTTTCCCGAGCCGACCACGACGTTCGACCGCCACCACGACCTGACGGTCGGCGGGCGTGCCTTCGAGCTGACCTGGACACCGGGTGGGGAGACCACCGACGCGCTGGTGGTGTGGCTGCCCGAGGACCGAATCCTGTTCACCGGCAACCTGTTCGGGCCGCTGTTCGGGCACGTGCCGAATCTGATGACCATCCGCGGCGATCGCTACCGCGACCCGATCCTCTACATCGAGGCGCTGAACACCGTGCTGGCGTACGGGCCGCGGCAACTGATCACGGGCCACTTCGCCCCGATCGAGGGCGCCGACCGGATCGCCGAGGAAGTCACCGCGATGCGCGACGCGATGCAAGCCGTGCACGACCGCACCGTCGAGCTGATGAACTCCGGCAGCGACCTCTACACCGCGATGCGCGAAGTCCGGGTGCCCGAGCACCTGGACGTGGGCGAGGGGTATGGCCAGACGTCGTGGAATGTGCGCGCCATCTGGGAGATGTACGCCGGCTGGTTCCAGCACCGCTCCACCACCGAGCTCTACGGCGTGGCCCCGGCGTCCGTCGCCGGCGACGTGGTGCGTGCCGCCGGCGCCGACGCGCTCATCGATGCGGCGCGCACCCACGTGGCGAGCGGGCGCCCGGTGGAGGCGCTGCACCTCACCGACCTCGTCCTGGCCGCCGAACCGACGCACGCGGGCGCGCGCACGGTGGCCGCCGACGCCCACGAGGCGCTGCTGGCCGACACCGACAACTTCTGGAAAAGGGCCTGGCTCACCAAACAAATCAACGAATTGAGGACCGCCGAATGAATTCCCTCACCTTCGATTTCACCGGCGCCAACGTGCTCGTGACCGGCGGCACCAGCGGCATCGGCAACGCGATCGCCGCCGAATTCGCCAAGGCCGGCGCGTCGGTCACGGTGACCGGCACCCGCACGTCGGCCGACGACTATCCCGAGACGGACCTGAGCGCGTTCACCTACCAACAGTGCCACATCCAAGAGCCCGATTCCGTTGATGCGCTGGCAAATTCACTCGACGGACTCGACATCCTGATCAACAACGCGGGCGGGCCCTATCCCGCCGGGGACGAGTACGACCCGGACGGCTACGTCGCGTCGGTGGCGCAGAACATGTTCGGCCCGATGCGGCTGACCATGCGCTGCCACGAGCTGCTCAAGGCGAGCCAGGCCGCCGGTGGCGCGAGCGTCGTCAGCGTGGTCTCGATGTCGGCGTTCCGTTCCGCGGTCTTCGTGCCCGGGTACGCCTCGTCGAAGATGGGCCTGATCGCGTTGACGATGAACCTGTCTCGCCGCTGGGCCAACGACGGAATCCGCGTGAACGCGATCGCCCCTGGGCTCATCAACACGCGAATGACGGCCCCGGCCATGGATATTCCCGCGGTGATGGATGTCGAGGTCGGTTTCCACACACCGCTGGGCAGACCCGGAACCCCGCAGGACTGTGCCGGCGCGGCGCTGTTCTTGTGCACCGACGCCGCGTCCTACATCACCGGCAGCACCATCGCCGTCGACGGCGGATACCTGACGGTCTAGAGCCATGAGCGACCCGAATGAATTAGCCAACGTCGCGACCGCCGACGACGTCCTCAAGCTCGCCGCCCAACGCACCGGCTGCAGCGGCGAGGTCGAATCCGACTCCTGGCGTGAGGGTTTGGCGCTCATCGTCGACGAGGTCAACACCTCGCCGGCGTTCACGCCGTTCGGCCGCGAACGCGTGCTGGGCGACGCCACCGACGCCCTGGGCCGGCGCCTGCAGGTCCACGACTACATCCAGGCCCACCCCGAGGTGCTCGACGCGCCGGTCGAGCGTCCGCTGATCGTGCTGGGCATGCCGCGCACCGGCACGACCGTGATCAGCTACCTGCTCGACCAGGACCCGGCACGCCGATCGCTGCTGCACTGGCAGTGCGTGCACCCGATACCGCCGGCCACCACCGAGACGCTGCGCACCGATCCGCGATGTCTGGCCCTGCTGGAGGAACAGCGCAACATCCTGGAGCTCGTCAAGCAGGCGAAAATGCCGCTGCCGCACTGGGAAGACGCCGACGGGCCCACCGAGGACATGTTCATCCACAACCAGGACTTCAAGGGCCTGTCCTGGGACTCCTTCCTCCCGACGGATCGCTACGCCCGCTGGCTGTTCGACGAGACCGACATGACCAGCACCTACGAATACCAGAAGCGGTATCTGCAAGTGCTGCAATCCAAGGCGCCCGGCACCTGGAGCCTGAAGATGCCGTCGCATTCGGTACACATCGAAGCGTTGCTGAAGGTGTTTCCCGATGCGAGATTGATCTGGGCGCACCGCGACCCCTACAAGGCGACGGGCTCGCTGTGCAACCTGTGGCGGCTGCCGCAGAGCCTGGTGATGAACACCGAGCTGGTGGATCAGACCGAGATGGGTCGCGCCGCGATGTGGCAGATGAGCTACCACGTCGACCGGCCGCTGCGCGCGCGGAAACGCATCGGCGACGAACGGTTCTTCCACATGTACTACCACGAGATGATGCGCGACCCGATGGACGTCATGCGCCGCATCTACGAATGGGCCGACGAGCCACTCACCGCGGAAACCGAAGCGCGCATGCGCAATTGGCTCGCCGAACACCCGCAGGACCTGTTCGCGTTGAACACCTACAGCCTCGACCAGTACGGCCTGAGCGTCGAACAACTCGAACCGATCTTCGCCGAATACCTGGACACCTTCGATATCGAACTGGAGGGCACGCCGTGAAAGCAACCATGGTGACCGGGCCGGGCAAGGCGGAAGTCGTCGACGCCGAACGCCCCCAGGCCGGGCCGGACGACGTGCTGGTCGCGATGCGGGCCTGCGGCATCTGCGGCTCGGACGCGTTCTACATCACCATCGGCGGCATCCCGCCGCGCCAGGGACGCACGCCGCTCGGCCATGAACCCGCGGGCGAGGTCGTCGAGGTCGGCGCCAACGTCTCCGGCATCGCCGTCGGTGATCACGTCGTCATCAACCCGATGGCGGCCCCCGATGACATCATCGGCAACGGAGGGGCCGCAGGAGCCCTGGCCAACTACCTGTTGATCCGAAACGCCGTCCGCGGAAAGAGCCTCGAAGTCATTCCCTCCCACATCCCGTGGGAAGTCGCCGCCCTCAACGAACCGATGGCCGTCGCGCGCCACGGCGCAAACCAGTGCAAACCCAAACCGTCGGACAAGGTCGCCATCTTCGGTGCCGGCCCGATCGGACTGGGCGCCACGCTGGCCTTCAAATCCCTTGGCGTCAGCCATGTCGTGGTCATCGACCTCATCGCGTCCCGGCTGGACAAGGCGCTGAAGATCGGCGCCGACGCCGTCATCAACTCCGCCGACGAGGACGTCGTCCAGCGGCTGATCGAGCTGCACGGCGAAGGCTCGTCGATGTTCGGCGGCAAGGCCGGCACCAACATCTACCTCGACGCCGCGGGTGTGCCGGCCGTCGTCAACACCGCGCTGGCCGCCGCGCAGAAGGGGGCCACGCTCGGAATCGTTGGCGTGCACAAAGAACCAGTTCCGGTCGAGTTCGTCAACGTGATGAGCAACGAGATCACCATCGTCGGATCGATGGGCTATCCCGACGAAATCTTCCAGGTGACCGCCGATCTCGTCGCGAATTGGGAAAAGTACGCGTTGATCGTCAGCCACACCATCGCGTTCGACAACGTCATGGAAGCACTCGACCTCGCCAGCACGCCGGGCGCCACCGACAAGGTCGTGGTCACCTTTTAACCGCTCGCGCTAGGTGGCGAGGTGCGCCAGCGCGAGCCGGGCGGCGTTGGCGCCGCACATGCCGTGCGCGCCCGGGCCCGGCGGGGTGGCCGCCGAGCAGATGTACATGCCCGGAACGCCAACGCGGTAGGGCGACAGTGTGATTCGCGGACCGAACGTCAGCTGGCGAAGGTCCTTGGCGCCGGTCATGATGTCGCCGCCGACGAAATTCGCGTCGTAGCAGTCCATCTCGGTCGTCGAGCGAACCGCCAACCCGATGATGCGGTCCCGGAAGCCCGGGGCGAACCGTTCGATCTGGGCGGTGATCGCCTCGGTCGCGTCACCGGTGTAGCCGTTCGGCACGTGGGCGTAGCTCCACACCGGATGGACATCGCCCACCGAGCGCTGCGGGTCGACCAGATACTGCTGGCCGACCAGGACGAACGGACGCTCGGGCATGCGGCCGGCGTGGATCTCGCGTTCGGTGGCGGCCAGTTCGGCGAAGCTGCCGGCGAGGTGCACCGTGCCGGCCCGGTGCGCGTCCGGGTTCGTCCAGGGCACACCGCCCTCGACGGCGAAGTCGACCTTGAAGGCGCCGGGGCCGCGCCGGAATTTGGTGAACGCCCGCAAGATTCGGCGAGGTAGCCGCTCGCCGAGGATCCGGGCGACCGCGCCGGGCGCCAGATCGAACATGGTGATATCCGCGGGCGGCAACTGCGCGGCATCTTCCACCCGCACGCCGGTCTCGACCTTGCCGCCCAGATCGCCGAGCAGTGACACCATCGCGTTGGTGATCGATTGCGAGCCGCCCTCGGCCACCGCCCAGCCGTGCCGGTGGCCGGCCGCGATGATGCCCATCCCGATGGCCGACGTCATCGGGTAGTGCAACGGCCGGAAGGCATGGGCCGCAACGCCTCCGAACAAGGCACCGCCCTGCTCGGTGCGGAAGAACCGGGCGAAGGTCGAAGCCGGAAGCACGGTGGGCGCCCCGAACCGCGCCAGCATCAGCGGGTGATGCGGGAACCGCAGCAGCGGCCGCATGATGTCCTCGGACAGGGCGTCAAACCTCGAAGCCGGGTAGCCGAACGCAAGCTCCCACCGCGAGCCGTCGCGACCGAGGCCGGCGGCGGTCTGCCGCACCGAGCGGTGCAGCACTCCGGCGCTGCCGTCGTCGAGCGGGTGCACGCAGTCGATCTCCGGCCAGCGCCACGCAAGGCCGTAGCGGTCGAGGTTGAAGCGGCTCAGAAACGGCGACCCGACGGCCATCGGGTGGATCGCCGAGCAGTGGTCGTGCAGCAGGCCGGGAACGATGGCTTCGCCGCTGCGGGTGCCGCCGCCGACCTCGTCGGCGGCCTCGAGCACGGTGACCCGCACGCCTTCGGCGGCCAAGACGACGGCGGCGGCGAGCCCGTTGGGGCCGCCGCCCACGACCACCGCGGTGTTGTTCACACTGCCCAGTATCTACGCGTGGTTGTGATCGGGTAACGAAAGCGGCTCGTCCACATTGCGATACCGGCGCTTCACCGGATTGTGTCGCCACGAACATTCTCTTAGCGCGGGCCCCGACCTATCGTTTTTTCATGACAACCAGCGAAAAGACCGTTTTTGAAGGTCCTTTGCAGCAACTCGCCCGGAGCACCTGGCAAATGCTCCTGCTTGTCGGCATCACATCCATAGCCCTTGGTGTCATCGTGCTCGCTTGGCCGGGCAAGACATTGTGGGTGGCCGGTGCGTTGTTCGGCATCTACCTGGTGGTGTCCGGAATCGGTTACATGTTTGCCGCTTTCGGTACCCATGCCGGCGCCGCGATGAGGGTGCTGGGGTTCATCACCGGCGCCGTGTCGGTGGTGCTGGGCTTCTTCTGCTTCCGCGACAAGTTCGAGGCGGTCGCGCTATTGGCCCTCTGGATCGGGATCGGCTGGGTGTTCCGGGGGATGACCCTGCTCGCCTCGGCGTTGTCGTTCGATCACCTGCCCGGACGTGGCTGGCAGGTGATCTCCGGTCTGATCATCGTCATCGGCGGCGGCGTGCTGATCATCTCGCCGATCGAGTCGATCGCGATCCTGACCCTGGTCGCCGGCTGCTGGCTGATCGCCATCGGCCTGATGGACATCATCAGCGCCTTCGGGGTCCGCAGCCGCGCAAAGGCGCACGGCGGGTAGGAAACTCGACCGCGCATCGTCTGCCGCGGCATTGTCTTGCTCTCACGCCTGAACGACGATGGGAGGGCAACAGGACATTTCCGAAAGGCACCCGATGACCGGTTTGAGCGCCAACCTCGTCGCATCGAAAGACCGCAACCCCGACCGGATCGCGTTGCGGTGTGACGATCTGCAGATCACCTACGGCGAGTTCGATGCCGCCGCCGCCCGCGTGGCCACGCTGCTGCAGCAGGCCGACATCGAGCCCGGCGACCGGGTCGGGGTGATGCTGCCCAACACCCCGGCATTCGCCATCGCGTTCTACGGGATCATTTACCGCGGCGCCGTCGCGGTTCCGATGAACCCGCTGCTCAAGTCCCGCGAGGTGGCCTTCTACCTGTCCAACACCGGCGCCAAGGCGCTGTTCGCGGCGACCGTTTTCGCCGAGGAGGCCAACGCCGGCGCCGCCGAGGCGGGCGCCACGTGTTGGCTCGTGGACGACGCCGGCCTGGCCGAGCTGACCGCGGATCTCCCGGGCCAAGCGCCGGTGCAGCGCGCCGACGACGACGTCGCGGTCATCCTGCATACGTCCGGCACCACCGGCAAGCCCAAGGGCGCGATGCTCACGCACGGCAACCTGAGCCGCAACTGCGAGGTCAGCATGCGCACCCTGGTCGAGACCGGCCCGGACGACGTGGTGATGGGCTGCCTGCCGCTGTTCCACGTCTTCGGACTGACCTGCGGCCTCAACGTGTCGGTCCTCGCCGGCGCGATGTTGACCTTGATCCCACGGTTCGACCCGCGCACCGCGCTCGAGGTGATCGAGCGCGACCACGTCACGGTGTTCGAGGGCGTGCCGACGATGTATTCGGCACTGCTCAGCGTGGCGGACGACACCTCCTCCGAGGCCACGCGCAGCCTGCGCACCTGTGTCTCCGGTGGCGCGGCGCTGCCCGTCCAGGTGCTCAACGACTTCGAAAAGGCTTTCGGCTGCACCGTTCTCGAGGGCTACGGCCTGTCCGAGAGCTCTCCGGCTGCCGCGTTCAATCACCCGAATCGCGAACGCAAGGCGGGCTCCATCGGCACCCCGATCGAAGGAGTCGAGATGCGGCTGGTCGATCTGGACGGGGTCGAGGTCCCGCCGGGCCAGACCGGCGAGATCCAGATCCGCGGCCACAACGTCATGAAGGGCTACTGGAACCTGCCCGACGCGACGAAGGCCACCATCACCGAAGACGGGTGGCTGAACACCGGGGACGTCGGACGCGTCGACGAGGACGGCTACTTCTACATCGTCGATCGCACCAAGGACATGATCATTCGCGGCGGCTACAACGTGTACCCCCGCGAGATCGAGGAGGTGCTCTACGAGCATCCGGAGGTGGCCGAGGCCGCCGTCATCGGCGTCCCGCACGACTCCCTCGGCGAGGAAGTCGCCGCCGCCGTCGCCCTCAAGAAGGACGCAGCGGTGACGGCCGAGGAGTTGCGGGACTACGTCAAGGCCCGGGTGGCCGCCTACAAGTATCCGCGCCAGGTGTGGCTCGTCGACGCGCTGCCCAAGGGGCCCACCGGCAAGGTCCAGAAACGCGACATCACCGTTCCCACAGGCGAAAGCACGGGATAACCTCCCCAACTTTCGCGAGCGTAACCGCACCGCGAATCCAAGCGCCGGTTTTCGCGGTGCGGTTACGCTCGCGCAATCAAATCCGCGGTGATCGCGCCCGTCAGCCGGATCAGGTCGTGCGGCGAAACCACCACATCCCAGCCGCGCCTACCGGCACTGCACAACATCCGCTCCCAGCCCAGCGCCGAGGCGTCCAGCACCGTCCGCAGCCGCTTGCGCTGCCCGAACGGCGAGATCCCGCCGACCACGTAGCCGGTGGAGCGCTCGGCCGCGGCGGGTTCGGCCATTGTGGCTTTGGGCACGCCTAGCGCCGCCGCGGCCGCCTTCAACGACAGCTTCGACGGCACCGGCACGATCGCCACGGCCAGCTCCTGCGGTAGAGCGATGATGAGCGTCTTGAACACCTGCTCGGGCGCGAACTCCCCGGAGTCCGACAGGTCGGTGACGACGTCGAAGTGGCAAACCTCATGTGGCACACCGGCTTTCACAAGGGCAGCGATCCCCGGTGTGGCCACGCGCTTAAGGCCCCGAATATCCCGGCGGGTTGACGCCGTCCACCCAGAAGTCGACGCCGAGCTTCGAACCCGGAACGCAGTCGTAGACCGAGAGGTCCTTGACGCCGGAGTCCACCAGCACGTCCTCGCACAGCAGCATGTTGCCGGTGTACTCCTTCGCCGGCTTGTTGAGGATGACGTAGGCCGCGTCGGAATACACCTCGGGCTTGCGCGCGCGACCCATCGCCTCGTCGCCGCCGAGGAGGTTCTGCACCGCGGCGGTGGCCACCAGGGTGCGCGGCCACAGCGTGTTCGACGCGATGCCGTGCTCGCGCATCTCCTCGGCGATCCCCAACGCACACAGCGTCATGCCGAACTTGGCCATCATGTAGGCGGTCGGCTTCAGCCATTCCTTGCCCAGCAGCACCGGCGGCGACAGGGTCAGGATGTGCGGGTTCTCCCGCCCCTTCAGGTGCGGGATGCACGCCTGCGACACCGCGTAGGTGCCGCGCACCTGGATGCCGTTCATCAGATCGAAGCGCTTCATCGGCACCTCGGTGATCGACCCCAGGTTGATCGCCGACGCGTTGTTGACGCAGATGTCGATGCCGCCGAACTGCTCGACGGTCTTGGCCACGGCGGATTCCACCGAGTCCGGGTCGCGGACGTCTCCGACGATCGGCAGCGCCTGACCGCCCGCCTCCTCGAGTTCCTTGGCCGCCGTATACACCGTGCCCGGCAACTTGGGGTGCGGCTCGGCGGTCTTGGCGATCAGGGCGATGTTGGCGCCGTCTTGCGCGGCCCGCTTGGCGATGGCGAGGCCGATGCCGCGGCTGGCCCCAGAGATGAACATGGTCTTGCCTTTAAGGGACATGGCGTCACACTAACGCCCTGCGGCGCCCGATCTGACCGGGGGCTTCGGAAATAGCCCGGGTCAAACCGCTGTTAAAACGTTCGGTTTACTTTCGGCAGGTGATACACACGAGCACGGTGTCGGTCGCAGCCTCTAGATTGGGAGGAGGAGTCTGGTGTCTCCGACGTCGATGGCGACGAGCCTGTTAGCGAGTCCGGTGTCACTACCGGTGTGGTCCGGGGACACCGCGACAGAAGGGACCGTGCTAATCGAAATGGCCGACCTCAACGACTTCGACGATGGTCAGGGGCCGCCGCGGCCTGCAGAGACCCGTGAAGAAACCCGTGAAGAAACCGATGCGGAGCTGACGGCGCGCTTCGAGCGCGACGCGATTCCGTTGCTGGATCAGCTGTACGGCGGCGCGCTGCGCATGACGCGCAATCCCGCCGACGCGGAGGACCTGCTGCAAGAGACGATGGTGAAGGCCTACGCCGGGTTCCGGTCGTTCCGGGAGGGCACCAACCTCAAGGCGTGGCTGTACCGGATTCTGACCAATACCTACATCAACAGCTACCGCAAGAAGCAGCGGCAGCCGTCGGAGTATCCGACCGAGGAGATCACCGACTGGCAGCTGGCGGCCAACGCCGAGCATTCCTCCACCGGATTGCGCTCGGCCGAGGTCGAGGCGCTGGAGTCGCTGCCGGATACCGAGATCAAGGCGGCGCTGCAGGCATTGCCCGAAGAGTTCCGCATGGCGGTGTACTACGCCGATGTGGAAGGTTTCCCGTACAAGGAAATCGCGGAGATCATGGACACGCCGATCGGGACCGTGATGTCCCGGCTGCACCGCGGCCGGCGTCAGCTGCGCAGTCTGCTGGCCGACGTGGCCAAGGACCGCGGCTTCATCCGAGGTCAGGCGCCTGAGGAGGTGTCGTCATGAGCGAGTTTTCCGAGCCGGCGGCGCCGTGCCCCAACGACGACGCGCATGGCGACATCGGCTGCGCGCAGGTGATCGCCGAGGTATGGACGCTGCTGGACGGCGAATGCACGCCGGAAAACAAGGAGAAGCTGCGTCGGCACCTCGAGGCCTGCCCGGGATGCTTCAAGCATTACGGGCTCGAGGAGCGGATCAAGGCGTTGATTGCCGCCAAGTGCAAAGGCGAGAAGGCCCCCGAGGGTTTGAAGGAGCGGCTTCGCCTGGAGATCCGGCGCACCACCATCATCCGGGGCGGGCCGTAGCGAGTTAGCTGTTGGGCCGCTTGCCGTGGTTGGCCTTGCTGTACTTGCGGTCTTTCTTTTTGCGGCCGCGCTTGGCCATGGGGGAACCTCCGTCAATGCTGGGATACCGGGCGCCGCGCACCCGTCAGATTGCTGTCCATCTTCTCATGGACGCCCGACGCGACGCTGACCGCCTTCGCAAGCCGGGTAACCGCGGTCTGGGTGCGTCGTGTGGTTCGATATACACCAACCGCCAGCATGCGGCCGACCTATTCCAGGGCCGAAACGAGTGGAGTGAAGATGGCCGAGGATGTTCGCGCCGAGATCGTCGCCAGTGTGCTCGAGGTCGTTGTCAACGAGGGCGACGAGATCGGCAAGGGCGACGTCGTGGTGCTGCTGGAGTCGATGAAGATGGAAATCCCCGTCCTGGCCGAAGTCGGCGGCACCGTCAGCAAGGTAAGCGTGGCGGTGGGCGACGTCATCCAGGCGGGTGACCTCATCGCCGTGATCAGCTAGGCCCGAACTTCCAGCGGGGAACGACTCGAAAGTAACTGATGTCCACGCTCGGTGATTTGCTCGCCGAACACACGATGCTGCCCGGCAACGCGGTGGATCACCTGCACGCGGTGGTCGGGGAGTGGCAGCTGCTGGCCGACCTGTCGTTCGCCGACTACCTGATGTGGGTTCGCCGCGACGACGACGTGCTGGTGTGTGTGGCGCAATGCCGGCCGAACACCGCACCGACCGTCATGCAGGCCGACGCGGTCGGCAGCGTCGTCACCGCCGAGCGGGCGCCGCTGGTCGTCGAGGCCTTCAGCGCCGCCGGCGCCGGCGTCCTGGTGCGGGAAAGCGATGCGGCCCAACGGGATTCGCGGAAACTCCCCGGACCGCACGTCGCCGCGTCGCCGGTGCGATACGGCGAACAGGTGGTGGCGGTGCTCACGCAGCATCAGACCGAGCTGGCGGCCGAGCGCAACTCCGGTCACCTCGAGACCGCCTACCGGGCGTGCGCGACGGACCTGCTGCACATGCTCGCCGAGGGCACCTTTCCCGACGTGCGGGACGTGGCCATGTCGCGCTCCACCCCGCGCGCCGGCGACGGCTTCATCCGCCTCGACGTCAACGGTGTCGTCGCGTACGCCAGCCCCAACGCCTTGTCGGCCTACCACCGGATGGGCCTGACCAGCGAGCTGGAGGACCGCAACCTGGTCCAGGTCACCCGGCCCCTGATCTCCGACTCCTTCGAGGCCCAGGAGATGGCCGAACACGTGCAGGACCTGCTCGCCGGCGGCAAGAGCATGCGGATGGAGGTCGACGCCGGCGGCGCCACGGTGCTGCTGCGGACCCTGCCGCTGGTGGTGCACGGTCGCAGCGCCGGCGCCGCGGTGCTGATCCGCGATGTCACCGAGGTGAAGCGCCGAGACCGGGCGTTGATCTCCAAGGACGCCACCATCCGCGAAATCCATCACCGCGTAAAGAACAACCTGCAGACCGTGGCCGCGCTGTTGCGTCTGCAGGCGCGCAGGACCGCCAACGCCGAGGGCCGCGAGGCGTTGATCGAGTCGGTGCGCCGGGTGTCGTCGATCGCGTTGGTCCACGACGCGTTGTCGATGTCGGTGGACGAACAGGTGAACCTTGACGAGGTCATCGACCGGATTCTGCCAATCATGAACGACGTCGCAGCGGTGGACAGGTCGATCCGGATCAACCGCGTCGGGGATCTCGGCGTGCTGGACTCCGACCGCGCGACGGCGCTGATCATGGTGATCACCGAGCTGGTGCAGAACGCCATCGAGCACGCCTTCGACCCGGCCGCCCAAGAGGGATCGGTGACGATCCGCGCCGAGCGCTCGGCGCGCTGGCTCGATGTCGTCGTGCACGACGACGGCCGCGGGTTGCCGGAGGGCTTCAGCCTGGAGAAGTCGGACAGCCTGGGCCTGCAGATCGTGCGGACCCTGGTCTCCGCCGAGCTGGACGGCTCGCTGGGCATGCGGGAAGGATCCGATCGCGGCACCGATGTCGTGCTGCGGGTGCCGATCGGACCCACCCGCCCGCGGGCGCGGCTGCTGCTGTAGGGAGCCCGCACACAAGTGCGGCCCCGACGATCGTCGAGGCCGCACCGATGTAGAGCTGGGTCAGACTCCGCTACGGGCCTTCGTCCGGGAGTTGCGACGCTTCAGCGCGCGTCGCTCGTCTTCGCTCATGCCGCCCCAGACGCCCGAGTCCTGACCTGTGTTCAGGGCCCAGGAGAGGCACTCCGTGGTCACCTGGCACCGATTACAGACCAGTTTCGCGTCAGCGATCTGCGCGAGCGCCGGACCGCTATTCCCCACCGGGAAGAACAGCTCCGGGTCCTCGTCGCGACACACCGCCTTGTGGCGCCAATCCATACGTATTACTCCTTACCGTTTGCGCAGCAAGATGCACGGGCAATTTCTGCGACTGTTAAACGCGTGCAGAAGAAAGGCTCCGTACCCCTACAAAATTTCTGCGTGCAACCTTTCGATCGTTTCACAGGCTCGACAGATGTCAATAGTCCGAGTTGGCTGGTGGGCCATCTCACTTTGAAAATCTCTCAACAAAGCCCTTACACAGTTGTACTACACTGCCGCGCTTGTTTACCGGGATTTTACGGTGTGTAGCTCGTCACTTCTGCGATAGCAGCAGGTCAGGCACGGTTTTTGGCGGGCGGGGCGACCACGGCCAGCGCATCGGGCACCGCGCGGAACGTCATGCTCTCGCGCAGGCCGAGGTACTCCCCGTCAAATTGACAGGCAATCGGAGCACCCGGCGAGGTGACCTTCAGGCAGGACACGTCGTCGTCGCGGATCAGTTGTTTGGCGTTCGGCTTGGGGCCCTTCCCGAGAATCTGCCGAACCAAGTTCAGCGTGGGCAACACCTTCATGCCGTCGAGCGCGAAGACGCCGAGCCCGGAGTCGAAGCTGCAGCCGGGGTTGGTCACCATCGGTCGGTTATTGCTGTACGTCCATGGCGTGGTGTTGGACACCCAGACGAAGTGCACGCCCGAAATCGGTTCGCGGCCAGGGAGTTCCAGCGTGAGGGTCGGTTCGCGGCGGCTAAAGGCAATGGTGAGGGGTACGGCAACCCGCCAGTAGCGCAGCGGGGTGACCTTGACGCCCTTGTCGCGTTGCGCCTCCACCCCGGCCACCACTTCCGCGTCGATGCCCATCCCCGCGTTGATCGCCGCCCATCGATCACCGCAGTCGATCAGCCCGATGCGCCGCCAGGTTTGATGGCGGCGGTAGTCGTCGAGCAGCTGGATGAGCTGATTGGCGGCCGCGACCGGATCCTTCGCGATACCCAGCGATCGGGCCAACACGTTCGCCGAACCGCCCGGCACCACGGCCACCGCGGGCACCGGACCGCTCGGTGTCGAGCCGGGACGCCCGAGCAGACCATTGATCACGCCACTCACCGTGCCGTCGCCGCCGTGTACGACGACCAGGTCGACCCCGTCGGCGACGGCCTGTTGCGCGAGCTCGGTGCCGTGACCGCGGTGGCGGGTGTGTTCGACGGTGAGCTCGAGGCGGCTCTTGAGCGCGTTGGCCAGCAGGTCGCGAGCGGCCGGCGTGGTCGAAGTGGCTGTGGGGTTCACGATCAGCACGGCGCGCATGATCGATCAGCTTAGGCGGGGCAGCTAAGCCGCCCCTGTGCGAGCCGAAGGTGGACCATGAGGGCTGGCTACGCTGGCGCTGTGACTGTGCCCAAGCCGGCCGCGCCGGCCCCCGTGCGGCGCGCGGGCTGGATCGTCGTCCTGCAGGGTGTCGCCGCGCTGGTGATGGCCGCGGTGCTGGTGATCCGCGGGTTGGGCGGGGCCGACCAGCGTGTGGTCAACGGGCTGGGCACCGCGGTCTTCTTCGTCGTGCTCGGCGGCGCGGTGCTCGCCGCCGGACGCGCGTTGGTGACCGGCAAGCGGTGGGGACGCGGCCTGGGTGTGTTCACGCAGTTGCTGCTGCTGCCCGTCGCCTGGTACCTCGCGGTGGGTTCGCATCAGCCGGCTTACGGGATCCCGGTGGGGCTGGTGGCGCTGACGGTCCTGGTGCTGTTGTTCAGTCCCGCGGCCGTGCGCTGGGCCGCCGGCGGCGATCAGCGCGGCCCGGCCAGCTCGGCCAGCTCGGGGCCCGACAGCCGATAAGTGGTCCACTCGCGCTGCGGCACCGCGCCGACCCCGTCGTACAGGGCGATGGCATCGGTGTTCCAGTTCAGCACCGCCCATGACAACCGGGTGTAGCCCCTGTCGCGGCATTCGGCCGCCAGCGCCGCGAGCAGCCTGAGGGCCAGGCCGCGGCGGCGAAACTTGGGCCATACGAACAGATCCTCCAAAAAGATCCCGGGTACGCCGTCCCAGGTGGAGAAGTTGAGAAACCACAGCGCCATCGCCGCGGCCTCGCCGTCAACCTCGGCGACGTGCGCGTGGAGCGTCGGAGAGCTACCGAAAAGTGCTGCAGCGACTTGACTTTCGGTGACAGTGCACTGATCGGGGGCACGCTCAAACTCGGCCAGTCCGTGAATCATGGCCGTGACGTCGGCGGTGTCCTCCGGTCGGGCGCGGCGGATCTTTTCGGTCATTGTTCGACTCCCAGCGCACGCAGTATCGTGGCGAATTTCGTTGTGGTTTCCGCGACTTCGTCATCGGGGTCCGACTCGGCGACGATGCCGCCACCGGCGTGGGCAAGCGCGGTGCGGCGATCGGCCGACAGCTGCGCGCAGCGGATGGACACCACCCAGCGGCCATCGCCGGCGGCGTCGCACCAGCCCGCCGCTCCGGCATAGAAACCGCGATCGCCCTCCAGCTCGGCGATCAGCTTGGCGGCGGCATCGGTCGGCACCCCGCCGACCGCCGGCGTCGGATGCAGGGCCAGTGCGAGATCGATTGCCGTCGTTGACATGTCGCGTAGCCGGCCGGTGATCGGCGTGCACAGGTGCCACACGGCGGCGGTGCGACTCAATTGCGGCTCGGGCGCGAGGGTCAGGTCGTCGCACACCGGCTCCAGGGCGGCGCGCATGGCGTCGATCACCAGGCGGTGCTCATGGCGGTCCTTGGCCGAAGCCGCCAGCGCGGCGCCGTTGGCCGCGTCGACGTCGGGGTCGGCGGCGCGTGGGGCCGAACCGGCGAACGGCCGGCACACCACGCGATCGCCGGAGCGCGCCACCAGCAGTTCGGGGGTGGCGCCCACCAGGGCGGCACCGGCGTGCGCGGCGCCGGCCGCGGTCAGGTCGACGAGATAGCCGTATGCGGTCGGGTCGGCGTTCATCAGCCGGCGCAGGACGGCGCGGGCGTCCAGCGGCGCATCGGCGGTCAGCCGCAGCGCGCGGGCCAGGACCACCTTGCGCAATGCGCTCCCCGGCGCGGTGAGACGATCGCGCGCCCGGCCGATCCGGGCACGGTATTCCGTCGGTGCCGGAATGGCCGCGGCGATGCGGACCGCCGGCAGCGGGCCCGTCGGCCAATCCGGTAGCCCGTCGAGGCGCGACACATTCTCCGGCACCAGCAACGACGCGGGTCGGTTGACGTCAAAAGGCAACGCGCCCAACACTATTGGCGTGGTCCCCGACAGCAGCGCCGCCCGGGCGGCGTGCACGTCGCTGAAGTGCGCTGCGACCCGGTCGGCGACCAGAGTCCCGCTGGGCCCGCACAGCACGAACGGCGGTTCGCCCGGGCTCACTGACCGGTCAGCCCGAGCGCCAGCAGCTGTCGTATCCCGTGCTCGAACCCGCACATCGCGATCGAGGCGGTGCGCATGCCGAACCGGCGTCCCTCAACTAGCGGCAACTCCACCCAGCGCGTGATCACCGAGCGGGAGAAATGGCCGTGGCTGACGAACACCACGTCGTGCGACTCCATCTGCGCCAGCGCCATCGCGATGGCAGCATCGGCGCGCTCGCTGACCTGCGCCACGCTCTCGCCGCCGGGACATCCGTGTGTCCACACCAGCCAGTCGGGGTCGGTTTGGTGGATCTGTGCGGTTGTCACGCCTTCGTATTCGCCGTAATCCCACTCGGCCAGCAGCGGCGACACGTCGTTCACGGTCAGGCCCGCCAACTCGGCGGTGTCCACGGCCCGCGTGCGCGGACTGCTGATCACCACCGGGTCATCGAGCCCGAGTTCACCCAACACCTGTCCGGCCGACTTGGCCTGCGCGCGGCCGTTATCGGTCAGGTCGATGTCGGTGCTGCCCGTGTGCTGGCCGGACTTCGACCATTCCGTCTCGCCGTGGCGCAGTAGCAGCAGCCGGTGGCTATGGAGGCCCATGCCAAGCAATTCTGCCGGACGGCGTCCCGAAGCGAAGCCCGAGGGAACCATGCCAGGATGGGCACTGTGACCGCGCTGGCGACGAAGTAGAGCGGAGGGGCAGCGCTTGTGAGTGAGACCCGGGTATTGGCGGTGGCCAACCAGAAGGGTGGCGTGGCGAAAACGACGACGGTCGCGTCCCTGGGTGCGGCGATGGTGGACAAGGGCCGGCGCGTCCTGCTCGTCGACCTGGACCCGCAGGGTTGTTTGACCTTCTCGCTCGGCCAAGATCCCGACAAACTCCCGGTGTCGGTGCACGAAGTGCTGCTCGGCGAGGTGGAGCCGAACGCCACGCTGGTGACGACGGCGGAGGGAATGACGTTGCTACCGGCCAACATTGACCTCGCCGGCGCCGAGGCGATGCTGCTGATGCGGGCGGGCCGCGAGTATGCGCTCAAGCGCGCGCTGGCCAAGCTCGACGACCAATTCGACGTGGTCATCGTCGACTGCCCACCGTCGCTGGGCGTGCTCACCCTCAACGGGCTCACCGCCGCCGACGAGGTCATCGTGCCGTTGCAGTGCGAGACGCTGGCCCATCGCGGGGTCGGACAGTTCCTGCGCACGGTCGCCGACGTTCAGCAGATCACCAACCCGAAGCTGCGGTTGTTGGGTGCATTGCCGACGCTGTACGACTCCCGCACCACCCATACCCGCGATGTGCTGCTCGACGTCGCCGACCGCTACGACTTGCCGGTGCTCGCGCCGCCGGTGCCGCGCACGGTGCGCTTCGCCGAGGCCAGCGCGTCCGGGTCGTCGGTGTTGGCCGGACGCAAGAACAAGGGCGCCGCGGCCTATCGCGAGCTGGCGCAGGCGCTGCTGAAGCACTGGAAGTCCGGCAACCCGCTGCCGACGTTCGACGTGGAGCTCAGTTAGCGCTCAGTTAGCCGAGCGCGACGACGGTGTCGCCGCGCTGCTCGAACACCCGGGAACCGGAGACCGCCGGGATCACGGCGGCCTTGCTGGGCGGCCGCTGCACCGGGATGTAGCGGTTGTTCGCCCCGCTGAGCGCGTCGTAGACGCCGATCCCGTCGGTGACCGGCACGAGCAGCTGTCCCGCCATCATCACGCCCGGCCCCAACGGGGCGGTCGTCTCGCCGGCGGCGATGGTGTAGCGCTGGGTCAGGGTCGCCGCGTCGAACACGACGACGGCGTCGCCGGTCCACCAGGTCACCACGCTGCCGCTTTGCGTGGCCACCGCCGAACTCGACGGCGGCTTGGGCAGCAGTGTGCTCGACACCGTGGTGCCGCTCTCGTCGACCACCTCGACCCTCGGCTGCGGTGACGGCAGGTACACCGCGGTGTTGGTCGCCGACACGGCCAGCACCCGCGCACCCGAACCCGCCCGGATGCCCGGTTCGGCCACCAAACGTTGCTGGGGTTCGTCGTCGTCCTTGCCCGGGCGCAGCAGCACGAGCCGCATGTCGGCCTGGTTCGCGCACGCTTCCAGCACCGACACCGCCGACGAGCTGGCCGCCGCGGACTCCAGCGTGCAGCCCGAGTGCAGGCCGCGGTTGGACGGCTTCACCCGCGCGTCGGTCTCGCCGTAGACCATCACCCGGACCATGTCCGAGCGCCACAGTTCCAGCCGGGTGCTGCCCACCGACAACACCGTTGTGCCGTCGGAGGACAGTCGCACCTGCCGATCGGCGTAGCCGCTGCGGGCGGGCCCGCGGACACCGGTGGAGCCGTCGATGGCGCTGACCTGACCGCAACCGCGGTCGTCGCGGTAGACCGCGACCGCGTAGTGGTAGACCCACGACACCCCGCACAGGTCGGTGTCCCGGGTGTAGCTCCAACGCGACTCGCCGGTGGCCGGGTCACGCCCGTCGACGCGTCGCCCGTCGCCGGTGGCCACCGCCCCACCCACCACGATGGGCGCGGCGGTCGCGGGGCTGGCGGCCGTCCACAGCTCTTTCAGTGAGGCCGGAACTGCCTTTGCCGCAATCGGATTGGGCACCGGGGCCGAGGCCGGGCGGCTGATCGTGGCCCGGGCATCGCTGGTCCACCAGATCAGCGCCGCGACCGTGGCAACGACCACGCCGATGATCACCGCCGCCGCGATGTCGCCCTTGGTGCGGCGCTCGGGTCTGACCATGCGGCGGCGTGCGCTCAGTTGGCGGACGTGGTGGCGTTCGCCGGCTTGCGGCGGCGACGGCGCCGCCGCGCGTTGCCCGTGGAGGCGGCGGGGGATTCGGCGGGCGTCGCTTCGGCAGCGACGTTCTCGCCGGCGGGGGGCGCGGGGTGCCCGGTGACGGGTTGGCCGCCGCGGGTGCGCCGCCGGGTGGTGGTGCGCTGCCGCGGTTTCTTCTCCGGGGCGTGGCCGTCTCGGCCGTCGCGCTCGGTGCTGCGCCGCTTCACCGGGGACTTGCGGGCCGAACCGACGGTGCCCTTGGCTTCGGTCGGGATGCCCAGCTCGGTGTACAGGTGCGGGGAGTTCGAGTAGGTCTCGGCGGGCTCCGGCGTGTCCAGGCCCAGCGCCTTATCGATCATCGCCCAGCGGGGCAGCTCGTCCCAGTCGACCAGGGTGACCGCAATGCCGGTCTTGCCGGCGCGACCGGTACGGCCGATGCGGTGCACGTAGGCCTGTTCGTCCTCGGGGATCTGGTAGTTGATGACGTGGGTGATGTCGTCGATGTCGATGCCACGGGCCGCGACGTCGGTGGCCACCAGCACGTCGACGTCACCGTTGCGGAATCCCTTGAGCGCCTTCTCCCGGGCGATCTGCCCGAGATCGCCGTGCACGGCGCCGACCTTGAAGCCGCGCTCGGCCAGTTCGTCGGCGACCTTTTGCGCGGTGCGCTTGGTGCGGGTGAAGATCATCGTCGCGCCCCGGCCGTCGGCCTGCAGGATCCGGCTGACCATTTCCACCTTGTCCAGCGCGTGGGCGCGGTAGACGAACTGCTCGGTGGTGTCGTGCGTGGCCGCCGAATGCGGCGCCTCGGCGCGGATGTGCGTGGGCTGGACCATGAACGTGCGGGCCAACGTGATGATGGGATCCGGCATGGTCGCCGAGAACAGCATCGATTGCCGGTCGGCGGGGATCTGCCGCAGGATGCGCTCGATGTCGGGCAAAAAGCCCAGGTCGAGCATCTCGTCGGCCTCGTCGAGCACCAGCACCGAAAGCCCGCCCAGCTGCAGGTGGCCCTGCTGGCACAGGTCGAGCAGCCGGCCCGGGGTGCCCACGACGACGTCGGCGCCGTTCTGCAGCGCCTCGATCTGCGGCTCGTAGGCGCGTCCGCCGTAGATGGAGACCACCGCAAGCTTGCGGCCGCCCTCGGCGGTCAGGTATTTGGCCGCGGCGGCCAGGTCCTCGGTGACCTGCAGGCACAGCTCGCGGGTGGGCACCACCACCAGGGCCCGCGGCGCGCCGCTCAGCGGCCTGGTCGCGGTGCCGGCCGTAATCCGTTGCAGGAGAGGAACTCCGAACGCGAAGGTCTTGCCCATGCCGGTGCGGGCCTGGCCGATGACGTCGTCGCCGGCCAGCGCCAGCGGCAGCGTGAGTTCCTGGATGGCAAAGGGCTTTTCGATGCCCTTCTCGGCCAGTGCGCGGACGATGCCGTCGTGCACTCCGAGGTTGGCAAAGGTCAGTTGAGGGGTCAGTTGAGGGGTCAGTTCAGTTGTGCTGGTGGGTGAAGTCATACGTGAGTAGGAAGCCTTTCGGTGACCGTGTCGGTTTTCTGTCGTGTTTCTCTGTCGCGGTTCACGCGCGCACGAGTTCCGACTCCAACAGGTCGCCCAACAGGTCGTCGAGGCGCTGGCCTCCGGTGGGCCAGCCGTGCACGCACATTTCGCCGGTAGCGGCGGCATGAATACAGCCACTACCTACACACATGATAACTAATGCTCACCTGCGGCCCCCGGTGTCCTGCGTATCTGCCGACTAGAGTGTTGCCATGCCCTCGTCCTCGTCCGCGGACCAGGTGGCCGATTCCGCCGATTCGCTGAAGCCACGCCTGCCCGCGGATCATCCGGCCGTCAACGAGCTGTACGCGTTGCTGGCCTACGCCGAGATCGCCGCGTTCTACCGGCTGACCGACGAGGCGAGAATGGCCCCCAACCTGCGCGGACGCATCTCCATGGCCAGCATTGCGGCCGCCGAGATGGGGCACTACGAGCTGTTGCGCGACGCGCTGGAAGCGCGCGGCGTCGACGTGGTTGCCGCGATGGCCCCGTACGTGTCGCCGCTGGAGAACTATCACCGGCTGACGACGCCGAGCACCTGGCTGGAAGCCCTGGTCAAGACGTATGTCGCCGACGCGTTGGCGTCCGAGCTGTACCTCGAGATCGCCGGCGGGCTGCCCGACGAGTGCGTCGAGGTGATCAGCGCGGCGCTGTCGGAGACCGGGCACTCGCAGTTCGTCGTCGCCGAGGTGCGCAGCGCGGTGACCGCCAGCAGCAGACAGCGCAGCCGGCTGGCCCTGTGGGCGCGCCGGCTGTTCGGCGAGACGATCACGCAGGCCCAGTATTTGCTGGCCGACCACGATGAGCTGGTCGAGCTGGTGGTATCGGGCCCCGACGGCCTGAGCAACGTCGCGGCGTTTTTCGACCGGTTGCAGCACAAGCACGATCAGCGGATGAACGAACTCGGCCTGAGCTGAGGCGCGGGCTACTTGGTGCAGGTCGCGATCATCGAGTTGTTGGTCGACACCACGACCGGTTGCCCGGCGGCGTCGACGATCGAGCAATTGAGCCGGCTGTAGATGCTGGTGGCGATCACCGACTGGGTCTGAACGCCGGGGTTCAGGACGACCACCTTGGACCACGGCAGGGCCACGTTGAGCTCGGTCTGCGGGAAGCCCTGCGCATCGGTGTAGACGATGTTCACCATGTCCAGCAGTTGCTTGGTCCCGTTGACGCTGTAGAGGACGGCACGCGGACTCAGCACGGCCTGCGGTGGCGCGGCCTGCGGCGGGAGCGCCGGGCGCGGCGCCGCGGTCGGGGTCCGGGTCGGAGCGGCGCTGGGCACTGGGGTCAGGGTGGTGACGGTCTCGGGCGGCAGCGCGGGTGTGGTCGGGGCCGCGACGCGCGGGGCCGACGGCTTCGCCGAGGGGGTGCTCATTGCCGTCTTGGGTGTCGGGGTCGGCGCCCCGATGGTGGCCTTGGTGGTCGCCGTGTCGCCGCTGTTGAGGATGACCGCGGTGGCGATGGCGCAGGTCGCCACCACCGCGCCGGCGATCGCCACCACGGGGCGCCAGCGGCGGTCGGTTGCCCAGCCCAGATCGTCGTAGCCGTCCTCGTCGGAGAGGTAGTCGGCTCCGCCTGTGTCGTAAATCTCGTCATCGGGGTAGTCCGGGTAGTCGTAGACCACCCGGCTGCCGCCCGCGAGATCGTCCAGTGTGTGTCTGATGGCGCCAACGGTACTGATGTGATTATCGAGGTTCGGCCGGCGTGCGGCACGTTGGCCGAGCTGGGAGCGAATCGTTATCTCCCGGATAGGTCCGCGTCGAGCGGGTCAGCGCAGTCCACTAGCCTGCTGCTAACAGGCCAGGGACTGCAGTGCCAGTCTCAGGCCGGTATCAAGCCAGCTGAAGCCAACCGGAAGGGGTCACCGTGGAGGTAAAGATCGGAATCACGGACAGTCCACGCGAGCTGGTCTTTTCCAGTTCCCAGACCCCCGACGAGGTCGAAGAGGCCGTCGACGCCGCGGTGCGGGCGGGCTCGGGTTTGCTGGGCCTGACCGACGAGCGGGGCCGTCGCTTCCTGATTCACGCCGCCAAGATCGCCTACATCGAGATCGGGGCCGCCGACGCGCGCCGCGTCGGGTTCGGCATCGGGGGCGAGTCCAAGGTCGGCCGCCACGCCGGAAAGGCCGCTACGAGCGGGTAAGCGGCACGTGTGACAGCCCACCCCAGGCGAACTGCACGGTGCCCGCGACCGCGTCCGCCTTGGAAATCGGGCGGTCGGCGTCCAGCCAGTACCGGGCCGAGTCGACGCTCATGGACACCAGGCTGACCGCGATCATCCGGGCGCGGTGCGGTTCCAGCCCGGAGTCGGCGGCGATCAGCGCGAACACCGCATCGACGCACGATTCGGTGGCCACCTTCACCTGCGCGGCGACCTCGGGTTCGCTGACGTAGTCGTTCTGGAAGATCAGCCGGTAGCCCTGGCTGTCGTGCTCGATGAAGTCGAAGAACGCCTGGACCGCCGCATACAACCGTTGCCGGTTGTCGGTGGTGGTGCTCAACGCCTGCTGCACGCCCGACACCAGGTTGTCCACGTGCCGGCTCAGCACCGCCAGATACAGTTCGAGTTTGCTCGAAAAGTGTTGGTACAGAACGGGTTTGCTGACTCCCGCGCGGTCGGCGATCTCGTCCATCCCGGCCGCGTGGTAGCCGTGGTCGACGAAGACGTCGCTGGCGACGATGAGCAGCTGGCCGCGGCGCTCGTCTCGGGGCAGCCGGTTGCCGCGCCGATTCGAGGCGCTGGGGCGATCCGAGCCCTCACCGCGGTCGGCCGATGGGTCGGCCCGACGTTCGGTTGCCCTGGTGAGATCGCTCATCAAGTCCTCGTCTGATCTGTCCGCAATGACGGCCGGTGTGCCGCCCGTGCGGCTCGCCGGAAAGACATTACTACCCACTACCTCCACAGGACCTGCAACGGCGTCGTCGATGCTGGCTGAACCGGGAGTCCGGCGGTGTCGCCGGGCGCGCCAGGAGTCCCACCGGCTGCCGGCTGTGCAATCCTGGAAAAGTGACTTCCCCGCGGCCTGTGCGCAGCACCGGTCGAGTTCCGGTGCTACACGACGAGTGGCGGGAGCCGCTGCGGGCTCAGCGCGACCCTCTCGCCGAGAGCGCGGGACGCGCCCGCGCCGACCGTGAGCGGCGCCACTGGCGTAAACAGACGTGGCTGGGCCGGTTCGTGTCCACGTACGGCTGGCGGGCGTATGCGCTGCCGGTCCTGGCGACGCTCACCGTGGTGGTGATGTACCAGACGGTGACCGGGACCAGCACGGTCAAGCCGGCCGCGAGTGAGGCGATCCAAGGCCCGCCGGCCATCGGGGTGGTGGGCACGTCGATCCTGGACGCACCACCGCGCGGGCTCGCCGCCTTCGACGACAACCTGCCGGCCGGGACGCTGCCGGCGGGCGGCCCCTTCACCGAGGCCGGCACCAAGACCTGGCGCGTCGTTCCGGGCACCACGCCACAGGTCGGTCAGGGCACCGCCAAGGTGTTCAAGTACACCGTCGAGATCGAAAACGGTCTGGATCCCACGATGTTCGGCGGCGACGACGCGTTCGCCCAGATGGTGGACCAGACGCTGGCCAACCCGAAAGGCTGGACCCACAACCCGCAGTTCGCCTTCGTCCGCCTCGACGGAACTGGCCCGGCCAAGCCCGACTTCCGGATTTCGCTGGTGTCGCCGGTGACGGTGCGCGAGGGATGCGGCTACGAATTCCGCCTCGAGACGTCCTGCTACAACCCGGTGTACGGGCCGGACCGGCAAGCCCGGGTCTTCATCAACGAGGCGCGCTGGGTGCGTGGCGCGGTCCCGTTCGAGGGCGACATCGGGTCCTACCGCCAGTACGTGATCAACCACGAGGTCGGCCACGCGATCGGCTATGTGCGCCACGAGCCGTGCGACAAGCAGGGCGGCCTGGCCCCGGTCATGATGCAGCAGACCTTCTCGACGTCCGATGACGACGGTGCCAAGTTCGACCCCGAATTTGTCAAGCCGGACGGCAAGACCTGCCGGTTCAATCCCTGGCCGTACCCGATCGCCTAGCGGTGTTGGTGCCTTGACCTCGCTACCGCCCCTCGTCGAGCCCGCAGCCGAGCTGAGCCGCGACGAGGTGGCGCGCTACAGCCGCCACCTCATCATTCCCGGCCTCGGTGTGGACGGGCAGAAGCGGCTCAAAAACGCGCGCGTGCTGGTGATCGGGGCGGGCGGACTCGGCGCGCCGACGCTGCTCTACCTGGCCGCGGCCGGCGTCGGCACGATCGGCATCATCGATTTCGACGTCGTCGACGAGTCGAACCTGCAGCGTCAGATCATCCACCGCGTGGCCGACGTCGGGCGGCCCAAGGTGCAGTCGGCGCGCGAGTCGATGCTGGCGATCAACCCGCTGGTCGACGTGCGGGTGCATGAGTGCCGGCTGGATGCGGGCAATGCCGTCGACCTGTTCAGCCAATACGACCTGATCATCGACGGCGCCGACAACTTTGCCACCCGCTACCTGGTCAACGACGCCGCGGTGCTGGCCGGCAGGCCGTACGTGTGGGGGTCGATCTACCGCTTCGAGGGCCAGGCGTCCGTGTTCTGGGAGGACGCGCCGTCCGACGAGGCCGGCAACGAGCGGGGCCTGAACTACCGCGACCTGTACCCCGAACCGCCGCCGCCCGGCCTGGTGCCGTCCTGCGCCGAAGGCGGCGTGCTGGGCATCGTCTGCGCGTCCATCGCCTCGGTGATGGGCACCGAGGCGATCAAGCTGATCACCGGGATCGGCGAATCGCTGCTGGGCCGGTTGCTGATCTATGACGCGCTGCAGATGAGCTATCGCACCATCACGATCCGCCGGGACCCGTCGGAGCAGTCCAGGCCGAAGATCACCGAACTCGTCGACTACGAGCAGTTTTTCGGGGCACCGCCGGAGGATGCCGAGGCGGCCCCGCCGGCGTCGGCGATCACCCCGCGCGAGCTGCGCGAGTTGCTGGATTCGGGCAGAAAGCTGGCCCTCATCGACGTGCGGGAGCCGGCGGAATGGGACATCGTGCACCTCGACGGCGCCCAGCTGATCCCGCAGTCGCTGATCGACTCGGGTGAGGGCCTGGCGCAGCTGCCGCACGACCGGATGGCGGTGCTGTACTGCAAGACGGGGGTGCGTTCCGCCGCGGCGCTCGCCGTGGTGCGCAAGGCGGGTTTCTCCGATGCGGTCCACCTGCAGGGCGGCATCGTGGCCTGGGCCAAACAAATGCAGCCCGACATGGTGATGTACTAACCCGGTGCTCCGAACCTGTCTCGTGGCGACCCGCCACGCCCGGCTTCGCCGCGCTCGCGATCGCCACGACCAGGCTCTATTAGTCTGGCCCATGTGACAGTGGAGCCACCGCCCGAGCATGTGCTGGCGGCGTTCGGCTTGACCGGCGTGAAACCCGTTCTTCTGGGTGTCGGCTGGGAGGGCGGCTGGCGATGCGGTGAGGTCGTGTTGTCGATCGTCGCCGACCATGCCCGGGCCGCCTGGTCGGCCCGGGTGCGCGAAACGTTGTTCGTCGACGGGGTTCGCCTGGCCCGGCCGGTCCGCTCGACGGACGGGCGCTACGTGGTTTCCGGATGGCGCGCAGACACATTCGTCGCCGGCACCCCGGAGCCCAGGCACGACGAGGTCGTCTCGGCGGCGGTGCGACTGCACGAGGCCACCGGCAAATTGGAGCGCCCCCGCTTCCTGACGCAGGGGCCCACGGCGCCCTGGGCCGACGTCGACATCTTCATCGCGGCCGACCGTGCCGCGTGGGAGGAGCGGCCGCTGGCCTCGGTGCCGCCGGGTGCGCGGACGGCGCCGCCGACCGCCGACGGCGAGCGGTCGGTCGATCTGATCAACCAGTTGGCAACGCTGCGCAAGCCAACCCGCAGCCCCAATCAACTGGTGCACGGAGACCTTTACGGCACAGTGCTTTTCGTGGGCACCGCCGCGCCGGGCATCACCGACATCACGCCCTACTGGCGGCCCGCATCCTGGGCGGCGGGTGTGGTCGTCGTCGACGCGCTGTCCTGGGGCGAGGCCGACGACGGGCTCATCGAGCGCTGGAACGCCTTGCCCGAGTGGCCACAGATGTTGTTGCGCGCGTTGATGTTCCGGCTGGCGGTGCACGCGTTGCACCCGCGGTCCACCGCCGAGGCGTTTCCGGGTCTGGCCCGCACCGCGGCCCTGGTCCGGTTGGTGCTCTAGATTCGGCGCGGGAACTCGTACCGAACCTCGGCCAGCGCGATCCGCCCGTCGGCGCTGAGAACCCCTTCGGCGCGCAGCAATTCGAGCTGCCGGGTCACCAGATGGCGCGCCGGTCGCCCGGACGCCGTGATCACCCGATGCCACGGCAGATCCGAGGAGTCGGTTCGCATGATCCAGCCGACGATGCGCGGGCTGGAAAGCCCCGCGACAGCGGCGATGTCGCCGTAGGTGGCCACCCGGCCCGGCGGAATGGCCGCGACCAGCGAGCGCACCCGTTCGACCTGCTCGTCCGTCACGGCCGCCATGGTCAGCGCCCCGGGAGATGCTCGCGGATCAGCGCGGCGACTTCGCCGGGTTTGGCGTTGGGCACCATGTGATTGCACTCGAAATCCAGCAGCCGAAAGTCGGGCCCCAATCGTTGCTGCAGCGCATCGATCAGCCGATCGGTGACGTACGGCGGCGACGTCCACTTGGCCCGCACCAGCGTCGTCGTCGTTCCCGTGGGCGGCAGCACGAAATCGCGGGCCAGCTCGCTCCAGTACGACATCATCGCCGGCATGCTGACCCGCCAGCCGTAGCGCCCGTTGGGCAGCCGCACCAGGTGCTCGCCGAGTTCGGCGTCGAGCAGCGCGGGGTCCACGTCCGACCAGGAGCCCGTCAGCTTCTCGGTGCGCGCTTCGGCCGGGTCCGTGTAGTCGGGGTGGTGGAACATCGCCTCGGCGATCTGGCTCATCCAGGCGCCATCCAGGCCGATCGCCGGGTCGAGTAGCAGCAGCGCGGCGACCTTGTCCGGGCGGGCCGCGGCCAGCGCCAACGCGATGGCACCCCCGAACGAGTGCCCGACCACCAACACCGGTGTGTCAGCCTGGTCATCGAGCAGGCGGGCGAACGCCGACACGTTGGCGTCAAGCGTCCACGGCGCCGCCCACGACGAGCTGCCGTGACCGAGCAGATCGGGTGCGGCGACGGAGATTTCGGGCAGTTCGGCGGCCAGATGTTGCCAGCGTCCCCCGTAACCGGTCAGCCCGTGGATGGCCAGCATGCGCACCGGGCCCGCGGGGCCGTAGCGGTGCACGTGAAGTTCGGCGGTCACGCGTCGATGATGCCAGGCCGGCCCGACTTGTCGGACCCCCGTGCTGTCATGCCGATATGACATTGCACTGGGGAGCCGAGGCGGGCGCCGTGCTGCACGCCGGCACCCGCGGCCGGGTGCGTGTCCTGGGCGGCCCGGGCACCGGGAAGAGCAGCCTGCTGGTCGACGCCGCGGTCAGCCGCATCGCCGGCGGTGTGGATCCGGAATCAGTTCTGCTGCTTACCGGTTCGGGCCGGCTCGGGATGCGGGCGCGCAGCATTCTGACGACGGCGCTGCTGCGTGCGCGCGCCGACGCCGCCGGCCAGGGTCCCTTGGGTGCCGCGGTGCGCGAGCCGTTGGTCCGCACCGTGCACAGCTACGCGTACGCGGTGTTGCGGCGGGCCGCCGAGCGCGCCGGTGACCCGCCGCCGCGGCTGGTCACCAGCGCCGAGCAGGACGCCATCATCCGGGAACTGCTGGCCGGCGACGTCGAAGACGGACCACGCGCGGCCACCGCCTGGCCGGAGCAGCTGCGGCCCGCCCTGAGCACCGCCGGCTTCGCCACCGAGCTGCGCAACCTGTTGGCGCGCTGCTCCGAACGCGGCGTCGACCCCGCGGCGCTGGAACGGCTGGGCCGGCGGTGCGGGCGGCCGGAGTGGACCGCCGCGGGCCAATTCGCGCGGCAATACGAGCAGGTGCTGCTGCTGCGGGCCGCGGTCGGGATGGCGGCGCCGCAGGCGACGGCGCCGGCGCTGGGCGCCTCCGAGCTGGTCGGTGCCGCGTTGGAGGCGTTCGCGGTCGATTCCGAGCTGCTGGCGGCCGAACGGGCCAGGGTCCGTGTCTTGCTGATCGACGACGCCCAGCAACTCGACCCGCAGGCCGCCGACCTGATTCGGGTGCTGGCCGCGGGCACCGAACTGACCCTCGTGGCCGGCGACCCCAACCAGGCGGTGTTCGGTTTCCGCGGCGGCGAGCCCGCCGGGCTGCTCACCGAGGACGGCCCGGCGGTCACCTTGACGGTGTCGCATCGCTGCGCGCCGGCCGTCGCGCGCGCCGTGAGCGGCGTGGCGCGCCGATTGTCCGGCGGCAGCGGCGGCAGGCACATCGACGGCACCGGCAGTGCGCAGGGGTCGGTCACCGTGCGGCTGGCGGCCTCGGCGCACGCCGAGGCCGCGATGATCGCCGACGCGTTGCGGCGCGCGCACCTGATCGACGGGGTGCCGTGGTCGCAGATGGCGGTGATCGTCCGATCGGTGGCGCGGGCCGGCTCGCGGTTGCCGCGTGCCCTGGCCGCCGCCGGGGTGCCGGTGGCCCCGCCCGCGTTCGGGGCCCCGCTGTCCGAGGAGCCCGCGGCGCGCGCGCTGCTCACGGTTCTGGCCGCGACCGCCGACGGGCTCGACGGGGCGCGGGCGCTGGAGTTGATGACCGGGCCCATCGGTCGCGTCGACCCGGTCTCGCTGCGGCAGTTGCGTCGAACGCTTCAGCGCGCCAAGGCCGTTGGCGCGCCGGCTGGTCTGGGCGACCTGTTGGTCGAGGCGCTTTCCGGCGACGCGCCACTGTCCGGCGCGCTGCGCCGGGTGCGTGCGGTGCTGGACGCGGCGGCCCGCTGTGATCGCGACGGCCAAGACCCGCGCTACACGCTGTGGGCGGCGTGGCAGCGGTCCGGCTTGCAGCGGCGCTGGCTGGCCGCCAGCGAGCGCGGCGGGCCGGGCGCCGCGCAGGCCACCAGGGACCTCGATGCGGTGACCGCGCTGTTCGACGTCACCGACCAGTACGTGTCTCGGACGCCGGGCTCGTCGTTGCGCGGGCTCGTCGAGCACGTCGCGGCGCTGCAGCTGCCCGGGGTCACCGCCGAGCCCGCCGACGGGGCGCAGCAGGTCCGGGTGCTCAGCGCGCACGCGGCGATCGGGCATGAATGGGACCTGGTGGTCATCGCCGGCCTGCAGGACGGGTTGTGGCCCAACACGATTCCGCGCGGCGGCGTGTTGGGCACCCAGCGTCTGCTCGACGTGCTCGACGGGGTCGGCGAGGACGCCTCGGTGCGGGCGCCCCTGCTGGCGGAGGAACGCCGGCTGTTGGTGGCGGCGATGGGTCGGGCCCGGCGCCGGCTGCTGGTGACTGCGGTCGACAGCGACGCCGGCGGCGCGGGTGACGAGGCCGCGCTGCCGTCGCCGTTCTGCTACGAGCTCGCCGCGTGGGACACGGGCGCGGGTGAGCCGGAGGCACTGGCGCCGATCAGCGCGCCCCGAGTGCTCTCGGCGGCGGCGCTGGTGGGCCGGTTGCGCGCCGTGGTGTGCGCGCCCGACGGCGCCCCCGACGGGGTTGACGACGCCGCCCGCGCCCGCGCGGCGACGCAGCTGGCCCGGTTGGCGCGCGCCGGCGTGCCGGGCGCCGACCCGGCCGGCTGGCACGCGCTCACCCCGGTCAGCACCGACGATTCACTGTGCGGCGCAACGGATGTCGTCACCTTGACGCCCTCGACCATGCAATCGCTGACCGACTGTCCGCTGCGCTGGCTGGCCGAACGGCACGGCGGAACCAACGCCCGTGACCTGCGCTCGGCGCTCGGCTCGGTGCTGCACGCGCTGATCGCCCAACCGGGCAAGACCGACGCGCAGCTGCTGGCCGAGCTGGAGCGGGCGTGGCAGCACCTGCCCTTCGATGCGCAATGGCATTCGGCCAACGAGCTGGCCCGCTATCGCGCCATGGTGCAGGCCTTCGTCCAGTGGCGAACCGAGAGCCGCGCCGAACTGACCGAGGTCGGTGTCGAGGTCGACGTCGACGGGGTGCTGGGGGTGCGGCGCGGGGAGGGGGGAGAGGTTCGGCTGCGCGGTCGCATCGACCGCCTGGAGCGCGACGCCGCCGGGCGACTGGTGATCGTCGACGTCAAGACCGGCAAGACACCCGCCAGCAAGGACGACACCCAACAGCACGCCCAGCTGGCGATGTACCAGCTGGCGGTGGCCGAAGGCCTGGTGCCCGGGGGTGTCGAAGGGGCCGAGCCCGGCGGTGCCCGCCTGGTCTACCCGGCCAAGACCGGTGCCTCGGGAGTCGTTGAGCGCCAACAGGATCCGTTGACACCCGCCGCGCTTGAAGAATGGCGTGATCTCATCCGGCGGGCGGCCGAGGCGACGGCGGGGCCGCGGTTCCTCGCCCGGCGCAACGACGGGTGCACGCACTGCCCGTTGCGGCCGTCGTGTCCCGCACACGCCGAAGGGACGGCCCGGTGACGCGCTACAGTCCCGCTGAATTAGCAAGCGCCCTAGGGCTTTTCCCGCCCACCGAGGAGCAGAGCGCGGTCATCGCCGCGCCCCCGGGCCCGCTGGTCGTCATCGCGGGGGCGGGCGCCGGAAAGACCGAGACCATGGCCGCGCGGGTGGTGTGGCTCGTCGCCAACGGCTACGCCGAACCGGGCCAGGTGCTGGGATTGACGTTCACCCGCAAGGCCGCGGGTCAGCTGCTGCGCCGGGTGCGGTCCCGGCTGGCGCGGCTGTCCGGCATCGGGTTGAGCACGACCGGCCCCGCCGCACCGGCCGACGCGGCCGATACCCCCCTGGTCAGCACCTATCACGCGTTCGCCGGCTCGCTGCTGCGCGACTACGGCCTGCTGCTGCCCGTCGAGCCCGACGCCCGGCTGCTCAGCGAGACCGAGTTGTGGCAGCTGGCCTTCGACGTCGTCAACGGCTACGCCGGCGAGCTGCACACCGGCAAGACACCCGCCGCGGTGACGTCGATGGTGCTGCGGCTGTGGGGTCAGCTCGCCGAGCACCTGGTGGACACCTGCCAGCTCCGTGACACCCATGTGGAGTTGGAGCGGCTGATCACCCAGCTGCCGGCCGGTCCGTATCAGCGCGAGCGCGGCCCCAGCCAATGGCTGGTGCGGTTGCTGGCGGCCCAGACCGAACGCGCCGAGCTGGTGCCGCTGCTCGACGCGCTGGCCGAGCGCATGCGCGCCGCGAAGGTGCTGGACTTCGGTGCGCAAATGGCCTGCGCCGCACGGCTTGCTGCGGAGTTCCCGCAGGTCGGCCAGGACCTGCGCGGCCGGTATCGGGTGGTGCTGCTCGACGAGTACCAGGACACCGGGCACGCCCAGCGGGTCGCGCTGTCGGCGCTGTTCGGGGGCGGCCGCGATGACGGGCTGGCGCTCACGGCCGTCGGCGACCCGATCCAGTCGATCTACGGCTGGCGCGGCGCCTCGGCGACCAACCTGCCGCGCTTCTGCACCGACTTCCCGCGCTCCGACGGCACTCCCGCGCCGGTTCTCGAGCTGCGGACCAGCTGGCGCAACCCGCCGCAGGCGCTGCACGTCGCCAACGCCGTCTCGGCCGAGGCGCGACTCCGAAATAGGGGGTCGGTGGCGGTGCAGGCGCTGCGCCCGCGCCCGGACGCCGCGCCCGGCACCGTCCGTTGCGCGTTGCTTCCCGACGTGCGCGCCGAACGCGAATGGATCGCCGACCACCTGCACGCGCGGTACCAGCGCGCGCGGGCCGAGGGCGTCAGCCCGCCGACCGCCGCGGTCCTGGTCCGCCGCAACGCCGACGCCGCACCCATCGCGGATGCCTTGCGCGCGCGGAAAATTCCCGTCGAGGTCGTCGGCCTGGCCGGCCTGCTCTCGGTGCCCGAGGTCGCCGAGCTGGTGGCCATGCTGCGGCTGGTCGCCGACCCGACGGCCGGCGCGGCCGCGATGCGGGTGCTGACCGGTCCGCGATGGCGGCTCGGGGCTCGGGACATCGCGGCGCTGTGGCGCCGCGCGGTTGCCCTCGCCGGGGGGCGGCCCGAGGCGCCCACCCCCGAGTCGATCGCCATGGCGGCCGGGCCGGACACCGACAGCGCGTGCCTGGCCGACGCGATCAGCGACCCCGGCCCGGCCGGCCCGTATTCGGCCGCGGGGTATCAGCGCATCTGCGCCCTGGCCGGCGAACTCCACGCGCTGCGCGGCCACCTCGGTCATTCCCTGCCCGATCTGGTCGCCGAGCTGCGGCGCGTGCTGGGCATCGACTGCGAAGTGCGGGCCGCGGTGGCCGCCTCGGCGGGCTGGACGGGCGCCGAGCACCTCGACGCGTTCGCCGATGTGGTCGCCGACTACGCCGAACGCGCCGGCGTCACATCGGAAGCGCCGTCGGTTGCCGGCCTGCTGAGCTACCTGGACGCGGCCGAGGCGGTGGAGAACGGTTTGGCGCCGGCCCAGTCGGCGGTCGCCAAGGACCGGGTCCAGGTCCTTACCGTGCACGCGGCGAAGGGCCTGGAGTGGCAGGTGGTGGCGGTGGCACACCTGTCCGGTGGGGTATTCCCGTCCACGGCGTCGCGCAGCAGCTGGCTCACCGACGCGGCCGAACTGCCGCCGCTGCTGCGCGGCGACCGCGCCCGCGCGGGCGCGCTCGGCATACCGGTGCTGGACACCTCCGACGTCACCAACCGAAAGCAGCTGTCGGACAAGATCTCTGCGCATCGCCGCCAGCTCGATCAGCGGCGCGTCGACGAGGAGCGCCGGCTGTTGTACGTCGGGATCACGCGCGCCGAGGACACCCTGCTGGTGTCCGGGCATCACTGGGGTTGCACCGGGATCAAGCCGCGCGGCCCGTCGGATTTCCTGTGCGAAATCAAGGACGTGATCGACCGTTCCGCCGCGGCCGGAGATCCGTGCGGCGTGGTGGAACACTGGACGCCCGCGCCCGCCGACGGTGAGCGAAATCCGCTGCGCGACAGCGCCATCGAAGCGGTGTGGCCCGCCGATCCGCTGGCGGGGCGCCGCGGCGACGTCGAACGCGGGGCGGCGCTGGTGGCCCGGGCGATGGCGGCCGACACGGACGACCCCGCCCCGTCGGGCGGCGACGTCGACGGCTGGGTCGCCGATGTGGATGCGCTGTTGGCCGAACGTGCCCGCGCCGCGCAACCGGCCATTTGCGGCGACCGGGTCGCGCTGCCCAGCCAACTGTCGGTCAGCGCGCTGGTGGACCTGGCCCGCGACCCGGCGGGCGCGGCGCAGCGGCTGATGCATCGGCTGCCGAGCCGACCCGACCCACATGCCTTGCTGGGCAACGCATTTCACTCCTGGGTTCAGCGGTTCTACGGCGCAGAGCGGCTGTTCGAGCTCGGCGACCTGCCCGGCGCGGCGGACTCCGACGTCGGCGACACCGAGGAACTGGCCGCGCTGCAGGCGGCCTTCGGTCGATCGCAGTGGGCGACCCGCACCCCCATTGCGGTGGAGGTGCCCTTCGAAATGCCCATCGCCGACACCGTGCTGCGTGGCCGCATCGACGCGGTGTTCGCCGACCCCGACGGCGGTGCCACCGTGGTGGACTGGAAGACCGGGGAGCCACCGCGTGGACCGGAAGCCCTGCGCCAGGCCGCCGTCCAACTCGCCGTGTATCGGCTGGCGTGGGCCGCGTTGTCCGGATGCCCGGTATCGTCGATCCGCGCCGCCTTCTACTACGTGCGCACCGGCGTCACCGTCGTCCCGGAGGATCTGCCCGATCCGGCCGAGCTGACCGCACTGCTCGCTGTCACCGCCGGTGGCCCCACGTAGATCGTGGTTACATAGGTGCCGTGCGCAGGGGTAGGTTGCTGAGCGGTCTCGATCAGACGCTGACCGCCAAACCCGGGCACCTGTTGGTCGGTGTGCTGCGCATCCCGGAAGACCCCGCCAGCCCCGTGCGGGTGATCACCCGCCGAATGGTGATCGCCGTGGCGGTGTTGTTCGCCGCGACCCTGTTCGTCTACCTGGACCGAGGCGGCTACCGCGATGTGCGCGGCGCCGACATCAGCTTCCTGGACTGCCTCTACTTCTCGGCGGTGTCGCTGTCGACGACCGGCTACGGCGACATCACCCCCTACAGCGAGGCCGCGCGTTTGATCAACACCCTGGTCTTTACGCCCCTGCGGATCGCCTTCCTGGCTGTGTTGGTGGGCACGACGCTCGAGGTGCTGTCCGAGCGGTCCCGGCAGGCATGGAAGATTCAGCGTTGGAGGAGCAGAGTGCGCAACCACACCGTCGTGATCGGCTATGGCACCAAGGGCAAGACCGCGGTCGCCGCCAGGCTCGCGGACGAGGAAGCCCAGGGCGAGATCGTCGTCGTCGACACCGATCGCACCGCGCTCGAACACGCCGCTACCGCCGGCCTGGTCACCGTGCACGGCGACGCCACCCGGTCCGACGTGCTGCGGTTGGCCGGCGCGCAGCACGCGGCCTCGATCATCGTCGCCACCAACCGCGACGACACCGCGGTCTTGGTGACGCTCACGGCCCGCGAGATTGCCCCCAAGGCCAAGATCGTGGCGTCGATCCGCGAGGCCGAGAACCAACACCTGCTGAAGCAGTCGGGCGCCGATTCGGTGGTGGTCTCCTCGGAGACCGCCGGTCGGCTGCTCGGCATTGCCACCACCACACCCAGCGTCGTGGAGATGATCGAGGATCTGCTGACGCCGCAGGCCGGGCTGGCGATTGCCGAACGCGAGGTGGAGGAGACCGAGATTGGCGGATCCCCGCGCCATCTGCGCGACATCGTGCTCGGTGTGGTGCGCGACGGCCACCTGCTGCGCATCGGTGCGCCCGAGGTGGACGCCATCGAGGCCACCGACCGGCTGCTCTACATCCGGCAGGCGGGACACTAGACCGCGTGGACTTCCAGCTGCGGTCCGTTCCGCTACTGTCGCGCGTCGGCGCCGACCGGGCCGATCAGGTGCGCACCGACGTCGACGCGGCCATCGCCGGTTGGGCGGATGCGGCGCTGTTGCGCGTCGATTCCCGCAATCAGGTGCTGGTCGCCAACGGCAGGGTGGTGCTCGGCTCCACGGCCGGGCTGGGCGACAAGCCGCCGCCGGACGCGGTGTTTCTGGGCCGCATCGAGGGCGGCCGGCATGTCTGGGGTATCCGGGGCGCGCTGGAAGCACCCGAGGGCGTCGAAACCGAGGTGCTCAACCTGCGCAGCCTCGGCCCGATCTTCGACGACACCAGCAGTCAGCTGGTGTCGTCGGCGATCGCGCTGCTGAATTGGCATGACAGCGCGCGATTTAGCGCGACGGACGGTTCGGCGACCAAGGCGTCCAGGGCCGGCTGGTCCCGCGTCAACCCGCTGACCGGTCACGAGGAGTTCCCGCGCATCGACCCGGCGGTGATCTGTCTGGTCCATGACGGCGGCGACCGCGCGGTGCTGGCCCGCCAGGCGGTGTGGCCCGAGCGGATGTTCTCGCTGCTGGCCGGGTTCGTCGAGGCCGGCGAGTCGTTCGAGGTCTGCGTCGCGCGCGAGATCCGCGAAGAGATCGGCCTGACCGTGCGCGATGTCCGCTATTTGGGCAGCCAGCCGTGGCCGTTCCCGCGCTCGCTGATGGTCGGCTTCCACGCCGTCGGTGACCCCGACGAGCCGTTCTCGTTCAACGACGGCGAGATCGCCGAGGCGGCGTGGTTCACCCGCGACGAGGTGCGCCAAGCGCTGGACGCCGGCGATTGGTCGAGCGCCTCAGAGTCGAAACTGCTACTGCCCGGATCGATTTCGATCGCCCGGGTGATCATCGAATCCTGGGCCGCCAGCGACTAGGTTGCTCGGGCGCCGACCCGCAAACGCGGTGGCTAGGGACCGCCCGGTGAACAAATGTAATACTCGCCGTTCATGAACAAGTTTGCGCTCGCAGCGCTGGGCATCGCCGCAGTTGCCTTCGCGGCACCCGCCCACGCCGACCTGCCGGGGATCGAACCGTTCGTCGGATCGTGGGCCGGGATGAAGCAGGCTCTTGTCATCGACGGCGGCGGCAACGGCCATTTCACCTACCCGGATTTCAATGCCTGCCCGGGCTGTCCGCCGGCCGCGGTGCGCCGATCCGTCGCCACCTTCGTGTTGACCTCCGTCTGGGGCGACACGGCCAACGGGAACATCCTCACCGACACCGGTCAGGGTGGTAACGCCGGGCCGATATCGGCCCGGCTGGTTCCGCAGCCTTTTGGGCCGACCATTCAACTGAATGCGGGCCCGGCAAGCGGCGTCTATTGCACCCCTGCCGCCGCGAAAAACTGTGGCGCGTGACAGCTCGCGCCAATTAGCAACTAGTCCGAATTCGCGGCCAGCTTCGCCTTGATCTCGGCCGCGCTCGGGTTGGTCAGCGTCGACCCGTCGGCGAACTTCACCGTCGGCACCACGTGGTTGCCGCCGTTCACCGAGCCGACGAATTCGGCGGCCGCGGGATCCTGTTCGATGTCGACCTCGTCGTAGGCGATCCCGCTCGCCTTCAGCGCTGTCTTGAGGCGATGGCAGTAGCCGCACCAGGGCGTGCTGTACATCGTGAGGGCAGCATTGGTCATAGCTCGATAACGTAGCCCGGTGACAATGCATCCCGTGCGGGGGGAGGGGATTCGCCGCGTGGCGCTGCACCAGATTTGTCGCCCGTCGCTGCCAAGATGGAGCCCATGCCGATGGTCGCCGACGCACTGACCGCCGGACTGGACGACGAGCAGCGCGAGGCCGTCCTGGCCGCGCGCGGACCGGTCTGCGTGCTCGCGGGAGCCGGGACGGGCAAGACCCGCACCATCACCGCGCGGATTGCTCAGCTCGTCGCGAGCGGTCACGTCGCCCCGGGTCAGGTGCTGGCGGTGACATTCACCCAGCGTGCTGCGGGTGAGATGCGCTCCCGGCTGCGGGCGCTGGAAGCCGCCGGAGGTGCGAGTCCGGGCATCGGCTCCGTGCAGGCGCTGACGTTTCACGCCGCGGCGCGCCGCCAGCTGCGGTACTTCTGGCCGCGGGTCATCGGCGACACCGGCTGGCAGTTGCTGGACAGCAAGTTCGCCGTCGTGGCCCGCGCCGCCAGCCGCTGCAGGCTGAACACCAGCACCGACGACGTGCGCGACCTGGCCGGCGAGATCGAGTGGGCCAAGGCCTCGCTGATCGGGCCCGAGCAGTACCCGGCCGCCGTGGCCGCCGCCGCGCGCGACATTCCGCTGGACGCCGAGAAGGTCGCGACCGTCTACGCGGCGTACGAGGCGCTGAAGGTTCGCGACGAATCGATCACCCTGCTCGACTTCGACGACCTGCTGCTGCACACCGCGGCCGCGATCGAAAACGACGCCGCCGTGGCCGAGGAGTTCCGCGACCGCTACCGCTGTTTCGTCGTCGACGAGTACCAGGACGTCACCCCGTTGCAGCAGCGGGTGCTCTCGGCCTGGCTGGGTGATCGGGATGACCTGACCGTCGTCGGCGACCCGAACCAGACCATCTACTCGTTCACCGGCGCCTCCCCGCGCTTTTTGCTCGATTTCTCGCGGCGGTTCCCGGACGCCACGGTGGTGCGCCTGGAGCGCGACTACCGATCCACCCCGCAGGTGGTGTCGTTGGCCAACCAGGTGATCGCCGCGGCGCGGGGCCGGGTCGCGGGCAGCAAGCTGCAACTGGTCGGCCAGCGCGAACCGGGTCCCGCCCCGTCGTTTCACGAGCATCCCGACGAACACGCCGAGGCCGCCGGGGTCGCGGCGGCGATCGCCCGGCTCATCGAATCCGGCACCCCGCCATCCGAGATCGCGGTGCTCTACCGGGTCAACGCCCAGTCCGAGGTGTACGAGGAGGCGCTGACCGAGGCGGGCATCGCCTACCAGGTGCGCGGCGGCGAGGGGTTTTTCAACCGCCAGGAGATCAAGCAGGCGATGTTGGCGCTGCAGCGTGCCGCCGAGCGCGGGGCTGAAGGACCACTGCCCGAGGTGGTGCGCGTCGTCCTGGAACCGCTGGGGCTGACCGCCGAGGAACCCGACGGCACACGCGCGCGGGAACGCTGGGAGGCGCTGACGGCCCTGGCCCAGCTGGTCGACGACGAAGTCGCCCAGCGTCCGCACCTGGACCTGCCCGGGCTGGTGGTCGAGCTGCGCACCCGGGCCGATTCACGGCACCCGCCGGTGGTGCAGGGCGTCACGCTGGCGTCGCTGCACGCCGCCAAGGGGCTGGAGTGGGACGCGGTGTTTTTGGTCGGCCTCGCCGACGGCACGCTGCCCATCTCGCACGCGTTGGCGCACGGCGCGGAAAGTGAACCCGTCGAGGAAGAGCGCCGACTGCTCTACGTCGGAATCACCAGGGCCCGAGTGCATTTGGCGCTCAGCTGGGCGTTGGCGCGCAGCCCCGGCGGGCGGCAGAGCCGCAAGCCGTCGCGGTTCCTCAACGGCATCGCGCCGCAGACCCGCCACGATCCGACGCAGGCCAAGTCCCGTCGCAGCCGGGGCACGCCGACGCGCTGCCGGATCTGCAACAACAACCTCACCACGCCGGCCGCGGTGATGCTGCGGCGCTGCGAAACCTGCGCCGGCGACGTCGACGACGAGTTGCTGCTGCAGCTCAAGGACTGGCGAACCGGCGTCGCGAAAGAACAGAACGTGCCGGCCTACATCGTGTTCAGCGACAACACCTTGATCGCGATCGCCGAGATGCGGCCCAACGACGACGCGGCCCTGATCGCGATCCCGGGCATCGGCGCCCGCAAGCTCGAGCAGTACGGTCCCGACGTGCTCGAGTTGGTCCGCGCCCGCGCCTGAATACCAAACGCGCAGGTCAGAAAATCGTTTGTCAGCAGCGGCTGCTACCATTTACCCTCGAAACCGCGTTCTTACCGGCCGTGTGTGAGAGGAGGGTGGCCAGATGATTAGTCGCAACGCGTTCGACGTAGCGGTGGCGGCCGCCCATCCCGCCCATGCCGCCGCCGCTATGCCGGCGGCCGCGGGTAAGCACCACGCCGCCGCCGCCGCGACTGACGCGTTCGTGGATCGGGGTTATCTGTAGCGCAGTAACCCCACATCAGATGGCCACGGACCCGAAGTCACCAGGATCCGTGGCGATAATTTTGGGAAGAATTCCGCCGAGAACACCTCCCGACCTGGTCCGGATCACCGAAAAGACAGCCACCCAGACCAGGAAGCAGGTGAAGCGGACATGTCGGCACCGACAGTCCCCGAGTTGCCATGTCACCTCGGCGAACCCGACCTGTGGTTCGCCGAGACCCCCGACGGCCTGGAGCGCGCCAAGGCGCTCTGCGCGAGCTGCCCGGTGCGGCGGCAGTGCCTGGCGGCCGCGCTGGAGCGCGCCGAGCCGTGGGGTGTGTGGGGCGGTGAGATCTTCGACCGCGGCTCGATCGTGAGCCACAAACGCCCGCGCGGCAGGCCGCGTAGGGACCGGAAAGAAGAGGTAGCGGCCTAGACGGCGGCGACGTCGGGCTCGGCGAAGCCGGGGACCAGGTCGATCATCAGCCGCCTGATCGGCACGTGCGCGTCCAGCTGGCAGAGGATCGCCGACACCGACGCGATCACGCGCATCGGGATGATCAGTTTGGGCGGGAGGTCCATCTGCCGCGCCGCCTTGAGCTGCGCCATCGAGCGTTCGATACCCATCTGGGCCACGGTCATTTTCTGCAGCCACTTGCGGGTGTAGTGGAACACCTCGACCTCGATGGGTTCGACGTATTGGCGCAGCATCTCCTCGATTTCGCGCACCGATACCTGTTGGCCGCGTTGAATGAACCCGGCCTTCTCCATGGTCGGCATCAGCAGGTCATAGTCCTTGTCGCGGGCCAGCCGGATGGCCGTGCCCAGCTCGATCGGCAGGCCGTCCGACAGGGGCGCGACCGCACCGAAGTCGATGACGCCCATTCGGCCGTCGGGCAGCAGCATGAAGTTCCCGGGGTGGGCGTCGCCGTGCATCAGGCCCAGCCGGCTGGGCGCGTCGAAGGTGAGTTCCAGCAGGCGCGTGCCCATCAGGTCGCGCTGTTCGGTGGTTCCGTTGCGAATGATTTCGGCCAGCGGAATGCCCTGGATCCATTCCTGGATCACCACCTTCGGTGCGCTGGCCACGATGCGTGGCACGCCGAAGTGCGGGTGCCCCCGATACGCCTTGGCGAAGGCGCGCTGGTTGTCGGCCTCCAGCCGGTAGTCGAGTTCCATCTCGGTGCGCTCGATCAGCTCGTCGACCACGCCTTGGATGTCGGCGCCCGGGTTGAGCTGTTTGAACACCCCGACCATGCGGGTCATGGTCTTCAGGTCGGCCCGCAACGCCTCGTCGGCACCCGGGTACTGGATCTTGACCGCGACCTCGCGACCGTCGGACCACACCGCCTTGTGCACCTGGCCGATGCTGGCCGAGGCCACCGGGGTGTCGTCGAAGGAGCTGAACCGGGTGCGCCACTTGGTGCCCAGCTGCGCGTCGAGCACCCGGTGCACCTTGGCCGCGGGCAGCGGTGGAGCGTCCTTCTGCAGCTTGGTCAGGGCCTCGCGGTAGGGCTCGCCGAACTGCTCGGGGATCGCGGCCTCCATCACCGACAAGGCCTGGCCGACCTTCATCGCCCCGCCCTTGAGCTCGCCCAGGACGGTGAACAACTGATTGGCGGCCTTTTCCAGCAGCTCGGCCTGGACCTCGTCCTTGGACTTGCCGGCCAGCCGTTTGCCGACCCCGAGCGCCGCCCGGCCGGCGAAGCCGACCGGGATACTGGCCAGCTTCGCGTTGCGCGCCGCGCGGCCACGTTTGATCTCTGACACATGCCTATTGTCCATGACGGTCGGCGCCCTTTGAGCGTGAATCGCGTCAACACGAGCACAACGGGTGTCTGCTCCACGGCCGCGCGACGATCGAACCCGCGTTGAGATCGAACTCAAGCGTCGCGTTCAGCGCCGCCGGCGGCCCGGGATCGGGCACCGCCTCCTGCCCGCGCACGGCGGCGATCACCCGATTCACCTGGCTGAGCGCCAGCGCCGCCGTCGCCAGCATGGTGGCGCGGTCAGCCACCCCGACGGCGTCGCGAAGCTGCGCGGCGATGGCCGGCCACGCGGCGTCGCGGTCGCTGCGGTGCAAATCGGCGCAGGCCAAACAACTGGTCACGCCGGGGATGACGAGTGGCCCCACCAGCCCGATGCCGTCACGCACCCGGACCGGGAGATGCGGGACGCCCTGGCTGTGCAGGTCGCGGACCATGCGCGGGTCGGCGACGAGGGAGTCGGACAGGATCACCAGATCGACGGCGGCCGACGTGACCGCGGCGTGCGGCTGGCTGCTCTGCGTGACCCGGGCACCCGAGCCGCGCAATCCGTCGACGAGCAGGTCAGACAGCGGGCCGCGACCGTGCACCCGGATCGACGCGGCACGGCCGCCGGACTGGCGGCGTCCGCGGGTCGCGACCCCGGCGCCCACCAGCTGCCTGACGAGGTCGGCCAGGTCGTCGTCGGCTACCGACTGGTGGCGCAGCTCGGTGAGCGACGTCGGTGAGCGCATCGACCGCAGCAGCGCGGCCAGCTCGGCCGCCGTCAGGCCCGACGGCGGGCGCACGAGCACCGCCCGGCGCGGGTCCCAGCCCACCTGGACCGCGCCGTCGGGCCGCAGCAACACCGGCATGGCCGGGTCCAGCGCATAGAGGGAAAGCGCGGTGCCCGGCATGAGCTGAAACTGTGCCACGCCGGGGCGGAAGCCCCGATCAGTTATCCACAGGCCCGCCGGGGCCGGGGTCTTCCCGGTCGCCGTCTCGCTCGAGCTGGGCGATCGCCTCGTCCAGACCGCTGGTGTCGCCGCCGATGACCCGGTCGATGAAGCCGGCCGGATCGTCGAGATCGTCCGCGGCGGGCAGCAGATCCGGGTGTTGCCAGATGGCGTCGCGCGCGTCGGCGCCGGCGGCCTGGGTCAGGCGCTCCCACAGCGCCGCGGCCTCGCGCATCTTGCGGGGCCGCAGCTCCAGGCCGACCAGCGTGGCGAACGTCTGCTCGGCCGGGCCGCCGCTGGCCCTCCGCCGCCGCAGGGTCTCGCCCAGCGCGGCCGCGCCCGGAATCCGCTCGCCCAGGGCTGCGGTGACCACGACCTGCACCCAGCCCTCGATCAGCGCGAGCAGCGTTTCCAGCCGTTCCAGCGCCTGGGTCTGCGCCGGCGTCGCCTTGGGCTCGAATACGCCCTGGCCGAGCAGGTTCTCGATGGCGGCCGGGTCCGACAGCGAGGCCGGATTGAAGTCGCGGGCGAGTTCCTCGATCCCCGACATATCGATCTTCATGCCCTTGGCGTAGGCCTCGACGGCGCCCAGCAGCTGACTGGACAGCCACGGCACGTGACTGAACAGCCGGTGGTGCGCGGCCTCCCGGGCGGCCAGGAACGTCAGGATCTCGCTGCGCGGCTGCTCGAGCCCGGAGGCGAAGGAGTCCAGGGCGTCGGGCATGATCGCGGCCACCCCTTTGGGGCCCAACGGCAGACCGATGTCGGTGGAGGTCACCACCTCGCGGGACAGCCGGCCCAGTGCCTGACCGAGCTGGGAGCCGAACGCCATGCCGCCCATCTGCGACATCATCGACAGCAGCGGGCCGGCCATGGTCTTGGCCTCCTCGGGCAGCGATCCCGCCCACACCGTGGAGATCTGCTCGGCCATCGGATCGCACAGCCGCTGCCAGGTGGCCATGGTGTTGTTCACCCAGTCGTCGGGGCTCCAGCCTTCCGCCTTGTGCGTGCCCGCCGGCAGGGCGGTGGCGCCGTCCAGCCAGGTCTCGGCGAGGTGCACCGCGTCGTTGATCGCCGCGTGCGTGGTCGCCGGGATCGGCGCGACGAACCCGATGGAATTCGACGCGACCCGCTTGGCCAGGTCGTAGTTGATCGGCCCGGACTGTGTGCCCGGCACTCCCCCTGCCATGGCGTTGCCCGCGTTGCTGAACATCTGACCCAGCTGGGTGAAGATCTGCCCCAAATCGCCCATGCCGAAGTCGCCGCTGATGCCGAACGCGGCCAGCGGGTCGGACGGATCGTTCTTGCCGGGCTTGTCGCGGCCCGACTCGTCTTTGGAGGAGTCGTCTCCCCGAGACGAATCGGAGAAGCCGAAAGGCGGGTCAGCCATAACGTCAACGGTACCCACCGGCGGAACAGATCGCGCGGTCTCGGTCACGCTCTCAGCTGAACCGGGCCGGGCCGGTCCGTCTAGTGTTAGCGGCGTGAACAGGCGGATTCTGACGTTGATGGTCGCGCTGGCACCCGTCCTGGTTTTCGGCGTGTTGCTCGCGGTGGTCACCGTGCCCTTTGTGTCGCTGGGCCCGGGCCCCACCTTTGACACGTTGGGTGAGGTGGACGGCAAGCAGGTGGTCGCGATCCAGGGCACCCAGACCCATCCCACATCGGGCCACCTCAACATGACCACGGTGTCCCAGCGTGACGATCTGACGTTGGGGGAGGCGCTCACGCTGTGGCTGTCCGGCCAGGAACAGCTGATGCCCCGCGATCTGGTCTACCCGCCGGGGAAGTCGCGCGAGGAGGTCGACAAGGCCAATAACACCGATTTCAAGAACTCCGAGGACAGCGCCGAGTACGCGGCCTTGGGGTATTTGAAGTACCCGTCGGCCGTGACCGCCGCGACAGTCAACGACCCCGGTCCGTCAGTCGGCAAGCTCAAAGCCGGTGACGCCTTGGACATGGTCGACGGGCACCCGGTGGCCAACGTCGAGCAGTTCACCGACTACCTGAAGAAGACCAAGCCCGGGCAGGTGGTCACCATCGACTACCGGCGCAAGAACGAACCGGCCGGAACCACACAGATCACGTTGGGCAGCAACAAAGATCGCGACTACGGCTACATGGGCGTCGCGGTGCTGGACGCGCCGTGGGCGCCGTTCAGCGTGGACTTCAACCTGGCCAACGTGGGCGGGCCCTCGGCGGGATTGATGTTCAGCCTGGCGGTCGTCGACAAGCTCACCACCGGTGACTTGGCGGGATCGACGTTCGTCGCGGGCACCGGCACGATCAGCGTCGACGGCAAGGTGGGACCCATTGGCGGCATCGGACACAAGATGGCCGCCGCCCGGTCGGCCGGCGCCACGGTGTTCTTGGTGCCGGCCAAGAACTGCTATGAGGCCACCTCCAATCGCCAGGCCGGCTTGCGGCTGGTGAAAGTCGAGACCCTCGGCCAAGCGGTGGACGCGCTGCACGCGGTGACGTCCGGCGGACAGCCGCCGAGTTGTTAGCCCGTGCGTAGAGTTGTGATCGTCTACACATCGAGCAGGGAGCGTAGCTAGTGGGGATGCGGCCCACCGCGAGGATGCCGAAACTGACTCGGCGTAGCCGGATTCTGATCCTGATCGCACTCGGTGTGATCGTCTTGTTGCTTGCGGGTCCGCGATTGATCGACGCGTACGTGGACTGGCTGTGGTTCGGTGAGTTGGGTTACCGCTCGGTGTTCACCACCGTGCTGGTGACCCGCATCGTGGTGTTCCTGGTGGCCGGGATCCTGGTGGGCGGCATCGTGTTCGCCGGGATGGCGCTGGCCTATCGCACCCGGCCGGTCTTCGTGCCGAGTAGCGACAGCGACCCGGTGGCACGGTATCGCGCGTTGGTGATGTCGCGGCTGCGACTGCTCGGCATCGGGATCCCGGCCGCGATCGGGTTGCTGGCCGGCGTGGTGGCGCAGAGCTATTGGGTGCGAATCCAGCTGTTCTTGCACGGCGGCACCTTCGGGATACGCGATCCGCAGTTCGGCAAGGACCTCGGTTTCTACGCGTTCGAGTTGCCGTTCTACCGGCTGGTGCTCAGCTACCTGTTCATCGCGGCGTTCCTCGCCTTCATGGCGAACCTGGTGGCGCACTACATCTTTGGTGGTATCCGGCTGTCGGGACGCGCCGGCGCGCTGAGCCGCTCGGCGCGCATTCAGCTGGTCACCGCGGTAGGTGTCCTGGTGCTGCTCAAGGCCATCGCCTATTGGCTGGATCGCTACGAGCTGCTCTCGCATACCCGTGGCGGCAAGCCGTTCACCGGCGCCGGCTACACCGACATCAACGCCGTGCTCCCAGCCAAGCTGATCCTGATGGCGATCGCACTGATCTGCGCCGGCGCGGTGTTCTCCGCGATCACCTTGCGGGACTTGCGGATTCCGGCCATCGGCCTGGTGCTGCTGCTGTTGTCGTCGCTGATCGTGGGCGCGGGCTGGCCGTTGATCGTCGAGCAGATCAGCGTCAAGCCCGATGCCGCGCGCAAGGAAAGCGAGTACATCAGTCGAAGTATCCTCGCGACACGGCAGGCCTACGGCCTCACCGAAGACGTGGTGAGCTACCGCAATTACAACGGCGACGCGCCGGCGACCGCCCAGCAGGTCGCCACCGACCGCGCCACCACCTCGAACATCCGGCTGCTCGACCCGACGATCATCAGCCCGACGTTCACCCAGTTCCAGCAGGGCAAGAACTTCTACTACTTCCCCGACCAGCTGTCCATCGACCGCTACGTGGACCGCAACGGCGCGCTGCGCGACTACGTCGTGGCCGCCCGCGAACTCAACCCGGACCGGCTGATCGACAACCAACGCGACTGGATCAACCGGCATACCGTCTACACCCACGGCAACGGCTTCATCGCCTCCCCGGCCAACACCGTGCGCGGTATCGCCAACGACCCGAACCAAAACGGCGGGTATCCCCAGTTTCTGGTCAACGTCGTCGGCGCCAACGGCGGGGTGGTTTCCGACGGGCCGGCGCCGCTGGAGCAGCCGCGGGTCTACTTCGGCCCGGTGATCTCGAATACCTCGGCCGACTATGCGATCGTCGGCAAGAACGGCGACGACCGCGAATACGACTACGAAACCAACACCGACACCAAGCGCTACACCTACGGCGGCAGCGGCGGCGTCCCGATCGGCAACTGGTTGTCCCGCAGCGTGTTCGCGGCGAAGTTCGCCGAGCGAAACTTCTTGTTCTCCACGGTGATTGGCTCCAACAGCAAGATCTTGTTCAACCGCGATCCCGCGCAGCGCGTGGAAGCGGTGGCGCCGTGGCTGACCACCGACAGCGCGGTGTACCCGGCGATCGTCAACAAGCGGTTGGTGTGGATCCTCGACGGCTACACCACGCTGGACAACTACCCGTATTCCGAGTTGACCTCGCTGTCCTCCGCCACAGCGGATTCCACCGAAGTGGCGTTCAACCGGCTGGCTCCCGACAAGCAGGTCTCCTACATCCGCAACTCGGTGAAGGCCACGGTGGACGCCTACGACGGCACCGTCACGCTCTACCAGCAAGACGAACAGGATCCGGTGCTCAAGGCCTGGATGCGGGTGTTCCCCGGCACGGTCAAGCCGAAGAGCGACATCACCCCCGAACTCGCCGAGCATCTGCGCTACCCCGAGGACATGTTCAAGGTGCAGCGCATGCTGTTGGCCAAGTACCACGTCAACGACCCGGTGACGTTCTTCAACACCTCGGATTTCTGGGACGTGCCGCTGGACCCGAACCCGACGGCCAGCAGCTACCAACCGCCCTACTACATCGTGGCGAAAAACATTCTCAAGAACGACAATTCGGCGTCGTATCAGCTGACCAGCGCGATGAACAGGTTCAAGCGCGACTACCTGGCCGCCTACATCAGTGCCAGCTCCGATCCCGCGACCTACGGCAAGATCACGGTGTTGACCATTCCCGGCAACGTCAACGGCCCGAAGCTGGCCAACAACGCGATCACCACCGATCCCGACGTGTCCACCGACCTCGGTCAGATCGGGCGGGACAACCAAAACCGGATCAAGTGGGGCAACCTGCTGACCCTGCCGGTGGCGCAGGGCGGGCTGCTCTACGTCGAACCCGTCTACGCGTCGCCGGGGGCCAGCGACGCCGCGTCGAGCTACCCGCGGCTGATCCGGGTGGCGATGATGTACAACGACAAGATCGGCTACGGCCCCACCGTGGGGGATGCCCTCACCAAGCTGTTCGGGCCCGGCGCGGCGGCCGCCGCGACCGGAATCGAGCCCACCGACGCCGGCGCCCCGCCGAACGCGGGCCCGCCCGCGACCCCCCCGGCGCCGGCCGCCGGGCCGGGTGCACCGGCCCCGCCGTCGGCCGTGCCGCCGGCTCCCGACGCGGCGGCCACCCTGTCGCCGGCCAAAGCCGCTGCGCTGCAAGAGGTTCAGGCGGCGATCAGCGCCGCGCGCGACGCGCAGAAGAAGGGCGACTTCGCCGCGTACGGTTCGGCGCTGCAGCGGCTCGACGACGCCATCACCAAGTTCAACAACACCAAGTAGGCCTCGAACCAGAACCCGCGAGCGTGCGTGTCTGCGCAGCAACACGCCGTAAACCCTGACAATTCGTGCACGCTCGGTGGCGTTGTAGCGCACGCTGTCACCGCTGGCGACCATGACGGTATCGGCGGATTCGACTATCGCGGTCGTCACATCGCGCCCGCCGACCGATGCGATCTGCGGCGAATAGAGTTCCCGCCGAAGCGGTTGGCTTCGGCGAAGACCTCAGCGGTCCCGCCGCATCTTAGGCGACGCGGATGTCGCAATTTGTGGAAAGGATGGCGCTAACAGCAGCCGTTGGATATCCCACCACCCCGCAAACTAACAACACAGACCAACTCAAGGAGAACGAGACCATGGCCACCCAGTCGATCGACTCCATCGCCGGCATCGCCATACCCGACACCGCACTGGTACATGAGATCACCGAGTTCATCCGCGACGCCGAAGACGACTTGCTTTTCGACCATTCCCGCCGGGTGTTCCTATTTGGTGTGCTACAGGGTCAGCGCCGCGGCCTGCAACCGGACCTGGAGTTGCTTTATGCCGGAGCGATGTTTCATGACCTGGGGCTTACCCGGCGCTACCGCACCTCCGCGCTGCGCTTCGAGGTAGACAGTGCCAATGCGGCGCGCGAGTTCTTGCTGCAACATGGCCGCGACAAGGCCGACGCCGACAAGGTGTGGCTGGGCATCGCGTTGCACACGACTCCCGGAATACCCGAGTTCCTCGAACCCGAAATTGCCCTGGTCACAGCTGGTGTCGAAACCGACGTGCTGGGAATTGGCCGTGATGACCTTTCCCCAGAAGCCCTTGCCGCAGTCCTTGCTGCCCATCCGCGCCCGGATTTCAAGCGGCGCATCCTGGCCGCCTTCAACGACGGAATGAAGCACCGCCCGCACAGCACCTTTGGCACGGTCAATGCCGACGTGCTGCAGCACTTCGACCCCACCTTCGACCGCGACAACTTCGTCGACATCATCCTCGGCAACACCTGGCCCGAATGAGCGGTCCCACTGCACGATCTATCGTTTTCGGGGTCATTGTCGACTTCATAACGCCGCATGACGACGATCGGGTATGCGTGATGCGCGCAAGCATGCCGCCCGGGGTGACGGTGCCCCTGCACAGTCACGACGACTTTGAGGATTTCTACATCCTCGCCGGCAGTTACCAGATCCTTGTCGAAGGCGACGACGGCATGGAATGGCGCGATGCCCACGCTGGCGAATACGTCCGGGTTCCGGGCGGCGCCCCTCATGCGCTGCGCAACGTTTCCGAAGAAACTGCCGTCGACCTGATCATCACGACGGCGCGCGTGGGCGATTTCTTTCGGGAGGTGGGCCGGCCCGTTGGCTCCCCGCCACCCACTGCTCAAGACATGGCGGACTTTGCCGCGACCGCGAGCCGGTACGGATACTGGTTGGCCACGCCCGAAGAAAACGCGGCGGTCGGGATAACCGCATCGATACTTACGACGTGACGGGGCCACCCAACGGCGCCTTCCTCTCGCGTCGCGCCGCGGTACGATTTCGTCGTTTGGAGGACCCCTCGCGACCAGGCCATCACATTGATGCTGGACCCGCCGCCCAGCACCTTTCCCATGGACCTGATCAACGCGCGCAAAGCTCTGTGCTACGCATCGGGATCGGCCCCAACTCTGCCGGCCAACTCATCGAGCGGCAGCGGTCCGGCGGCGAGCGTATCCGCCACGCCCGGATCGGCCACCCCGGTTATCGTCTGGGCGACCTACGCGCCGAGCAGCACTCCTGCATCACCTTGGCGGGACCAGCTGTCCGTCGGTCGAATGATGGTGTGTCAGAAATTGTCACGGGTTCCCTTTCCGGTGGCTGGGACGAAGCGGCGGTAGTCCTCGGGCGCTGCAGCAGCACTCGGCCACAGCGGTTGCGGCACTGTTACGCCGAATGGCGCACCCCAATGGTTGCGCGATGAGACCTCGTGCACGGGATGGCGGTTGGCAGCCACGCCCCACCTGCCCAGCGGATAACCGAAGGCCACCACGGCCGACATCGTCCAGCCCTGCTCAACCGGCACCCCTAGTAATTTGTTGACCGTATCGGGGAAGTAGCGCAACAGCGTCGTCATGACACCGCCGACGCCTTCGGCGCGTGCGGCGAGCAGGGCACTCCAGATCGCCGGAAAGATGTTGGCACCGCCATGGTCGTCGATGGCGAAAACGAATAGCAGCAACGGGACCTCGTCGAAGTGATCGGCGAGATAGTTCCCCGACCGGATAACCTGGCGCAGCGTCTCGGCGTAGGCAGCACGATCCCTGCCCGGCGCCGGCAGGGCCATGGTTCCGGTCTCGAATTCTCGGTGCTCGAATTCCCGGCCGCGCCGATACAGCTCGGCGAACTGGCGTTTGAGTTCCGGGTCGTCGACGACCAGGAAATGCCAGCGCTGCGTGTTGCCGCCGTTGGGGGCACGGATCGCCGCATCGAGGATCCGGCTCTGGGTCCCCAGTGGAATCGGATCCGGTCGCATCCGCCGCATCGTCCTGGTGGTGTAGAGCGCTTCGTAAATGTCCATCAATCATCTCCCGATAGAACAACGACTTCGACGGATCACGCCGTCAGTCCCCAAGAGCGGCAAGGCCGTTCAGGTCGCCAAAATCGCCTTGGCCACCTCGTCGGGGTGGGTCAGCATGCTGACATGCGTGCCCGGGACGAACTCGGGTGCAACGCCGAGCCGGGCGGCGAATCCGGCCGCCGGAAACGGCAGCGCATGATCGCGGTCACTGGCGATATACGCGGTGTCGACACCAAGGGTCGCCACGTCGACGTCGAGAGTGTCAAGGAAGTAACGACCGGGCTGCGGGGTCATCAGTTCGGCCACCATTCGCTGCAGCGCGGGCGCAACGCCCTGCATTAACATCCGCTCGACGAATTCCAGCGCGGGCGTGACGGCGCCGACGGGCGATTCGCCGATCAACCGCAGCGTTAACTCACGCCTGTCGGGGTCGTCATCGATTACCGACCCACCAACAGCCGGCACGAGCCCGTTGAAGTAGACAACCTTGCTTACCCGCGTGGCGAGCAGGTGCGCCGCGCCCGTGGCGGGATAGCCGCCCCAACTGTGCGCCACCAGGGTCACGTTGTCGAGGTCGCGGCGGCGCACCTCGTTGACGACGTGACCGATCGCGTCTTTGAGGACGAGACCCGACGGATCATCGCCGTCGCCCAGACCGGGCAGCGTCAACGTGATCGCCCGATGGCCCGCTGCGCGAAGTCGCTTAGCCACCGGTAACCAAGACCACGCCCCTTGCCAGGCACCCGGAATCAGCACGTATGTCGACGTTTGCATCGCAGTATCCCCTTGGGTAGCAGAAGCGTTCGACTAAGTCGGAATCGCGCACGTCTCGGGTGCCGGTTTGTCTGCCTCCGCCCGCTTTCGCGATTTCCTGAGGACACGCACCAGCATCGATGGGCGCAGCAGGCGCGAGGGAGGATCGACCATGCCGATCAACCGCATGAATTGCTGCACTACGACCGGGTCAGTTTCGGCGGCGGCCAGCACTCGACGTAGATAAGCGTTGGTGATCCGCATGGACAGCGGCCGCCGCCCCGGTATCTGGGGCAGCGTCAGGTCGGCGCCCACTGCCGTTCGCCATGCGATCCGAATCTCCTTGGCGGCAGCCCGAAAATAACGCCGCGGAAGGCCGCGATCACCGTGCTGCAGACAATCCCGAAGGATGACAGCTTCGACGGCCGCGATCGACATGCCTTGTCCATAAATCGGATTGAAGCTGCACATCGCGTCGCCGACGACTATCAGACCGTCGGGTGTGCGCGTTAGCTTGTCGTAGCGACGCCACCGGTTCGCCGGAAACCGGTGATGCCGCAGCGGTCCGAGCGGTTCGCCGTGGCGCGCCGCCTCGACCACGTGCGCCGGTGCGACCTCGGCCAGCCGGGCGAGCAGAGCGTCGCGATCGGCGGGCGGTTGCCCGCCCGCCATCATCTGAATCCCGAGCATGTAGGTGTCATTTTCACCGCCGAACATTGCGAACCCCATGGGTCGGCTCGGCAACGCGCCGCCGACCGCCATGTACTCGCGCAGCATCTCGTGTGGCACGCGCAGCTGCGTGCTCGCGTAGGCGGCGTGCACCATCAGTTCGTCTTCGCGAGGCCGGTCATAGCCGAGATCGACGAGAAAAACCGGCGTGCGTGAACCGCGTCCGGTCGCGTCCACCACGAGTTCGGCCGCGAGGGTTCTTTCGGCTCCGGAGTCGTGCTGCGCCACAACGACACCGGTGATCCGGTTACGGGCCGGGGTCGACGTCAAGCTCACCACGTCGTGGCCGGCGAGGAATTCGACGTTCGGGATAGCGCGCACCCTCCGCGAGATTATCCATTCGAGAAATGGCCGGTTCACGAAGTACTTGATCACCGACTCGGGGTCGGGAATGCTGCCAGATCGGAGAAACTCGTGGCCGCCGTAAGACATCCAAATCCGCGAAAGGTCACCATCCTTCCACACCCGCGCGCCGTTGACGACCATCTCGTCGAGGAGACCGGGAAACAGCTCCTCCATCGTCTGTGTTGCGCGCACTTGTGGAATGTGGGGACTGGTGCCATGCGGCACTCCGCGCCTTGCCACGGGTTCGTCGGGTGGTACATCACGTTCGACCACAATGACCGTGGTGTAGAAGTCAGCCAGGACGCGGGCAGCCATCAGCCCGGCAATGCTCGCCCCGAGAACGATTGCGGTTTCGCCGAATTCGGGCATTTCGTAGTCTCCTTCAGGTTTAGGGCTGCTGGTCGAAGGCATTCGCGTGGTGCGGGCAATGCCGGCAAGGCGCGACTCCGAGCCAATCGAGCCTTCCGATGGTCGTCGCCACCAGCATGAGAATTGCGAGCGCCAGGGCTATCGTGAAAAGGCTGTGCACAAGCAATTGGCGTAGAGCGACCACCTGGCATGGTGGGTCGAGCGCGTGCGGTCGCGAACGATCAGCTACGACATAGTGATTGCGTCTGGAACCAAAGCCGTTGTGTGGCAGCGGGCCACTGCGCCACCAACGGTACGCTCCGTCACTGCGCTGGGCGCCGACCGGCGCGAGGAATGGAGGCCGGGCAACACTCAACGTGTCGTGCGTGCGCCCGAGTACGGGTAGCTTGACTGCTGTTCCCGCGGACGTATCTTCGCCGTCCAGACGGATACCACTCATCATGTTCCTTCGCGATGTTGACGGGAGCACCGCCACAGCGCGGTTGCGACCGGGGCGTCCGGTGCGGCGCCCGTGTTGTGTTTACCGCGATCAAAAGGCGAGGACGTGTCTGGGCTGCGTGCGATGTGCACGAGACGCAAACCGGGTCATCGCGCGCGAGGTGTGGCCGGCGGATGTCGCTATCTGTGGGGAAGACGTCCAGTCTTCGCTAGTTGTCCTGCCGTGGCCGGACAGACACTGGACTCTGTACTGCAGGTTATGGAGTGAACACATGAGAGCACCGGCCTTCATTACTGCTGAAAACGTGTCGCACCGACTGGGTTTCGCGCCCGATCGGCACATCACGGCTTCCGGCGGTACGCTGTCGGCGGCCATCTGGCGGTTCGAGCATGACTCGCGATTCGAACTGCACGGCCCCGCGGTTGAGAACACAGACCTGATCTCGATGCCGGTGAGCGGGCATCACCACCACACCTACTTCGGCGACGGTCGACGCAAATGGAGCCTCACACATCCACCATTTCACATGAACATGGTGGTAGCCGGCGAGGAGCCCAGGGGCATTTTCCGCTCAGAGCGGCCATTTAGCTATCTGCATGTGTATGTGCCGCACGCCATGGTCGAACGAGTCGCCGTTGAAATCGGTGCGGTCAAAGCGGGTCGCTCGGTCGCCCTGGTCGATCCGATGTGTTCACGGGATCCGCTCGTCGAGCACATCTGTCGACAGATCACTCGTGAGATGAATAGCCCCGACGGGTGTTCCCGGATGATGATCGATTCACTGGGCCAACAACTCGTGGTCCGCCTGTTACGCCAACATTCTAGCGTGTCCGGCTCCAAGGCTTTCGCCGCGAGAAGCGGTGCAGGTTACCGTGATTGGCGCGTACGGCGCGCAATCGAGTACCTGGACGCGCACCTCTGCGATGACGTTGGACTCAACGACGTGGCGAAAGTGGTGGGTTTGTCAACGGCACGTCTTGCGGGTCTTTTTCGTGAGGGCACCGGTGAGCCGCCCCATCGTTGGTTGATGAACCGTCGGTTTATGCGGGCATGTGAGTTGCTGGGCAGGCCGTCACTGACCATCACTGAGATCGCGCATCAATGTGGGTTCGCGAGTTCCCAACACCTGGCTACCGTGATGCGTCGGCGCCTTGGCACAACGCCCACTGCGTATCGTTCGCACTTGCTCAATTGACGTATCACCGTAGCTTTCAAGCCAACAAAAGCATGCGAGTTAGGAGACCCCGCCATGACAACTTCACTATCTGCCAACCGCCGCGACGCCGGCGAGGTCCGGATGTTTCGCGGCCCGGCAAGCTTGTTCGAGGCCCTGCAAAAGGTGCTCGTCGATTTGATCGAATTGCACCTGCAAGGAAAGCAGGCACACTGGAACCTCGTCGGCACCAACTTTCGGGACTTACATCTGCAACTCGACGGCATCGTCGATACCGCGCGTGGGGCCAGCGACACGATTGCCGAGCGGATGCGCGCCCTTGACGCGGTTCCCGACGGACGCTCCGACACGGTCGTCGCGACCACGACCGTCCCCGCCATACCGCCCGGCCTGCTGGGTGCCACCGAAACCGTCGACATGATCACCAATCGGATTTACGCGGTGGTGGATACGGTGCGCACCGTGCATGACGAGGTTGACGCAGCCGATCCCTCGACCGCCGACTTGCTGCACGCGATCATCGACGACCTGGAGAAAGAGGCGTGGTTACTCAAGGCGGAAAACGGCACAGCATAAGGCGATCAAGAGGAGCGGACATGGCAGCAACGCACGACGCGCACGACCGCCCGATGATCTGGCTCGGCGTTTTCCTGTTTGTGATCGGGCTGGTGACAGGTACGCAGGAGCGACACTTCAAAAATATGCGCATGGGGCTTTCCGCCCATCTCGAAGGCGTGATGAATGGCATGTTCTTGATGGCGTTGGGTGCCATATGGGGCGAAGTCAACCTCCCGCCAAGCGTGCAGCGCACGGCACGATGGGCGATGCTCTACGGCACATACGGCAACTGGTTGTTCACCAGCCTGGGTGCTGTGATGGGTACCGCCGTCGCGAATCCGATTCTGTCGCAGGGGCATAGCGGGAAGCCCTGGCAGGAGCGGGTGGTGGGGCTCGGCTTCCGCAGCATGCGCAACTCGCTCTTCGTGGGCTTGCCGCTGGTCCTATGGGGTCTAATCCGCCGTCGGGCTGAGGCGCGCGAATCCGTGCGCGAGTCCGAGGACGCCGCTGAACAACAGAAGTTTCGGTGAGGGGAGTAAGACCATGCGCTTGGTGGTGGCCATGACCGGGGCGACGGGCGCCCCAGTGGGCATTCGCCTGCTGGAAGTCCTTCGTGAACTGGGTGTCGAGACGCACCTGATTCTCAGCGACTGGGCACGGGCGACCATCAAAATGGAATCCGACCAGACCGTCGCACAGGTGCGGGCACTGGCGTCGCATGCGTACAGTGCCCGCGATCTTGCCGCAGGCATCTCCAGTGGGTCGTTCCGCACCGATGGGATGGTGGTCTGCCCGTGCAGCATGAAAACGTTGAGCGCCATCCGAATTGGGTTCAGCGACAACTTGATCACCCGCGCTGCCGACGTGACGCTGAAGGAGCGCCGCAGGCTCGTCCTGGTCGCACGGGAGGCTCCGTTGAGCGAGATCCATTTGGAGAACATGCACTACCTGGCGAGGGCCGGGGCCGTGATCTTCCCCCCGACGGTGGCCTACTACGCCCGACCCGCCTCGGTCGACGAGGTGACGAACTACATGGTCGGTCGCGTCGTCGACCAGCTCGGGATCGAGCACTCCCTGATCGAGCGGTGGAAGGACAACCCCCACCCGGTGAACGGTGACAGCGTGATTTCGATGGTGAGGTCAACGAATTGAGTACAACAACAAGTGCTTTGGCGTCGAGGCCGGAAGCGGGCGAGCCAGGGCCCGACCTGCGTAGCTGGCTGGCCACACTGCAGGCCGCGGGCCAGTTGTGTCGCATCAAAGCCTTGGTCGACTGGGATGAAGAGATCGGCGCGATCACCCGCGCCAACCTTTCCCTGGGTGGCCCCGCGCTGTTGTTCGAGAACATCGTCGGTCACCGAACCACCAGGTGCACAAAGCTCTTCACATCGGGCATCGGCAACCGGCGGCAGATCCAGCTCATGCTGGGTATGCCCGACGAAACCGGCGACGCGGCCATCGTGCGTCACCTCAGGGACACCTTCAAGCGGCCGATCCCGCCGCGGGTGGTCGAGACCGGTCCGGTCAAGGAAAACATCGTCGCGGGCGACGACATCGACCTGTGGCAGTTTCCCGCGCCGAAATGGCATGCCACCGACGGCGGTCGCTACATCGACACATTCTGTGGCGTGGTCACCCAGGACAAGGTGACCGGACGTGACAACATCGGTGTCTACCGCGGCATGATCGTCGACCGCGACAAGATCGCCAAGCTGTTGGCGCCGATTCAGGGCTGGGGCGGTCATTTCGACGGGTATAAGCCGGAGCCGATGCCGGTCGCCGTCGTCCACGGCTGGCACGACGTGCTGCCGTTCTGCGCGGGCAGCCCATTCCCGAAAGACGTCTGCGAATGGGACATGATGGGGGCCCTGCTCGGTCGCCCCGTCGACCTGGTGGCCTGTGAAACGGTGCCGTTGCACGTCCCGGCGAGCGCCGAGATCGTCGTCGAGGGCTTCCTCGACCCCGACCCCGCGACCTTCGTGGACGAGGGCCCGTTCGCGGAATACCCGGGCTACCTCGATAACCACGCGGCCCCGACGCCGGTCCTGCGCGTCACCCGGATCAGCCATCGCAACGACCCCGTGCTGCGTGGCGCCCTCGAGGGAATGCGGCCGGGATTCCTCGTCGAGGACTCCATGTGCAACTACGCGCGCTCGGCGATCGCCTGGAACCTGCTCGACAGTCTCGGGGTCAGGGGCGTGACCGACGTATGGATGTCGCCGGTATCCAACGGCACCAACATCGTGGTGCAGATCCGCAAGGCCTACCGGGGTCACGCCCAGCAGGTCGCCGCGGCGCTGTGGGGGACCAGTGGATCCATCTGGTTCTACAAGAACGTCATGGTCGTCGAGGAAGACATCGACATCCGCGACCCGCAGGCGCTCGACTGGGCGTTGGCGTACCGGGTGAACGCTAGCCTCAGCGACATCACGCTCTATGGGCCAACCCTGGGCTCGCCGCTGGATCCCTCGACCCCGCACGAGAAGGCCAACATGGCCAAATACGGCTCCGGAGAATGGCATCGAGTGCTCATCGATGCCACCCGGAGCTGGGAATCCGAGCCCCGGCCGCAGTGGGGCGGCCGCCACTACCCGGCAGTCGACACGATCGCTGCAGAGCTGGAATCCCGCATCGCCGCCCGATGGCAGGACTACGGGATCGGTATCCCTTACCTCGACGACGAGCGGCGGGAACTGCTGACGATGGAGCAGCTGAGCAAGCGACTGCCCGACGTGTAGAGCGCCCGCGGACTCAATCGCGGGACGCAGTGCGGAATCTGTCCCGGTAGGCCTTCGGGGACACTCCGAGGCGGTCGACGAACACCCGGCGCAGGGTTTCGGGGCTGCCGAAGCCGGCCAGATGTGCCGCCTTGGTGATGCTGTGGCCCGCATCGAGCGCCGCGCGCGCAGCGTCGATGCGAACCATTTCGACGTAACGCGCCGGGGTCGTCCCAAGCTCGGATTGGAACAGCCTGGTCAGCTGACGTGAACTCAGGGCGGCGCGCGCGGCCAGGGCTTTGATGCTGTGTTCGGCGGCCGGGTTGGCCGCGACCGCATCGGTGACCGCGCGCAGCGCAGACTGCGGCGGTGGATCGACCTCGACCAGCACGGAGAATTGCGATTGGCCGCCCGCGCGTTTGAGATAGACGACCAACCACCGCGCCACCTCGCGAACGAGCTTGGTGCCGTAGTCCATTTCGACCAGGGCCAGTGCGAGGTCGATGCCCGACGACACCCCGGCCGAGGTGAAGATTTCGCCGTCCTGGACGAAAATCGCGTCCGGTTCAACGCTGGTATCGGGAAAGGCGCGCGCCAACAACCGGGTGTCGTGCCAGTGCGTGGTGGCGCGCCGCCCGCGCAGCAGGCCCGCCTGGGCCAAGATGAACGAGCCGGTGCAGACGGACGCCAGCCGGCGGGTTCGGGCCGACACTGATTTGATCGCTTCCACCAGGGCGGGATCGATCGGGCGCCGCACCATCTCGTTGCTGCCGGCGATCATGACGGTGTCGGCCGACTCGATCGACGCGATGCTGTCGGTCACGCCCAACCGGGTCCCGATGGAGGTCATGACGTCGCGTCCGTCCAGCGATGCGATCCTGATTTGGTAGTTCGCTCCGAAATGGTTGGCTTCGGCGAAGACCTCGGCCGGCCCGGCGACGTCCAACATCGTCACATCGTCGAAGACGACTATCACCACCACATGCGGACCCGCGCCGGCTTCTGCCACAGACCTATTGTGTCGTTTCCCGCCACGGCGGCTGCCGAGGCCGGGCGATTTGGCGACCTTCGGACGCGTTGGGTAACCTTGCGTTTACCGACGCGGGGTGGAGCAGCTCGGTAGCTCGCTGGGCTCATAACCCAGAGGTCGCAGGTTCGAATCCTGTCCCCGCTACCAGCGGAAATGGCCCCCAGGCGCAAGCCCGAGGGCCATTTTCTTGCCGGTCGCATTTGTCGCTATCGTCGCGGCCGAGTGCTCGCGTCTTCGGGCAATCTCTCGGCCGATCGATCCCTCCGATAACCCGCAGATCGGCTCCTCCTGCAAGTTAAGCTGCCCCTCGCAGTGGGGCATTGGTGACGACCGGGCGCCAGTCAGGTTGTCATGACCTGTGAGGAGTCGCAGATGTCGTCTGTCGTCGCGGTGCCAGGGCTAATAGACACGGCAACAAGGGATTTGGCCAGTCTCGGCACGACGATCCGCTCCGCCAATGCGGCGGCCGCGACCCCGACGACGGGCCTATTGGCCGCGGCCGAAGACGAGGTGTCGGCGGCCATCGCGGAGATATTCTCCGCCCACGGACGGGGCTTTCAGGCGGCTAGCGCGCAGGCGGGGGCGTTTCATTCCCAATTTGTCCAGACGCTGACCGCGGGTGCGCAAACCTATGTCAGCACCGAGGCCGCCAATGTTGCGGCGTTCGCGGCCCATCCGGCGCAGGCGGCACAGCAGCATCTGCTGAACGCGATCAATGCGCCGAGCCTGGCGCTCACCGGGCGCCCGCTGATCGGCAACGGCGCCAACGGCGCGCCGGGAACGGGAGAAAACGGCGCGCCCGGGGGATGGCTCTACGGCAACGGCGGGGCCGGCGGGTCCGGTGCGAACGGGACCGGCCAGAACGGCGGCAACGGCGGGGCCGCCGGGCTGTGGGGATACGGCGGCGCCGGCGGGGACGGCGGGACCAGCGCCACCGGAACCGGCGGAAAGGGCGGGTCGGGCGGGGCCAGCGGGCTGCTGTGGGGCGCCGGCGGGGCCGGCGGGACCGGTGGGACCGGCGCCATCGACGGCGGGGCCGGCGGTGCCGGCGGGGCCGGCGGACTGATGTTCGGCGACGGCGGCAGCGGCGGGGCCGGTGGGACCGGGCAGGGCGGGGCCGGCGGCGCCGGCGGGGTCGGCCGCAACGCCAGTGTGCTGTTCGGCGACGGCGGCGTCGGCGGCGCGGGCGGGCTCGGCGCCACCACCGGCGGTGACGGCGGCCACGGCGGCAATGGCGCGCTGTTCACCGGCAACGGCAGCGCGGGCGGCGCCGGCGGCATGGGTACCAGCGGCACCGGCGGTCACGGCGGCCATGGCGGCACCAGTGGGCTGGTCGGGTCCGGCGGGGCCGGCGGGGCCGGGGGGATCAGCGCCACCGCCGACGGCGGCGCCGGCGGTGCCGGCGGGGGAGGCGGCGTGCTGTACGGCGACGGGGGGGCCGGCGGGGCCGGCGGGCTCGGCGTCACCGCCGGAGGGGACGGCGGGACCGGCGGTGTGGGCCAGGTGTTGTGGGGTGACGGGGGGGCCGGCGGGGCCGGTGGGGTCGCCGAAGCAGGGGTCGGCGGCGCCGGCGGTGCCGGCGGTAACGCCGCCCTGTTGTACGGCGACGCCGGCGCCGGGGGGACCGGCGGGTTCGGCGAAGCCGCCGGCGGTCACGGCGGTCACGGCGGCAACGGCGCGGTGGTCATCGGCACCGGCGGCCCTGGCGGCGCGGGCGGCGCCGGCGCGCTCGGCGGCGCCAGCACCGGCGGTGACGGCGGGGACGGCGGGGCCGCCGGGATGCTGGGGGCCGGCGGAGGCGGCGGGGCCGGTGGGCTCGGCGCCGCGGCCGGCGGGGCCGGTGGGGCGGGCGGGACCGGCGGGCTGGTGGGGTCCGGCGGGGCGGGCGGAGCCGGCGGGATCGGCGACACCGGTGTCGGCGGGGACGGCGGGGCCGGCGGTAGCACCGGCTTCCTGTTCTCCGGTGACGGCGGTGCCGGGGGCGCCGGCGGGTACGGCGCGACCACCGGTGGCGACGGCGGTCACGGTGGCAATGGCGGGCTGATCCAAAGCAGCGGCGGCGACGGCGGCGCCGGTGGGCTCGGCGCCGGCGGTGCCGGGGGTAATGGCGGTGACGGCGGCAATGGTGGCATGTTGATCGGCGCCGGCGGGAACGGTGGCAACGCCGGGCCCGGTACGCCGGGAGGTGCCGCGGGTGACGGCGGCACGGGCGGCCTCATCGGCGTCCCCGGACAAGACGGGAAGACATAAGCCCGCCGCGTCGAGCCTAGGATCGCGCTATGAGAAGGGCCTTTGCCGTCACGTTCGCGCTCGGGCTGTTGGTCGCGCTGTTCGGTCTGATCTGGGCGCTGCAGGGATTCGGGGTCCTGGGCGGAAGCCCGATGAGCAACACCACCACCTGGTCCATCATCGGTCCGATCACCGCCGTGATCGGCATCGTGATCGCCGTGGTCAGTTGGCGGAAATTCTCGTCGAAATAGTGCCTCAGGCGCGCGCCACGGTGAAGCCCACCGTGTGCCAACCGGTGGCGCCGTCGGGGACCGTCTCGGCCTGATCCGCGGTTTGGGTCGCTCCGGTGTTGTCGGTGGCGCGCACCGTGATGGCGTGTTTCCCGGGGCTTTTCGCCTGCCAGTGGAAGCTCCACAATCGCCACGTCGCATTGGAATAGCTCGCACCCAGTTCGGCCGGCTGCCATGCCCCGTCGTCGATGCGGACCTCCACGAGCCGCACGCCGCGATTCTGTGCCCATGCGACGCCGCCGAAGACCACCGGGCCCATCGGCAGCTCTTGATTTGGCTTCGGCACGTCGATGCGCGACTCGGTCTTGACGGGCGCTTGGGCCGCCCAGCCCATCCGCGTCCAGTACGCCACCGCTTTGTCGAAGCGGGTCAGCTCCATGTCGACGATCCACTTGGTCGCCGACACATACCCGTAGAGCCCGGGCACCACCAGCCGGGCCGGGTAGCCATGCTCGACGGGCAGGGGCTGACCGTTGAGACCGATCGCCAGCAGAGCATTGCGGGAGTCGGTGAGTGCCTGAACCGGCGTGCCGGCGGTGAAGCCATCGATCGACGTCGATAGCACCATATCGGCGTCCGGGTGCACGTGGGCGGCGGCCAGCAGATCAGCGACCCGATAGCCCGTCCACACACCCGTCGAAATCAGTTTGCCCCCAACTGGATTCGACACGCATGCCAGCGTCATCACCATTTCGACGACCTCAAACCCGGCGAGCTCGTCGAAGCTGTAGTTGACTTCGCGGTCCACCATGCCGTGGATGCGCAGCCGCCAGTCACGGTGGCTGAGTTGAGGGACGCTGAGCGCGGTGTCCACCCGGTAGAAGTCGGCGCTTGCGGTGATAAAGCTCGGTAGCGCAACGTCCTTCGGTTGCACATCGGCGGCTATCGGCGGTGCCGCGACCCGCGGTCGGGGGAGTGCGACGGTGCTGCGTTCGCCGGCGACCGAATGCACCAACCGCGTGATGACCGCACCCGCCACCCCACTGAGCACTCCGAAGCCGAGCAATCCGAACATGACCAACCTGCGCCTGCCGGCGTCGGGCGCTTCCGATTGCTCCGGGCCGGCCCGGAACCACCGGCGGGTGAGCAATCGCAGGGCGGCCACCCCGCAGGCGGCGCCCACGACGGTGGGAATCGTGTCGAGCAGCGTCGCGCCCTGCCGCGACAGCACTGCGGCGCAACCGAGTAGGCCCGCAGCGAGGATCACAGCGCTGCCGATGGGGCGGCGACGTGTCTCCAGGCTCCCGGCGATCGCGGCGATCGTCGCGATCACCACCAGCACGGCGACGGCCAGAAAGACCTTGTCCAGCGAGCCCAGGGCCTGAATGGCCCACTCCTTGACGGCCCCCGGCGTCAGGTCAACGACGCATGAGCCGATCGCAGTACGCGCGTCGGCCCGCGCACCGAACGGGATGCTGACGAGCTGGGCTACCCCGAGTGAAACGGCCGCGGCGGCGACCCCGGCAATCATTCGTTCGTTCGACGGGGCGCCAGCCACGGAGCTACTGTACTCGCGTTCGATATTCAACGGCTCAAACCACTTGCGGTGCAGCCAAACCGGCGGAAGGCGTCCGGGTGGTTGACCCAGTGTGAGACCCAGAGGAGACGGACCATGGCTGGCGATCCGCACCCCGGCGACGGCACGGCCGCTGACGGCCACTTCGAGTCATTGCTCGACCAGCGTGGGCGCCCGCCAATGCTGAAGCGCTCTGTCGCTCTCGACGACTGGGCCGGCGGGATAACACAAGAGTTCGCCCGGGTACCGACGATTCGAATCGGTCGGCGCTGGCTCAACTCGCTGTGGCTGGTGCCGGTCACCGCTGCCGGGCTCGTCGTCGCGATCGCACTGGCGCAGCAGTTGCGTCAATACGGCTGGATGCAGAGCTTCATAGAGACCTATCCGGGAACATCGACAGCGTATGCGCCGCCAGTCACGTCCGGGTTCCCGGCCTGGCTGCGATGGCAGCACCTGTTCAACATCGTCTTCATGCTGTTCATCATTCGGGCGGGAATGCAGATTCTCGCCGATCATCCGCGGCTGTATCTCAATTCCGGTTGCCGCCCCGGAACGGAATGGTTCAGAATGCGCGATCCGGTTCCGCCGGACCGCCTCGACCAAGAGGACGCGGCACGCGTGTGGACGGCCAAGGACGATGCGGTTGCGCTGCCAAAGTGGTTGGGGATACCCGGATTACGGCATACGATCGGGCTGGCCCGGTGGTGGCATTTCAGTTTTGATCTGTTATGGCTCGTGAATGGTCTTGTTTTCTATGTGTTGCTTTTCGCCTCGGGGCAATGGCGCCGGATTGTCCCGCGGTCATGGGATGTTTTTCCCAATGCGCTGTCCACGGCGGTTCAATATGCATCCCTTGATTTCCCGGCGAATGTGGGCTTCACGAATTACAACGGGATGCAGATCATCGCTTACTTCACCACCGTCTTCGTTGCCGCGCCGCTGGCCTTCCTGACCGGGCTGTTGCAGGCGCCGGCGATTGCCGCGCGGTTTGGATTCGGCAGCGGCCCGTTCAATAGGCAAGTGGCGCGGACCGCCCATTTCGCAATTCTCGTGTGGATGGTGTTTTTCATCTTTGTCCACACGGTGATGGTGTTCACCACGGGACTCGTGGGCAACCTGAACCACATCGTCTTGGGCACCGATACCAAATCCTACTGGCCGCTACTGATCTACGTCGTGGCGATGATCGTCATCACCGGCATGTGGCTAAGCGCTTCCCCCATCACGCTGCGCTTTCCCGGTGTAGTCCAGGTAGTCGGCCGCGCGGTGGTGGGATGGCCCAAGGACATTCTGGAGCGGCTGCATCCCAATGCCACCTATTCCGAGAAGGACATCTCGCCGTATCTTTGGGCAAACGGCACACTGCCGACATCGGACAATTATCGCCGGTTACAGGCCGGGAACTGGAAAGACTATTCCCTGCGCATTCGAGGACTCGTCGAGAACCCGGTCGCGCTGTCTTACGACGAACTTCGCAAATTGCCCAAACACGAAAAGATCACCCAGCACTACTGCATTCAAGGATGGTCCGGCGTCGCCAAGTGGGGAGGCGTTGCCATGTCGGACATCCTCGAAATGGTCCACCCCTGCCGTCGGCTCGTTGGGTGGTGTTTTACTCCTTCGCCGAAGGAGCCGGCGGAGCCACCGAGGGCCGGTACTACGACTGCCACAAGATCGAGCACATGCATGACCCGACGTGTCTGCTCGCCTATGAGATGAACGGGCAGCCGCTCAACGAGGCCCATGGCGCGCCGCTACGCCTGCGAAATGAGCGCGAGCTGGGTTTCAAGCAGGTCAAGTGGGTCGAAGCGATCGAGTTCGTGGAAAGTTTCTCCGATCTCGGGTTCGGACAAGGCGGATATAACGAGGACCACGAGTTCTACGGCTATCGCATGCCGATCTGACCGGTTCGCGACGACGAATCTCGTCAGTTTTGCCGGTGCAGGAACCCGTGCAGAATCGCCTGCACGAGTTCCTCGACGATCGCTTCTCGCGACGGTGGTTGGGCGCCGAAATAGGTGGAGCGCAACGCGGCCATGCCGGCGATCATCGCCACCGTCGAGTGAGCCGGCAGGTCCGGCTCACTGGAGCGCAGACCGCGAATCCGCATGCCGTCCGCACCGATCTGGCTGAGCACGGTCAAAGCCCTCCTGATGTCGGCGATCCCCGCTTCGGCCATTTCCTCCTCGCTGAGAGCCTCGGCGGCCATCAGCGTCAACAGCAGGCCCTGGTGTTCGACGAAGACGTCGTAGAGCCGCCCGACGAAGCGCCGCGCCAGCTCCTTCTCGTCGGTCTCCTCGGGGATGACGGACTCCCAGGTGCGGCCGAAGTCGTCGACGAATCCGGTGAAGGGCAAGACGAGGGCTTCCCGGAACAGCCCCGCCTTGGACCCGAAATTGCGGAACAGCAAATGTTCGGTAACCCCTGCGGCTTCGGCGATTTCCCGCGTCGTGGTGCTCCGGTAATCCTGGCGGGCGAAGAGGTCGCGCGCGGCCGCGAGCAGGAGCTTGCGCGGTTCGCCACGCGGCCGGCGCGAACCCTGAGCCGGCGCCTCGGCCTGCCTTTTGGCGGAAGGTGACACTTCGCTCCTCGAACAGGTTCGGTGTTGACTGTCATTAAGATAGTCGGCACTATCTTAATGATCGGGTTGGCTCTCGGAAGGGTACGGACGTGGGTGCTGTGATCATGCTAGGCACGTTGTTCGGGCTGATCGCGCTGGTATTCGCGCTGGTTCTGCGTTGCGACCCGGAGAGCCGCTCGTGACGCCTCTGATGGCGGGAGCGCTGTACTTCGCGATCGTTAGCGGCACCGCGTTTCTGTTGATCGGGATCTATCTGAGCTATCGCCGGAAGCGCATCCATCCGCTGCTGCTGCTGAGCGTCGCGGCGCTCTCCTTCTCCTGGATCGAGTCGCCGTACGACTGGGCGATGTACGCGCAATTTCCGCCCGCCCTGCCCCGGATGCCGTCCTGGTGGCCGCTGAACGTGACGTGGGGCGGGCTGCCGTCGTCGGTCCCGATCGGGTACATCTCCTACTTCGTGCTGCCCGCTTTGGTCGGAGCGGCCCTGGGACGATGGGCGAGCAGGAAATTCGGCTGGCGCAGGCCGATCACCCTGCTGATAGTGGGCCTGGCCGTCGGCTTCTGCTGGGCGTTCTTCTTCAATGCCATCACGGGTGCCCAGCTCGGCAATTTCTACTACGGCTACGTGATCCCGGGTCTCGCGATATTCGAGGGGACCAAACACCAGTACCCGCTATACGACTCGCTCGCCATGGGCATCCAGATGATGGTCTTCACCTACCTTCTCGGCCGCACCGACCACGAGGGCCGCAACGTCATCGAGATGTGGGCCGACAAGAAGTCGACCGGCCGCCTGCAGTCGTCGGTCCTGTCCGTCGTCGCCGTCATCGTCGTCGGGCACCTGGTTTACGGCGCGGTCTTCGCGCCGCATCTGATCACGAAGCTGGGGGGCTGGGTGACCGCGGGACCCACCGAGCAGCTGTACCCGGGCACACCCAACCAACCCAAGTAGGACGAAACACCTTGGCCGAGACCACCGTCGAGCTGTACTACGACCCGTTCGACCACAAGATCGACGACGACCCTTATCCCATCTGGAAGCGGATGCGCGCCGAAGCCCCGCTGTACTACAACGACAAACACAACTTCTATGCGTTGAGTCGCTACGACGACGTCGCACCGGCCCTGCACGATTGGCAGACCTATCGGTCCGGACACGGCACCACCGCCGACATCTTGTTCGCCGGCGTCGAGATCCCACCGGGCATCCTGCTTTTCGAGGATCCACCGCTGCACGACCTGCACCGGCGCCTGTTATCCCGCGTCTTCACTCCCCGCCGGATGCTGGCCGTGGAAGACCTAGTGCGCGACTTGTGTTGTCGCGCACTGGATCCGCTGCGCGACGCGGACGGGTTTGACTTTGTCGCAGACCTCGGCGCCGTGATGCCGATGCGCACCATCGGCTACCTGCTGGGGATACCCGAGGAGGGCCAGCAGGCGATCCGCGACCGCAACGACAAAAACATCACCATCGACTCCGACGGCGCTGCCTTCGACCCGGAGAAATTCGAGGATTCGGTGGCGTTGTTCGCCGACTACATCGAGTGGCGGGCGACGCATCCTTCCGATGACCTGATGACCGACCTGCTCAATGCCCAGGTCGAAGAGCCCGACGGCACCGTGCGTCCGCTCGAGCGCACCGAGGTGCTGGCCTACACCGCGATGATCGCCGGCGCGGGCAACGAAACCACCGCGAGGCTGATCGGCTTCATGGGCGAGGTGCTCGGCAACCATCCGGACCAGAGACGCGAACTGGTAGAAGACTTTTCACTGATCCCCAACGCGGTCGAGGAGACACTGCGCTTCGAACCGCCGTCACCGGTGCAGGCGCGCTACGTCGCCCGCGACGTCGAGCTGCACGGGCAGACGGTGGCCGAAGGGTCCTACATGCTTCTGCTCAACGCGTCGGCCAATCGCGACGAGACGCGCTATGAGAACCCGGACCGTTACGACATCCACCGCACGGGCGGGCACTTGAGCTTCGGCCAGGGACTGCACTTTTGCCTCGGCTCGGCGCTGGCGCGCTTGGAAGCGCGCGTCGCGCTCGAGGAAGTCTTCAAGCGCTGGGCCGACTGGGAAGTCGACTACGAGCACGCGAGCAGGGCCCGGACGTCCAGTGTGCGGGGTTGGGGCCGGCTGCCCGTCAAAACATTAAGAGTTGCAAGGTAATAGGAGGAAGCATGACCGCAGGCAACTACCGCGTGGTGGTGTGGGCGACGGGCGGGATCGGGTCGATCGCCATTCGCACCATCACCAACCGGCCCGACCTCGAACTCGTCGGGGTGTGGGTGCACTCCGAGGAAAAGGTGGGCAAGGACGCCGGCGAGCTGGCCAACGGCGATCCCATCGGTGTGGCGGCCACCAACGACGCGGATGCGTTGATTGCGCTCAAGCCGGATTGCGTGGTCTATGCGGCCGCCGGCCCCGAGCGTGACGCCCTGGCGATCCCGGACTACGTGAAATTGCTCGAATCCGGCATCAACGTCGTGACCACCAGCACCACGCGGCTGGTCAACCCGCACGCCTACGAACCCGCCGAGTGGCGCGAGCAACTCGTCGCCGCGGCCAAACAGGGACAGGTGTCGCTGTACGCGTCGGGCATCGAACCCGGATTCGCGGCCGACTACTTGCCGCTCGTGCTGTCGACGCAATCGTCGTCGATCGAGAAGATCCACTCCTACGAGATCGGGTTGTACGACGACTACGGTGTGCCCGACATCATGATCAACGGCTTGGGATTTGGCCAACCGCTGGACTATGAGCCCTGGATCTCGTTTCCCGGTGCGATCGCCGGCGAGTGGGCGGGTCAGGTCCGGTTGATCGGCGAAGCCTTGGGGGTCGAAGTCCAGGAGATGCGCGAAGAGTTCGATCGCGCCGTGACCAACGAAACCCTCGAAGTCGCGATGGGCACCGTCGAGGCGGGGACGTGCGGTGCGATCCGCATGAAGGCGATCGGCGTCGTCGACGGCCGCGAGGCGATCATCGTCGAACATGTGACGCGGCTTGCGCATAGCGTCGCTCCGGACTGGCCGCGGGGAATCGGCGACCTGTCCTATCGCGTGATGATCACCGGCGACCCCGACATCGACTGCACCATGGCCGCGACCCTGCGCGACCCCGGACGGGCCGGGATCGCCTCGATGACCTCCGGGGCCGGTGCGATGGTGGCCACCGCGATGCGCGTCGTCAACGCCGTGCCCTACGTCGTCGATGCCGCGCCCGGGCTGTTAAGCGCCGTCGATCTGCCACTGACCATTCCCAAGAATGTCTTTGCCACGCAACAGGTCTGAGCGTTTGGGAGCACCGCGGTCGTCGCGCAGTCGGCGTGAGATGTCCAAACAGTGAACTAAATGGAAATGGTAGGAAACGTCCAACCAAACCACAGCTTGTCCCAAGCTCGCGGGGCCACCATGAAAATCACGCTGAGCAACACACCGTAGCAAGTCGGTCACGACATCGTGCACTCGTCGCACCTCGACCGAAATGCGAGGTCACGGGTGGCTCAGGTGCCGACCGACCGCAAGCGGCCGAGCGGGGTGGCACATGTCGACTTTCTCCCGCGTCCGCCGCCAGGAGGCGGCGGCGTTCACGTGGGCCAACGGTGGGGCGCGACGGGCAGCGAAAGCGGGCCTGGCCGCCCTGGCCGCGCTAACCGCTGTGGGTATGTGGCCCGCTCCCGCTGCCACCGCCGCCCCGGTTCCGGTCTGCCCGCAAGGGCCCGACCCGGGGGCGGGCCCGGCGTGCGGCCAGCGTGCGTTCCTGGCCGATATCAATGCCGCGGGTCTCGAAGACAGCAACGGCAACCAGGTGGCCTTGGACCAGGGCCTGGACATGTGTGGCCTGATGGACGCCGGCCTGACCCGACAGCAGATGGTGAGCCAGTTCGCGGCGGACAACCCGGCGCTGGGCCTGGACGGGGCGGCGAAGGTGGTGCAAATCGTGGTCCGCGACCTCTGCCCCTGGCACCGGTAGTTCGCGAACCTGCTTCCAGCGGGCGTTTCACGTTCGCAACCCTTGCATTTCAGCGTTGACGCCGGCGTAACAAAATTGGCATCGAAGCTTCCTAGTGTGGGGCGGTCCACCTTCGTAGCGATCATCAGTGGACCCTCAGCGATAGGAACACAATTGAGCGGAAACGCGGTTCGCCTCGCGGCGATCAACAATGTCGAGGCATACATACCCCCGGCCGTCAGCTTTGTGCCGGGCGAAGAGCCGGGCCAGATCTTCGGCTCGAACGTCTTCACCAAGGCGGAAATGCAGGCGCGACTGCCCAAGTCGGTGTACAAGTCCGTCGTGGCGACCATCGAGAAGGGCACCAAACTTGACCCCGCGGTCGCCGACGCGGTCGCGGTGGCCATGAAGGACTGGGCGCTGGAAAAGGGCGCCACCCACTACGCGCACGTGTTCTACCCGATGACCGGCCTGACAGCGGAGAAGCACGACAGCTTTCTCGAGCCTGTCTCCGACGGCCAGACGCTGGCGGAGTTCGCCGGCAAGACCCTCATCCAGGGCGAGCCGGACGCGTCGAGCTTCCCGTCGGGCGGCCTGCGCAGCACCTTCGAGGCGCGCGGCTACACCGGCTGGGACGTCACCAGCCCGGCCTACATCCTGGAGAACCCGAACGGCAACACGCTGTGCATCCCGACGGTCTTCGTCTCGATGACCGGCGAAGCTTTGGACTACAAGACGCCGCTGCTGCGCAGTCAGCAGGCGATGGGCATACACGCCGAGCGGGTCCTAAAGCTGTTCGGGCACAAGGACCTCAACCGTGTCGTCTCGTTTTGCGGCCCGGAGCAGGAATACTTCCTCGTCGACCGGCACTTCTTCCTCGCGCGCCCGGACCTCGTCAACGCCGGCCGCACCCTGTTCGGGGCCAAGCCGCCCAAGGGTCAAGAGTTCGACGACCACTACTTCGGCGCGGTGCCCGAGCGGGTGCTGGGCTTCATGATGGACACCGAGCGGGAGCTGTTCAAGCTCGGCATTCCGGCCAAGACCCGGCACAACGAGGTGGCCCCCGGCCAGTTCGAGATCGCGCCGATGTTCGAGCGGGCCAACATCGCCTCCGACCACCAGCAGCTGCTGATGACGATCTTCAAGACGATCGCCAAGAAACACGGCATGGAGTGCCTGTTCCACGAGAAGCCGTTTGCCGGCGTCAACGGGTCGGGCAAGCACGTCAACTTCTCGATGGGCAACTCCGAGCTGGGCTCGCTGCTGGTGCCGGGAGACACCCCGCACGAGAACGCGCAATTTTTGGTGTTCTGCGCCGCGGTGATCCGCGCCGTGCACAAGTTCGCCGGGCTGCTGCGGGTTTCGGTGGCATCCGCCACCAACGACCACCGCCTGGGCGCCAACGAGGCGCCGCCGGCGATCATTTCGATCTTCCTCGGCGAGCAGCTCGCCGACGTCTTCGAGCAGATCGCCAAGGGTGCCGCCACATCGTCAAAGGGCAAGGGCACCATGATCATTGGTGTCGACACGTTGCCCCATCTGCCGACGGACCCGGGCGACCGCAACCGCACCAGCCCGTTCGCGTTCACCGGGAACCGGTTCGAGTTCCGTGCGCCCGGCTCCGGGCAGACGGTCGCGGTGCCGTTGATCGTGCTCAACACGATCATGGCGGACTCGCTCGATTACATGGCCACGGTTCTCGAGGAGGCCGTCGCGGACGGTGCGGACTTCGACAACGCGGTTCAGCAGTTGCTCACCGACATCATCACCGAGCACGGTGCGGTCGTGTACAACGGCGACGGGTACTCGGAGAAGTGGCAGATCGAGGCGGCGCAGCGGGGCCTGCCGAACCTCAAGACCACGCTGGACGCCATTCCGGAGTTGATCAAGCCCGAATCGATTGAACTCTTCGAGAAATACGGCGTGTTCAACGAGCGCGAACTGCACAGCCGCTACGAGGTCCGGTTGGAGCAGTACGCGCTGACCATCGCGGTCGAGGCGAAGCTGGCCCTGGAACTCGGGACGACGGTGATCCTGCCGGCCGCGATCCGCTACCAGACCGAGCTGGCCCAGAACGTCGCGGCCCTGAAGAAGGCCGGTGTCGAGGCGAGCACCGTTGCGCTGGAAGCGGTTTCGGCACCGATCGCCGACCTCCAGGCGGGGCTGGCGGAGCTGAAGTCGGCGCTGTCCGACCACTCGGCCGAGACGGCGCTTGCCGAGGCCGAGCACGCCCAGTCCGCGTTGCTGCCGGCGATGGCGGCGGTCCGCGCCGCCGCCGACACGCTGGAAAGCCTTGTGGCCGACGACTTGTGGCCGCTGCCCACCTACCAGGAGATGCTCTACATCCTGTAACGGACGTCGTCGGGCGTGGGTCGTCCGCAGAAACTTGGTGATTCGCGGCCCCACGCCCGGCGATCCGGGCATGATCGGTTGATGCGCGAGCCGCTCGTCTGCACCGTGGACGCCTTCACCGACCGGGCGTTTTCCGGCAACCCCACCGCCGTGTGCGTTTTCGACGAAGCGTGGCCCGCGACGCCGTGGCTACAGCGGCTGGCAGCCGAGCTGAATCTGCCCGCCACCGCATTCGTGCGCTACGACCGGCCCCACACCGAGTTACGTTGGTTTAGCCCGCAGACAGAACTTGCGCTGTGTGGCAGCGGGACGCTGGCGGCGGCACACGTGTTGTGGGAAACCGGCGACCGCGCAACGACTCTCGTCTTCAAGACCTGCGCGGGCAGCCTCGGCGCACATCGGCAGCCGGATGGACGGATCATGTTGGACTTTCCCGCCGATGACCCCGAGCCGGTGACCGCGCCCGCCGCACTCGCGGCGGCATTAGGCGTCAAGCCGCTGGCGGTATGGCGCGGACGCCTCGACTATCTCGTCGAGGTGGATTCGATCGAAAGCGTACGAAAACTGACCCCGGACCTGACGGCGCTGGCCGCGCTGGACGCTCGCGGTGTGATCGTCACGGCCGTCGGCGACGCCGACAGCGACTTCGTGTCCCGCTTCTTCGCGCCCGCCGCCGGAATCGACGAGGACCCCGTCACCGCGTCCGCACACTGCACCCTGGGCGTGTATTGGTCGAAGAAATTGGGCAAGGACGCGTTGACCGGCCTTCAGGTGTCGGCTCGCGGTGGCCGCGTCGATGTGCACCTCAGAGATGACCGGGTCAATCTGAGCGGGCGGGCGGTCACCATCACTCGAGGCAACCTGGCCATCACTCGTAACCGAAAGATCCGGTTGCGTTCGCTCGCCAGCAATTGGCAGAACCGGCGATCTCGCCGTTTTAGGGTGCGCGCGGCGACGGACGGCTTGCGGTTTAATCCGTTTTCGCCGCAGGTATCACGTGATGGCTTTTTACCCTCAAGAAAGGATCTTTCATGTTGCACTCGCTGGTTCTGGCAAGTTCGGATCCGCTTGCGGCGGGACTTATTCTCAGGGGAATAAAGGGAATCTTTTACCTGATCGGCGGCGTGATCGCGGCCATCATCTGCGCTGTCATCGCCGCGATGAAGGGCCGCAATCCCCTTGGGTGGGGGATTCTGGGGTTCTTCTTCTCCATCATCACACTGATCGTCGTCATCGTTATTCCAAGCAAAAAATAAAGTTCGCCGCGCGGCCGTCGGCTGGCTTTCATTTGTCGCGACCGTGCCTAAAGCACTTCTTCTCAGCGCCCGTCAGCAAAGCGGTTCGTTCGTTTATTACTTGCGCGCGAGAGCCGGCCCGCCGGGGCGGCCGACGCGCGAACGGGCGCTCAGCAGTAGTTGGTCGAATTCCGATTGCGGTATGAAGGCCGGGCCGCTGCTGCGGAGGTCCTCGGAGATCCTCTCGGCCAGCAGCCGCAGCTTGACGTTGGCTTCCTGGGACAACCACTTGAGTAGGTCGAACGCGCCCTCGTCATTGATGCCGTAGATCAGCATCAGCATGCCCTTGGCCTGCTCGATGACGGCGCGATTTTCGGCGATCTCGGCCAGCTTCGCCGCGACGCGCTCCTCGTAGTCGGCGTCCTGCAGCCGAGAGATGTCGACATAGACCCCATGTGTCCCGATCACCGCACCGTCGGCGTCGTAGAGCCGATCGCCGGCGACGACAACTTGATGCGTGTGCCCGCTCGTGTCGATGATCCGGTGGCGGGTGCTGTAGGGCTTATGGCTGTTGAGGATCTCGTCGATGGTGGCGGCGACCTGACCGCGGTCGTCCGGATGTTTATGGGACAACACCAGCTCGGTGGTGGGGGTGACGCTGCCGGGCTTGTAGCCGTGCATCCGCTCGACTTGTTCGGACCATTCCCACCGTTGGTCGGCGAAGTAGAAGCGGAACCACCCCACCCGTTGCGGGGCACCGCCGGCCAAAGCCTGTTCGATATCGGCGGACTCGCCGTTGAAATCAAAGTTCATCGCAATCTTCGACCCTTCGCACCGTCAAATGTCGGCCCCGTCACCGCGCTCGGTGGTGCGCCGCGTAGGGGTGCGGCGGCCGCAACCGCGTGCTCCCGGTCGCGACCGCCGCACCCCTGGGCGCTGTCATGCGTTGATGACCTCCCGGTCTGCCACCGCGCCGCCGCGCTCGATGGAGATCTTGCGCGGCTTGGCCCGCTCGGCGACGGGGATGCGCAGCCGTAGGACGCCTTCGTTGTAGGACGCGTCGATCTTGTCGGTGTCCAGGTTGTCCCCGAGCACCAGCTGCCGGCTGAACACTCCGCGCGGCCGCTCGGTGGCCAGCATCTCCCGATTGGGGTCGACGGCGGGCCGCTCGGCGCGCACGGTCACCACGTTGCGCTCGATGTCGATGTCCAGCGAATCGGCGTTGATGCCCGGAAGGTCGAACTCGACGAAGAATTCCTCGCCCTCGCGCCAGGCATCCATCGGCATTACGGCCGGGCGGGCTGCCGTACCCAGCACCTGATTGGCGAAACGGTCCAGCTCACGGAACGGGTCGGTACGCATCAGCATGGCGGTCACTCCTCACTCCAATCTGCTGTTGACGGTCCTCTATTACCTATGGCAATAGACATAGATTTCATATATCACTATCGAAAGTTCTCCGCAAGTGTGGTAAACAGGTTTTCTGTAGTAAGTCCTTGAGGAGATGCCCGATGGTCGATCGTCCCGGTCCCGCTCCCGATCGCGGCGTGTACGGCATATCCGTCGCGGCCGAGCTTTCCGGCGTCGCGGTCCAATCGCTGCGCCTTTATGAGCGTTATGGCCTGCTCACCCCCGCCCGCAGCGAGGGTGGAACGCGGCGCTACAGCGCCGATGACCTGGCCCGGTTGCGCCGTATCAGTGAGCTGGTCGATGCCGGGGTCAACCTGGCCGGCATCGCCCGCATCCTTGAGCTCGAAGACGACAATGCCGCGCTGTCGACGGCCAACACCGACCTGCGGTCCAGCAACCGCTCGTTGCGCAAAGCCGCGGGGAAGAAGCGCCAGGACGCATCCAACTAGTCAGTGCATGGGCACCGGGGCGGGCCGATGCTCGGTGATCAAGCGCTCGCCAAGGTCGTAATCGGCGTCGGCGTTGTAGGTGAGGACGCCGACCACGGCACCCCCGGCCTCGTACCACACGGTGAATCCGTCCGGGTGAGCCAGCATCCGGCTGCGTTCGTAGCCATCCCCCCAGGCGTGATACTTCACCGTGGCATCACCGATGGACGTCCAAAATCCGGGTACCGTATCCCATTTCGCGTGCTGTCCCGCCGCGCAGGCCCCCGCTACCGCGCCCTGGTCGGTCGCGTCCTGCCAATGTTCGACGGCCAGGGGGCGACCGGCGACGTCGTGGTGTGCTAGCGCGACGTCGCCCGCGGCATACACGCCCGGCGCCTCGGTCGCCATGTCGGGCCCGACCACGATGCGCGAATCCCGAACCGGTAGGCCGGCTTCGGCGGCGATGCGACTCTGCGGCTCCACTCCCGTGGCGGCCAGGATTAGGTCGCAGTCGATGGTGACCCCGTTGTCCAGTCGGACGCCGGCGTCGGTGATTTCCTCCACCGCCACCCCGCCGACGTGACGCGCGCCCGTCTCGACGACCAGATCACGCAAACGCTCCGCCGCCGCACCGCCGAGCCGCTTTTCCTGCGGAAGTGGTTCGGGGGCAACGAGGGTCACCGGCATGCCCCGCACCGCCAAGGACGCGGCCGCCTCGCAGCCGATGAAGCCCGAACCAATGACGACCGCCGACGACGCTCTGCGCGCGGCGTCGCGGAGTGCGGCGGCGTCGGCCAGGGAGCGCAACAGCAGGGCGCGGTGCCCACCGGGGATCGTCGGGGCCGCCGGAGCCGAACCGCACGCCAACACGAGGACGTCGAACGCATGGCACCGATCGCCGGCATAGACCGCGCGCTCGCTCAGGTCCAACCGGTCAACGGCGGTGCCCCGAACCAGCTCGATCTTCTTGTCGTCGAACCACTGCGCGGGATGCAGGCCGACGTCGTCGGTCTCGCCGCGCAGGTACTCCTTGCTCAGCGGCGGCCTGGCGTAGGGCGGGTCGATGTCGGCGGTCAGGATGCGTACGGGCGCATCGGTGTTGTGTTCGCGGAATGACTCGGCCGCGGCCACCCCGGCCGGCCCGCTGCCCACGATGATCACGCCGTTTTCCGTCATCCCCGGGTGTTACCCGCACCGGCTGGGCCTAATCTGCCGGGGCGTTTTGACGGGCGAGACACGGGTAGCCAGCCAGTCATGAAAGCAGTCACCTGGCACGGCAAGCGCGACGTGCGGGTGGAGTCGGTGCCCGACCCGAAGATCCAGCAGCCCACCGACGCCATCATCGAAGTCACTTCGACGAACATCTGCGGTTCCGACCTGCACCTCTATGAGGTGCTCGGGGCCTTCATGAAACCGGGGGACATCCTCGGCCACGAACCCATGGGAATCGTGCGCGAAGTCGGCGGACAGACGGGAGACCTGAAGGTCGGCGACCGGGTCGTCATCCCGTTTCAGATCTCCTGCGGCAGCTGCTATATGTGCGGCAAGCAGCTCTACACGCAATGCGAAACCACCCAGGTGCGAGACCAAGGCATGGGCGCGGCGTTGTTCGGCTACTCGGAGCTCTACGGCGAAATCCCGGGCGGTCAAGCCGAACTGATGCGCGTCCCGCAGGCTCAGTTCACCCACATCAAGGTCCCCATGGAGCCGCCCGATTCGCGATATGTCTATCTGTCCGACGTGTTGCCGACCGCGTGGCAGGCGGTCGCCTACGCCGACATCCCGGATGGCGGCACGGTGGCCGTGCTGGGCCTGGGCCCCATCGGGGACATGGCCGCACGCATCGCCGACCATCTCGGCTACCGCGTCATCGCCGTCGACCTGGTCGCCGAAAGGCTGGCGCGCGCGGCGGCGCGCGGCATCCACACCATCGACGTGGGCCGGCTCGACTCCGACCTCGGTGCCGCGATTCGGGACCTGACCGACGGTCGGGGCGCGGACTCGGTGATCGACGCGGTCGGCATGGAGGCGCACGGCTCACCGGTCGCCCGGCTGACCCAGCAAGCCACGACCTTCCTTCCGGACGTGGTGGCCAAGCGGCTGATGCAAACCGCCGGGGTGGACCGGCTCAACGCGCTGTATTCCGCCATCGACATCGTGCGTCGCGGCGGCACCATCTCCCTGATCGGGGTGTACGGCGGGATGGCCGATCCCCTCCCGATGCTCACCCTCTTCGACAAGCAAGTGACGCTGCGGATGGGTCAGGCCAACGTGAAGAGGTGGGTCGACGACATCATGCCGCTGCTGACCGACGACGACCCGCTCGGCGTCGACGACTTCGCCAGCCACGTGCTGCCCCTGGCGGAGGCGCCGCACGCGTATGAAATCTTCCAGAAAAAGCAAGACGGTGCCGTGAAGATCATGTTAAAACCGTGAACCGGGAAAAGAGCGGAAAAGCTATGTCCGCCAGGGTTTTACGTCTAACGGTTTGACCACCACAATAGCCGGGTATCAACTGCGCCATGACCACCGCACAAGCCCCCGCCCCGACGCCCTCCGGAGAGGTGTGGCCGGGCAGGGCGTACCCCCTCGGAGCGACGTACGACGGTGCGGGCACCAATTTCGCCGTGTTCAGCGAGGTCGCCGAGCTCGTCGAGTTGTGCCTGTTCGACGCCGACGGCAACGAGAGCCGGGTGGCGCTGCCTGAGGTCGACGGCTTTGTCTGGCATGCCTACATACCGTCAATCGAGCCCGGTCAGCGCTACGGGTACCGCGTCCACGGCCCGTACGAGCCGGAGTCGGGACTGCGGTGCAACGCGAACAAGCTGCTGGTGGATCCGTACTCGAAAGCCATCGACGGCAGTTTCGAGTGGAACCAGTCGCTGTTCAGCTACAACTTCGGTGACCCGGACAGCCGCAACGACGACGACTCGGCGCCCAGCATGCCCAAGTCGGTGGTGATCAACCCCTACTTCGACTGGGGCAACGACCGCCCACCGGATCACCAGTACGCCGACAGCGTCATCTACGAGGCGCACGTCAAAGGCCTGACGCAGACCCACCCCGACATCCCCGAACAGATGCGCGGCACCTACGCCGCCGTGGCACACCCGGTGATCATCGAGCACCTCAGCAGCATCGGCGTCACCGCGATCGAGCTGATGCCGGTTCATCACTTCGCCAACGACTCCACCCTCGTCGACAAGGGCCTGTCCAACTACTGGGGCTACAACACGATCGGATTTCTCGCGCCGGACTTCAAGTACTCCAGCGCCACCACCCCCGGGGGACAGGTGCAGGAGTTCAAGGCGATGGTGCGGGCCCTGCACGAGGCCGACATCGAGGTGATCCTCGATGTCGTCTACAACCACACGGCGGAGGGCAATCACCTGGGTCCGACCCTGTCCATGCGCGGTATCGACAACGCCGCCTACTACCGCTTGGTCGACGACGACAAGCGTTACTACATGGACTACACCGGTACCGGGAACAGCCTCAACGTCGGGCACCCGCACGCGCTGCAGCTGATCATGGATTCCCTGCGTTACTGGGTGACCGAGATGCACGTCGACGGTTTCCGCTTCGACCTGGCCGCGACGCTGGCCCGGGAGTTCTACGATGTGGACCGGCTGGCGACGTTTTTCGAACTCGTGCAACAGGATCCGATCGTCAGCCAGGTCAAGCTGATCGCCGAACCGTGGGATGTCGGGCCGGGCGGTTATCAGGTGGGCAATTTCCCGCCGCAGTGGACGGAGTGGAACGGGAAGTACCGCGACACCGTGCGGGATTTCTGGCGCGGTGAGCCGGCAACGCTGGACGAGTTCGCCTACCGACTGTCCGGTTCGGCCGACCTGTACGAGCACACCGCACGCCGGCCGGTGGCCTCGATCAACTTCGTCACCGCCCACGACGGATTCACGCTGCGCGACCTGGTGTCGTACAACGAAAAGCACAACGAGGCCAACGGCGAGGACAACAACGACGGCGAGAGCCACAACCGGTCGTGGAACTGCGGCGTCGAGGGACCGACCGACGACGCCGGGGTCAACGAACTGCGCGGCCGCCAGCAACGCAATTTCATCACCACGCTGCTGCTGTCGCAGGGCGTGCCGATGATTTGTCACGGCGACGAGCTCGGCCGCACTCAGGACGGCAACAACAACGGCTACTGCCAGGACAACGAGATCACCTGGATTGACTGGTCCAAGCCCGACGACGGCCTGCTGGAGTTCACTCGCGCGGTGTCGGCGTTGCGCACCAACCACCCGGTGTTCCGCCGGCGCCGCTTCTTCAGCGGCAAACCGGTGGGCCGCCGCGGCCAGGGCGGCCTGCCCGACATCACCTGGTTCGCTCCCGACGGATCCGAGATGACCGACGAGGATTGGGGCACGGGTTTCGCCAAATCGGTCGCAGTGTTCCTCAACGGTCACGGCATTCCGTATCTCGACGCACGGGGCCAGCGGGTGCTCGACGACTCGTTCGTGCTGTGCTTCAACGCCCACCACGAGCCGATCGAATTCACCCTTCCACCAACGGAATTCGGTGACCAGTGGCGCATCGTGGTGGACACGGGAGCCGACGAGGTGGCCGAGTCCGAGGAACTGGGTGCGGCCGCCACGTTCACCGTCAACGCGCACAGCACCGTGGTGCTGCAGGCCACAGCAACAAGCTGACGGCCTTTCACCGATCGGCCTACTCAACTCCCACTATGAGTCGCTCCGACAATGCCCACAACCGTTGCGCGGCAACAGGATCGGTCGCGGCGTCGGCGGCCTGGGCGACCTGGCAGTCCGCCAGGTACGCGCCGCCGCGTCCGGCCAGGGACGGTTCGGTCGCGGCCCATACCGTGGTGGCGGCGGCCTGGGCCACCGTCTTCATGTTCTCCGGGGCGAAGGTTTCGGGGCTCATTGCGAACATCTTCTTCAGGGTCGCGCGGTCCATGTAGCGGGCCAGGTTGGTGGCGCAGGTGCCCGGATGAACGGCCAGCGCGGTGATGCCTTCGGCGCCGAAGCGCCGGTGCAGCTCGACCGTCATCAAGACGTTCGCGGACTTGGCCTGTCCGTAGGCCAGGAAGGTGTCGTAACCCCGTCGCTCAAAGTCGATGTCGTCGAGGTCGATTCCCCAGTTTCGGTGTGCCTCCGACGACAGCGTGACCACCCGGGCATCGCCCGATGCAGCGGCGGCCGCGCGCAGCGGCGGCAGCAGCAGCGTCGTCAGCAGGAAGTGCCCGAGATGATTGACGCCGAACTGGAGCTCGAAACCGTCGGCGGTCGTCATCGGCGGGGTGAACATCACGCCCGCATTGTTGATCAGGATGTCCACCCGCTGGTGTTGTGCCGCGATCGCCTGCGCCGCGGCACGAACGCTGTCCAGGCGCGCCAAGTCCAGCGCGGTCACGGCCACCCCGTCGACATGGACGCTGTCCGGATCCCGCACCGTTGCAATGACGTGCGCGCCGGCCGACGCCAGCGTGGTGACCGTCTGCAGTCCCAGACCACTGGATGCGCCGGTGACCACGGCGGTCTTGCCGGTCAGATCAACGCCGGCGATCACGTCATCGACGGTGCTGGCGAATCCGAACATCACTGCGCCACCAACAGATCGGCCAGTGCCACACCGAGATTGTGCAGATTTGTCGGTAGCGAATAGGTGGTGTCGACGCGCCAGTTGGCCAGCGCCCCCGAGAGTGCGCCGGCGATGATGTCGGCGACGATCTGCGGGTCGTGGCGGGTGTGGATCTCTCCGCGGGCCAATCCGTCCTTGACGAGTTCGACAAACGTGTCGTGGAAGGGCGAGCCGCGTTGAGCGCCATAGCCGACCGCCGCCATCATCTCACCGATCATCTCGCGGTAGGTCTCGCCGGAGTCGACCAACGTGGTTGCGATGTCGTCGAATACGCCGACGAGGCGCTCCGGCACGGGCTCATCGCTCCGGGCGAAGACCACGTCGTGCAGGTTGACCAGGCGGCTCTCGGCCAGGGCCCGGACCATGTCCGCCCGGGTGGGGAAGTGGTTGAAGAACGTGCGACTGGCGATATCGGCGCGTTCGCAGATCTCGTCGATGCGGGTGGCGGAAACGCCTTGACTCAGGAACAACTCGAAGGCCGCGGCCAGGATGCGTTCGCGCAGTTCGTTCTTGCGTCGCTCGGCCCGATTCACTGCGCGGCCCCGACTCGCCAGAGCGGAACGACCACCTCCGGGTCGCACTCCTCGTCGACGATCCACTTGCACATTCGGCGGATCGGTTCGATGGCGTCCTGGGGCATGGCGATAGCGACGCTACAGGCGTAGCCCAGGCTGGTCAATCGTTGCGCTCCGAACAGCGGAAGGTTGTCGCGCAGTTGGCGTTTGAGTGATTCCGGGTAGATCCCGATGGTCTGGGTGTAGGCGTTGACCGCGCGGGTCACCTGGTCGATGTGGTCGACGGGGACGATGTTGGCCACTCGACCCGACAGCATCGGCGCGTAGTCGACGGGCTCGTCGAACTGCGACACCACGATCGCACCCTCGCGCCGTTCGCCGCCGAACACGCGGTAGAAGTCGTCGGTCATCCGAGAGGATTCGAGGCGCTCGAACAGGTCCCGGTTGGGGTACAGCGGCGCGGTGCTGATGAACGGCGGCAGCGCGACTAGCTCGGCGTAGATCAGCTCGCCGAGCTTGTTCGCTTTCGCCAGCCCGGCTTCGTCGGTTCCCGAGAGGGCGTAGATGACCCGGGCGTTGGCGCAGCCCTCCTGGTTGGCGACGCCGATATCGATGGCGGCCCGCCGGGCAACCTCACGCATGGTGGCGTGGTCGGCGAACGCTTCGGCGCCGATGATGGTGGCACTGCGCTTGGGGTCGAGCGCGATCAGCTCGAGCCCGGGCTGGATGTAGCGGGTGACGTGCTTGACCGAGGCCAATCCGCCCCAGGCGACGATCTTTTCGACGTGCCGCGGCTGGTACAGCACCTCCTCGACCGCGAGGTCGCCGCCCTTCCAGTAGCCGACGGCCAAATGCTTGGTGATCGGGTGGCCGGGCGCCACGTCGGCCAGGGTCCGCGCGATGGCGATCGCGGTCAGCGGGTCGTTGGAGGGGGCCTTGATGATGGTGTCGCAGCGGGCGATCACCGAACGCAGGATGGTGACCGCGGACACCAGGCCCCCGTTGCCGGCCGGGATGTGCAGCACCCGTGACCCGAACGCGCGCACCCGCAGCTCACGGCCGTCGGAAAGCCGTTGCGGCACCCAGCCATTGAGATAGTCCAGGCCGACCTGGCTGTCGGCCACCTCCAGCACGTGCCGTCGGGTGAACAGCGGGCGCAGCACCCGATAGCTGTTGCGCATCATCTCCGGTGGCAGCACGTTTGCCACCAGCGCGGCTTCGTAGGCCTCCTGCAGGTGGGCGTTGGTATCGAAATCCAGTGCGTCGCCGAGGGCTTCCAGCACGTCGAGGATCTCGTCGAAACTCACGTCATACAGGTCGGACATCTCGCCGGGACTCTTCAGCGGCAGCCGGTCGACGTACCTGACCATGTCGGGGGCCTGGAATTCGTTGATGCCCTGGCGAGTTCCGAATGACACCAGGTCGTCCGCGATCACCTCGCCACGTAGGAACAAGGGGACCGTGTAGGCGGCCAGCACGCTCACAGCTCGACAGCCTTCATGAAGTCGATCGCCTCGTCGTGCACTTCCTGGGTCGCCGCGCAGGTGATCCGGTCGTCCTCGACACCTTGTTTCTCGCTGTAGCGCATGATGTCCTTCTCGAACGCAACGCTGCTGCGCCCGCACGGGCACTGCAGATCCCAGTCGATGGTCACCTCGTCGCCGGAGATCACACCACCCCAGTGCGCCCGCAACAGAATGTCGTACACCGCCGCGCGGCCCGTCTGGCGCCCGGTGCGCGGCAGGGCCTCGCTGGTGTCGGGATCCAGGACGAAGGGAATGACCCACGGCATGACGTGGTAGCGGCCTTCTTCGCAGCCCCAGTGGAACGTGCTCGACTCGGAGAAGCCGTAGCCCTGCTGGATCCTGTCGACCCCGAGGAACTCGGTGATGACGTCCATGAAGTTGTCGGGCAGCGCCACGCCCTTCATGCCGCCGCCGGTGAGGATGGCCGAGTCCTTGGCGAAGACGTTGCGGACGCCGCGTTCCAGGCCGGCCTTGGCGATCTCGTACATCTGGGGGTAGGCGCTGGTCATGAAAACCCGTTTGCCGCGCAGTGTTTCGGTGATCTTGACGAAGAAGGCATCCAGCTCCTGGGGCTGGCGCAGCTGCATCGCGATGAATTCGTCCTTGCGGGCGGCCAGCGCCGGGTCTATTTCGAGGCGGTCCAACTCGCCGCGCGAAGCGGCCGCGCGCATCTTCGACGCCAGGAACATCAGGTCGGTCTCCACCGACCCCGGGTACAGCGGATGGAATTTCGATTCGTCCCCGCCGGTGAAACCCTGTTTGATCATCTGCGCGATACGCAGGTGCCCCAGCTTGCCGCTGGCGAAGTTGGGCCAGATGACGTCGACGGTGGGATTCAGTTCCTTGTCGGTGGGTTCGGCTCCGAAGGTCTGAAACAGGCAGATCTTCCACAGCGTCATGCCCTCGACGGCGCCGCGTTTATCCTTGGGCAGGATCGATATGGTGCCGGTGGTCCCGCTGGAGGTGATCACCTGAAGCGGGGTCTGTTCGTCGAGGCGGTCGATCCAATCGTCAATGCCGTTGCACCCCTGCGTATCGACATTCGACAGGTCATAGCTGGTCAGCTTGTCCAGCCACTTGGTCATCAAGTCGAAGCGCTTCTTGTCGATCAGCGCCGATGGGTACGACTTGAAGGCCGTGTGCGAGAACATCAGCGGGACAACATCATTGAACTCATTGAGTGCGGTGATCCCGAGGCGGTCGGCCAGCTTGCGCAGCATCTCGATGGTCGCACGGTGCTGCTGGAAGCGGATGCCCATCGCTTGCCGCTGCAGCTCCTCGAGGTCAGCGCGCCCCATGCTGTGCATCTGTGTGTAGGACTGCCCGAAAAAGTTGATCGGGTCGTCCATGAACTCCGTGACCGACTTCGTGGTGAGTGCACTCATCCTCGGATGGTAGCCACACTGTGCAGTACAGTGCAAGAGTGCAGTTGTCTGCAAATTAGTGCTCGACGGGCATCCCCAGCAGGCGGCGACACATATCGGTCAGCTTGGTGCGCAGGGTGTCGTCGTCGATGTCGCCGATCAAGGGGTGCATCACCCCGCTGCTGATCGCGCCCGACAACATCGCGCCCTCCAGCGCGCCGTCCTCACCTTCGCCCATGAGCACGCGGTAGAGCCGTTCCATGAACCGCTGGAAGGGTTCGTGCTCACCGAGCAGTCGCACCACGACGGGATCGAATTGCAGCGTGCGCACCAGCCGGCGGTCACGCACCGCCATGTCGATGACGTGCACCAGCAGCGCGTCGCGGGCTTGCGGCCCGCCGTGCGCCTCGGCCTCCTCGAGCGCGGGTCCCAGCCGGCCGAGTTCGCGCTCGGTGACCGCGAGCACGATCTGCTCCTTGGTCCGAAATTGGTGGTAGACAGCGGCTTTGGTGATTCCGACCGCGTCGGCGATCATCTGCAGCGACGTGCCGCTCACGCCGTGCTCGGCGAACAGCACCAGCGCGGCATCCAGCACCCGCGTCCGCGCCGCGCTGTACTGGACGATCTTCAGTTCGCCATCGGTAGCCGGCCGTCGTGCGGATTTCACACACCGAGACTAGACGAACGGCTATTGACCGCTGGCTAGCCGGGCGGCTAGTTTCGCTCTCGAGCCGCGCTGGAGGGAGTGACCTTGGAGTCGACAGTGTCCGACGCCGGTGACCGGCGAACCGCGGAAAGGCGTATCGACGGAGAGCTGATCCTGCTGTGGACGCTACCCGCGACGCTACTCATCTGGATCGGCGCCTTCGCCCTGTTCCCCGGCTTCATGCCGCCCATGTCGCCCACGATGTCCGCGGACCAGGTCGCCGCGTTCTACCGGGACAACCGCGCGCTGATCCGCTCCAGCATGATCCTGTTCAACTGGTTCGGCGTGTGCCTCGTCCCGATCGTGATCCTGATTGCCATGCAGATCCGCCGGATGGCGCACCGCACGCCGATCTTCTCTTGGGCGATGCTGGGCTGCGTGGCCGGCGGGCCCACCCTTTTCCTCATCGCCAACGTCTGCTGGCTGCTGGCCGCCTTCCGTCCGGAGCGAAACCCGGAGCTCACCCAGTTGCTCAACGATTTGGCCTGGATCACCTTCACGATCCTGGTTCCCTATCTGATCGGGCAAAGCGTGATCCTCGCTCTGGCAATCTATTTCGACGATCAGCCGCGCCCGATATTCAGCCGATGGGTGGCCCACTTCAATCTGGTCGTGGCCGCCGCGCTGGTGCCGGCGGCCTTCGTCGGCGTCGCGTTGACCGGACCGCTCGCGTGGGACGGCGCGCTGTCGTTCTGGCTGAAGAACATCGCCATCGCCGTATGGATCGTCGTCATGGGCGTCGTTCTGGGGCAGGCCGTCTATCGCGAGCGCGCCGCATGAGCGCGGTGGTCACCCCCACCGCGTCCCCGGCCACGCCGCCGGCGGGGCCGCTGCATCATCGCATCGCCTGGCACCTAACGCGCAGCCCCAAGCGCGAACTGTGGCTGGCCTGGACGACGATGCTGATCTTCTACAACCTCTTCTTTCCGATTTTCTTTGTCGTGGCGCAGGTTCAGCCCCCGCCGCAGCCCACCTGGGATCTCCCGACGCAGATCCACTGGTTCAACGAACGCCACCTCGGGATACCGGTGGGGCTGGGCATCATCTTCGCCATCGGCGGCATGAACGCGATCAACAACGCCCTCATCGCGTACTCGATGCGCCGGATGTCGGTCACCCGCGCGTTCGCCTACTCCTACCTGTTGATCTACGCGCTGAGCGCGGTCCCCGGCCTGTACCTGCTGTGCATCGCGCTGATCGTCGGGACGCTGCGACCGGAGCGAAATCCCGAAGCGATCGGCTGGCTCTACGACTTCGCGTTCCTGTCCTTCGACGGAACCATGGGAGTGTTCCTGATCGGCTCGCTGATCTGGATGGTCGCGATTCTGATCGACAGGAATCGGGTTTTCCCAAAGTGGTTCGGCTACCTCAACCTGTGCAACGCGCTCACCGAGGTGGTGGTGGCGCCCTGCTGGATCTTTCGGCGCGGCGTGCTGGCCTGGAATGGCCAGATCGCTTGGTGGCTGGACATGGTCGTGTTCGGCATCTACCAAGTCACCTTCATCGTGATGCTGTTTCAGATGATTCGGCGCGAGGACTTCGGCACCGGACCGCTGCCGGAACTCGCCAAGAAAGCGGCGGCCGCCCGATGACCGACCTGGCCGAGGAGCGCGCCCGCGTCAGGTTCGTGCCGGGGCAGCCCGACATGTGGGCCTTCGTGTTGTTCGAAACGCTGGTCTTCACCGCCTATTTCGGCTTCTACCTGTTCTACCGCACCCAAAGCCCCGAGGCGTTTCTGCACTCCCAGGCGCAGCTGGACCTGCGCATCGGAGTGTTCAATACCCTCGTTTTGCTGCTCAGCTCGTGGTCGGTGGCGCGCTGCGTGCAGTCGGCCCGGGCCGGCGCCTACCAATTGGCTCTCCGCGACGCCTACCTCACCGCGTGCTTCGGTGCGGTGTTTTTGTGCGTCAAGGTGTTCGAGTGGGCCCGACAAATCCAACTGGGCAACAACTTTGACGCCTCGGACTTCTTCACCTACTACTTCTTCCTCACCGGCATCCACTTCGTGCACCTGTTGATCGGATTCGTCGTCCTCGGTGTCGCCGTCTACCAACTCCGAAGCCCCGCCAGGCGATCCCAACACCTGGTGGAAACCTGCGCCACCTACTGGCACACCGTCGATTTCCTGTGGGTGCTCATTTTCGCGCTCCTGTACGTGGTGAGGTGAGCAATGAAGCCGACCTTCAACAAGAGGCTGTTGGTGGTGTGGTTGATCCTGGCCGCGTTCACCCTTAGCTATCTGTGGATTGATCACTCGTTGAGCGGTTCGCTTACTGGCAGCGCGCTGGTCACCTCGGGCGTGATCGTGATCGCACTCATCAAGGTGCGCATCATCTTTCGGGAGTTCATGGAGGTGCGCCAGGCCCCGGTGCTGCTGTGCCGGCTGACGGACGCCTGGGTGGTGCTGATCGGTGCGGCACTGCTGGGCAGCTATTTCATCGGCACGGCGATCCGGTAGTGCGCGGCGGGCCGAACAGGATATGTTTCTCGCCGACAACGTTGTCGACCATTGAGGACGGAAATGTCGAGAACTGTGGTAGTTGGCGCGTCGAGCGGGCTCGGGCGCTGCATTGGCGTCGGCCTGGCAAAGCGGGGTGATAGCGTCGCGCTCCTCGCCAGGCGGCGGGATCGCATCGAGTCCGCGGCGGCGGAGGCGGGACCGGGTACGGTCGCCATCGAATGCGACGTGACGGACGAGGCATCCTGTCGATCGGCGATCAACGACGCCGCCGACCAGCTTGGCGGCATCGACAACCTGGTCTACACGCCGGGCATCGGGCCGCTGGTCCGGTTGGTGGACACCGATGCCGAGACGTGGCGGCGCGTCTTCGAAACCAACGTCACGGGCGCGGCGCTCACCACCGCGGCGGCGGTGCCGTACCTGACCGCCTCGGCGGGCAAGGCGGTATACCTCTCGTCCGACTCGGGCACGATCGGGCCGCCCTGGCCCGGCCTGGGCGCCTACGGCGTCAGCAAGGCCGCGCTCGAAAGACTGGTGGAGGCGTGGCGAGCCGAGCACCCGGACATCGGCTTCACCTGCATCATCGTCGGGGAATGCGCGGGCGGCGAGGGCGACGCGCAAACGGGATTCAACGCCGGCTGGGACCTTGAACTGGCCAAGCAGGCCTATCCGATGTGGATCGCGCGTGGCTGCATGTCGCCCAACTTGATGCCGGTGGAAGACCTCGTCGAGGTGGTGCGCATGGTCCTCGGTACCAATGCCTCGACGTCGATGCCGGTCGTGGTCGCCCGCGCTGCCCCGCCGGCTGGCACCCCGGCCTTCGCGACGTAAGTCGTCAGCCGGGGACCTTCCGCAGGATGTAGTCCGCCACCGCGACGGCCTGCTGGGGCCGGTCGGTGGTGGAGCCGCTCGACGGCACGTACGACAGGTTCAGGTCGATGACGACGTTGGCCTTGGCGGCGAGCGCGCGGACGAAGTGCCGCGGCACCAATCCCTTGGTCGCGACTTCCATGGTGGTGATGCCGTTGCCCGCATCAGTGGGCAAGCCGACCGAATAAGTCACCGCTTGCGCCGAGGGCAAAGTCACTTTCACGTCGGAGCCGCCGCATTGGTGCCATCCCGACAGCAGGTCCGCCAGTTGCGCCTGGGCGGCGGACGGGTCGCGAAACGCCGCCACCCCGGCGACGACCTGCAGCGGGTTCTGCGGATAGCGGTTGTCGGAAAACTCCGATGCGCGATAACCGAAGACGGCTTCCACGTTGTAGGCGTCCGAAGACCCGGGATCGATGCTTCCCCAGCACTCGGTGCGGTCGATGGTTCCGCCACGGTCGCGTCGGCCGACGTGGTCCCAGGTTTGGCCGACCGCCAGGTTGTTGTCCCGCGTGAGGTTCCTGACGTCGGCGACACCCGGCAACAGCCGGGCAAGGTCAGTCGGTGCCACCGTCGCCGGCGGCGGCGCTGCGGTGGTCGCGCTGGCGGGTGCCGCGGTCCGGTTGGAGCGGGTGGAGCCGAAGGTGGCCCACACCACGAGCCCGACGACGCTCAACGCGATGAACAGATACGACAGCGTCAGCCCCGCCAGCGCGCGTTGGCGGCCCTGTTGGCCGGTGCGACGGATCTGCGATAGCCCAAGATGTCCGAGGACCGCGCCGGCGGGAGCGAACACGAACGCGTACACCAACGACAACGTGGCGAAGCTGTTGACGCGGGGACCGGGTGCCGGCCCGGCGGGCTCGGGGAACTCCTCGACCGGTTCCGCCGGGGCGCCGCTGGGGACGCGGCCCAGCGGGTCGTAACTGAACGGGTTGGTCACGGAGGGGTCCTCCTCGGCGCCGGCGTGTAATTAACCCTACGACCGCCCCCGATATTCGCCGCTAGCTTTTCTCGGTTGTCTGCTGGGTGAGCTCGAACCGGTCGATCAGATCGGACAACGTGTGTAGCTCCTCGCACAGCGCCTGAAATCGCCGCTCGTCCGCCTGGCTGAGCAGGCCCAGCGAGCTGTGCCGGGCCACGCGTTGCAGTCGCTCCGCCAAGGCCGCGCTCCACCTCGTGGTGAGGTCGGGCTGTTGCTCGTCGCGCTCGTCGTCACTCAAAAGCTTCCCCCGCTATCTGGCCGCGATCTCTCAGCAGTACCCCGCCTGCGCGCCGCCACACGGGCGTTTTAGCGGATGGGCCGAACGGGTAGCCCGCGTCGAGGCGCGCAACACAGCCCGCGCGCTCAAGCAGGACAAATCCGGGGGAGGACACACCCATGGCAGAGCACGCCAACCAGTCGCCCACCGACGTGGTCGACTTCCTCGTCAGCCAGCATCAACAAATCAAGGGTCTGTTCGACCAGACGCTGTCGGCGTCGGGCAAAAAGCGCGAGCAGTCCTTTATTCAGCTTCGGCAACTGCTTGCCGTGCACGAGACGGTCGAGGAAGAGATCGTCCACCCGCGGGCCAAGCGGAAGATCGCCAACGCCGGCGCGGTCGTCGACGAGCGATTGCACGAGGAGCACGAGGCCAAATCCGTGCTCAAGCGGCTGGAGAAGCTCGAGGTCGACAGCGATGAGTTCACCCGCCAACTGGCCGAGCTTCGCGGCGCCGTACTCGATCACGCGAAGCATGAGGAGCACGACGAGTTCAGCAAGCTGGGCCAGGAATTGAGCAGCGACGAGCTCGAAAACATGGGCCGCGCAGCCAAGCTCGCGGAAGCGATCGCGCCCACCCGGCCGCATCCGGGCGTCGAATCGCAGGTGGCCAACCTGCTGGCGGGGCCGTTCGCGGCGATGCTCGACCGGGCCCGCGACGCCATCGTCGGGAAGGGCTGAGCCGGCGTTTCAGCCGATGTCGCAGGGGTATGCCCGGTGGCATGACGTCACTGGGCTACCTCCTGTCCTGCGAAGAATTCCCTCCGGACGAATTGGTGCGCCAAGCCGTGCGCGCGGAGGCCGCCGGGTTCGAAAGGCTATGGATCTCCGATCATTTCCATCCGTGGAACGACAAGCAGGGCAATAGTCCCTTTGTCTGGTCGGTGATCGGCGCGCTGTCTCAGGCGTGCGCGCTGCCGGTCACCACCGCGGTCACCTGTCCGATCATGCGGCTTCATCCCGCGGTGGTCGCTCAGGCCGCGGCGACCAGCGCCGCGCAACTCGACGGGCGATTCGTGCTGGGCCTGGGCACCGGCGAAGCGCTCAACGAGCACGTCACCGGTGAGCACTGGCCGCCCGCGGCCACCAGGCGCGACATGCTGGAGGAATCGGTGGAGGTGATTCGCCGCCTCTTTACCGGCGAGCAAATCAGCCATCGCGGAACGTATTTCACGGTGGAGAACGCGCGCATCTACACCCTGCCGGCCCAACCCCCGCCCATCTACATTTCCGGATTCGGGCCGCAGTCGGCGCGGTTGGCCGGCCGGATTGGTGACGGCTACCAAACCACCTCGCCTTCGCGCGAGCTGCTGTCCGAGTTCCGTGCGGCGGGCGGGGCGGGCAAACCCTCTCAGGCCGGCTTCAAGGTGTGCCACGCCGCAACCGTCGAAGAGGGCGTAGGCACCGCGCACCGCCTGTGGCCCAATGAGCACCTGCCCGGGGAGTTGGCCCAAATCCTGCCCACCCCTGCGCATTTCGAGCAGGCCTCCAGTCTCGTTACGGCCTCCGCCGTGGAACAAGCGGTGCCCTGCGGCCCGGACATCAAGCCGTACCTGGAACGGATCCGGGAATTCTCCGAAGCCGGCTTCGACGAGGTGTACATCCAGCAGATCGGTCCGTCGCAGGACGGCTTCTTCGACTTCTGGGAGTCGAAGGTGGTGCCCGAGATCGCGGCGTGAGCGCCACCCGCTACCTGCCGGAGAACCGTACGCTCGGTTCCCTCGCGGATGCGGCCGCGCACTGCCAAGGATGCTCGCTGTTCGCCGACGCGACCCAAACCGTGTTCGGCCGCGGTCGGCGTCGAGCGCCGATCATGCTGGTCGGTGAGCAGCCGGGAGACCAGGAGGATCGCGCCGGCGCACCGTTCGTGGGCCCCGCCGGGCGACTGCTCGCCCGGGCACTCGAAGACGCCGACATCGATCCCGCGCTGACCTACCAGACCAACGCGGTCAAACACTTCAAGTTCACCCGCAAAGGCGGCAAACGGCGCATCCACCAGAAGCCCAACCGTACCGAGGTCGTCGCGTGCCAACCCTGGCTGATCGCCGAGATCGACGCGGTGCGGCCGCACGTGATCGTGTGCCTCGGCGCCACAGCCGCGCAATCGCTGCTGGGCACGGCTTTTCGAGTGTCCGCTCAGCGCGGCGAGGCGCTGCGGTTGCCCGCGGCGCTCGATATGCACCTGGACCCCGAGCCGATCGTGCTGGCGACGGTCCATCCTTCGGCTGTGCTGCGCGACCGCAGCGAGCGCCACGGCGAGGCCTACCGGCTATTCGTCGACGATCTGCGCCTCGCTTCTCGTTGCTAGCCCGGCGGCGAGAACCTGCGCGAGATGCATCGGCCGGCGGTCGGCGGCGAGCTCACGGATCTGGGTGCGGCAGCTGAACCCGTCGGCGAGAACCAAGGCATCGGCGTCGGCGTCGCGCAGCGCCGGCAGCAGCTTATCTTCGGCGCACGCGACGGACACGTCGTAGTGACCGTTTTCGAAGCCGAAATTCCCTGCCAGGCCGCAACATCCGGCATCGAGCACCTCGGCGTCCAGTCCGGCATCCGCCAGCAGCTGCCGCTCGTGAGAATAGCCGTCGAGCACCGCATGCTGGTGGCAATGTTGCTGGATCACGGCGTCGGCGCTGATCTGGGGCGGCTCCCACTCGGGCGCCTTGCGCGCCAAAAACTCACCGAGCGTGAACGTTTGCTTGGACAGCCGGTGTGCGTCCTCGTCGCCGTAGAGCAGTTCGGGCAGATCGGATCGAAACACCGCGGCGCAGCTGGGTTCCAGCACCACCACCGGCGTGCTGGTGCGCAGCGTCGGAGCGAGCGCCGTAAGGGTCCGGCGCAGAACACGTTTGGCGACGCGGAGCTGACCGGTGGAGATCCAGGTCAGGCCGCAACACACGGTTCGGCGCGGCACCTCGACCGCAAAGCCCGCCGACTCCAGCACCGCCACCGCGGCCTGCCCGATTTCGGGTTCGAAGTTGTTGACGAAGCTATCCGGCCAGAGCAGCACCGGTCCGCGCGACGGCCCTGATGGTTCCGTGCCGGCCGGACGGCGGTTACGGAACCAACTGGTGAACCGCTCGTCGGCGAAGTTGGGCATCTCGCGCTGGGCGGCGATCCCGCCGGCCTTCTTGATCAGGGTCGACAGTCCGCGCGTATGGGTGACGGTGTTGACCGCATGCGGCATCACCGTGGCCAGCCGGGCCCACAGCGGGATCCAGCCCATCGAGTAGTGCGCCATCGGCCGCAACCGGCGTTGATAGTGATGGAACAAAAACTCCGCCTTATAGGTCGCCATGTCCACGTCGACCGGGCAGTCGCTGCGACAGCCCTTGCAGGCCAGGCAGAGATCCAACGCATCGTGGACCGCGTGCGAACGCCACCCGTCGGTGATGACGTCACCCTGCACCATCTCGAACAGCAGCCGGGCGCGCCCGCGGGTGGAGTGCTCTTCCTCGGCGGTCGCCCGGTAGCTCGGGCACATCACGCCGGATTCGTGGCCGCGGCATTTGCCGACCCCGACGCAGCGTGCGGCCGCGCGCGAGAAGCGGTGATCGTCGTCGGGATAGGCGAACTCGGTGGCCAGCTCGATCGGGCGGTAATCCACGCCCAGCCGCAGGTTTTCGTCGAGTTTGTAAGGGTGGACGACCTTCCCGGGGTTCATCCGGTTGTGCGGGTCGAACAGCGCCTTGGTCTTCTCGAACGCTCCCACCATGCGCTCGCCGAACATGATCGGCAAAAGCTCGCCGCGCGATTGGCCGTCGCCGTGCTCGCCGGACAACGAACCGCCGTATTTCACCACCAGCCGTGCCGAATCCTCAACGAATGAACGGTATTTGGCCACGCCCTCGGCCGTCCGCAGGACAAACGGGATACGAGTGTGCACGCAGCCCTGACCGAAATGGCCGTACAGCGAGGAAGTTCCGTAGTCGTAGCGGTCGAGAAGCCGGTGGAAGTCGCGCAGGTAATCGCCGAGCCGGTCCGGCGGCACCGCGGCGTCTTCCCAGCCCTCGTGGGTCTCGGGCTCGTTGGGCGGATATGCGGTCGCGCCCAAGCCGGCCTCCCGGGCGGCCCAGACCTCCTTCTTGCGGGTGGGGTCATCGAGGACGGTCGAATCGACCTTCAGCTTTTTCCGCAGCGCATCGATCATCGACTTGGCCTTGTGATCCGCGTCGTCTTGGTCGTCGCCGTCGAGCTGCACCATGAGCCAGGCGTTGCCGTCGGGCAACTGGCGCAGCGCCTTCTCGGCCAGCCGCTGCGAATGCTCGAGTTCAACCAGACGGTGATCCAGCCCCTCCAAAGCCGCCGGGTTGTGCTCGAGCACGGCCGGCACCGCGTCGGCGGCCGAGGCGATGTCTTCGAAGCCCAAGACCACCAGTGCGTCGGCCGCTGGGATGCGAACCAGTTGCAGCTCGGCGCGGAGCACCGCGATCAGGGTGCTTTCGGAGCCCACCAGCGCCTTGGCGACATGAAAGTTGTTCTCCGGCAACAGCGAATCGAGGTTGTAGCCCGAAACCCGTCGCGGGATCTTCGGGTACTTCGACCGGATGTCGTCGGCGTACCCATCCGCGATGGCCTTCAGGCCGCGATAGATCTCGGCGCGCCGCCCGCCCTCGTCGAGGATCCGGGCGAACTGGTCGTCGTCGGTCGGGCCGACCCACATCCGCAGCCCGTCGTAGGTCACCACCTCGAGCCGGCGCACGGAATCGACCATCTTGCCGTACGCCTGAGCGCTGGAACCGCAGGAGTTGTTGCCGATCATGCCGCCGATCGCGCAGCTGACGTGGGTGGACGGTTTGGGGCCCACCATCCAGCCCGATGATTGCAGTTGATCGTTGAGCACGTCGAGCTTGATGCCCGGCTCGACGACGGCGATGCCCGCCTCGGTGTCAACGGAGCCGATCCGGGTGCAGTACTTGCTCCAATCGATCACCACCGCCGCGTTGCAACATTGTCCGGCCAGACTGGTGCCGCCGCCCCGGGACAACACCGGCAGGTCGTGCCGGCGGCACACCGCGATGGCCTCGGCCCCGGCCTCCGGGGTGCGCGGCACCACCACGCCGATGGGCACTTGCCGATAGTTGGACGCATCCGTGGAGTAGGCCGCGCGCGACCCGGGATCGAACCGGATCTCGCCGTCCACCTGGGCGCGCAGATCCGCGGCCACCGCGTCGAACAGCTTGGGTGTTCGGTCCGCCCGATTCGCGGTCATGCCAGCTCCTCCCGGTACTTTTCGAGGTCAGGTGCCCGAAGCGTGAAACCGTGGCCCGGGGCGTCCGGATCGGGGCGCAGAAACCCGCCCACCGGCAGCTTCGTGCCGTCAAACGCCATCAATTCGATGCAGACGTGGTCGTGAAACCATTCGAGGTGGCGCAGGTTGGGCGTCGCCGCCCCGGCATGCAGGTGCAGGTTGGGCGCGCAGTGCGCGGAGATGTCCAAGCCGTGCGAGGCGGCGACGGCGGCGACGCGCAGCCACTCGGTGATGCCGCCGCACCGCGACGCGTCGGCCTGCAGGCAGTCCACCGCGCGGGCCTGACACATCCGGCGGAAGTAGACGAGGTCGTAGCCATATTCGCCGGCGGTCACGTCGGCGGCCACCGCTTCGGAGACGGCGCGCAGCCCGTCCAGGTCGTCAGAGGAGACGGGCTCTTCAAACCAGTGCACGTCCAGATCGGCCGCGTCGGCCATCATCCGGATCGCTTGCTTGCGGCCGTATGCGCCGTTGGCGTCGACGTACAGCTCGGCCGCGGGACCGATCGCGTCGCGGGCCTGGTCCATCCGGGTCAAGTCGCGGTCCGGGCAGGTGCCCCAGGATTCGCCGATCTTGATCTTCACCCGGGGGATCTGCAGCCGGTCCGTCCAATCGTTGAGCTGAGCACAGAGCTGTTCCTTGGTGTAACAGGTGAATCCGCCGCTGCCGTACACCGCAACCGTCTCGCGCACCGCACCGATCAATCGGTGTAGCGGAACGTCCAACAGCCGCGCCTTGAGGTCCCATAGCGCGATGTCGACGGCCGAAAGCGCTTGTCCACCAATCCCTTGCCGGCCCACGTTGCGCAGCGCCTTGACCATCGCGTCCGAGGCCCCGGCGGTGTCAAGCGCGCTACGGCCGATCACGTGATCGGCCAGCGTGCCGTTGACGACGACGGCACACGCCGGGCTGCCGTAGGTCCAGCCCGTTCCCACCACCGTGCCGCAATGGGCCTGCACCACCACCATCGTGGTGGCGTCCCAGCTCAGCGTGCCGTCGGCCTCGGGCGCGTCCGTCGGGATGGTGTAGGCCGTGGCCTTGAGGTCGGTGACGGGTGAGGGGGGCGACATGGCTGCAGCTGGCTTCGGATCGCGCTAGCTGTTCTTGTGCGGCAGGAATTCCTGCACCTTGGTTTTCAGGCCCTGCTTGACGAAACCGACCCGGTCTTCGTCACCGGCGAGCACGGCCGTGCTGAGGGCCTTGAACTGCTCCCAGGTGGCGTGCGGCGGGATCGGCGGCATGTCGGGATCGGTGTAGACGTCCAGGACGGTGGGACGGTCGGCCGACAGCGCATTCCGCCAGGCGTCCGCGAGTTCCTCCGGATCCTTGACCGCCATCGCGTTCAGGCCGAGGCTGGCCGCGAACGCGGCGTAGTCAACGTCGGGAAGTGTCTGGGACTCAACGAATTTGGGTGCGCTGGCCATGGCACGCATTTCCCAGGTGACCTGGTTGAGGTCGTTGTTGTGCAGGACCGCCACGATCAGGCGTGGATCGCTCCACTCCTGCCAGAACCGTTTGATCGTGATCAGCTCGGCCATGCCGTTCATTTGCATGGCGCCATCCCCCGCGAAGACGATGACCGGCCGGTCCGGGTGCCCGAACTTGGCGCCGATCCCGTAGGGGACGCCGGGGCCCATGGTGGCGAGATTGCCCGACAGCGAGCCTCGGATGTTGCCGCGGAAGCGCAAGTTGCGCGCGTACCAGTTGGCCGACGACCCGGAATCGGCTGTGACGATGGCGTTGTCGGGCAGTTGCGGGGAGAGTTCGGAGAACAGCCGAAGCGGGTTGACCGGGTGGGCGCCGACCATCGCCTCCTTGTGCATGGTTTCCCACCAGCGCGACACGTTTTTCTCGATCCCCTCGCGCCACGACCGGTCCTCCTTGCGAAGCAGATGGGGAATCAGGGCCCGCAGTGCCGCCTTCGCGTCGGATACCAGGTTGACCTCGTACGGGTAGCGCATGCCGATGAACCGACCGTCGATGTCGATCTGCACCGCGCGGCACTGGTCGAACTCGGGCAGGAATTGCGTGTACGGGAAGCTGGATCCCACGGTCAGCAGGGTGTCGCACTCTCGCATCAACTCGTAGCTGGGGCGGGTTCCCAACAGCCCGATGGATCCGGTGACCCAAGGTAACTCGTCGGAGAGCACGTCCTTGCCCAACAGCGCTTTGGCGGCTCCCGCGCCGAGCAGGTCGGCGACCTCGGCGAGCTCGTCGTGTGCTCCGCGCGCGCCGCTCCCGACCAGCATGGCGACCTTGGTGCCCGCGTTGAGCACTTCGGCCGCGCGTGCGATGGCCGCATCGTCGGGGGAGACGGCCGGCCACTCGATGCCCAGGCTGGACGGCACCATCTTGAACGCGTGGGTGGGCGGCGAGTATGGCAGCTCCTGCACGTCGGCGGGAATGATCAGCGCCGTGGGGGTGCGTTGCGTCATCGCCACCCGGATGGCGCGATCGAGCACATTGGGCAATTGTTCTGGGACAGTGACCATTTGGACGTAGTCGCTGGCAACGTCCTTGTACAGGCTCAGCAGGTCGACCTCTTGTTGGTAGGAGCCGCCCATGGCGCTGCGGTTGGTCTGCCCGACGATCGCCAGTACCGGTACGTGGTCGAGCTTGGCGTCGTAAAGACCATTCAGCAGGTGAATCGCCCCGGGGCCCGAGGTGGCCGCGCAGACGCCGAGGCGACCGGTGAATTTGGCGTAGCCGACGGCCTCGAACGCGCTCATTTCCTCGTGTCGCGACTGGATGAACATGGGCTTGTTGTCGGCGCGGCCCCATGCCGCCAAGATTCCGTTGATGCCGTCTCCGGCGTAGCCGAACACGTGCTGAACGTCCCAGGCGCGCAACCGCTCCAGCAAATAGTCGGCAACGTCTTGTTTGGACATGAGTTTCCTTTCTCGAACAGTTCGAAGTTCGGCGTGATCGTCAAGTGAGGCGCCGGCGCACCCGCCCCGCCGCGCTAGCCAGGGCCGCCGCCGCCGTGCCCCCGAGAACGCCGCCGAGCAGCCCGATCAGGCCGTGGTGCTGGGAGGCCCACAGCTGCGCGCTGCGATCGGTGGACTGGTCGTCGAAAATGCCGTGGGCGCCGAAGTCATGGCCGTCAGTGCCGTCGGCCGGCTGCCACAGGTTGGCCGGCTGGTCCGACGGGCGGGGCTGGTCGGTCTGCTGGGAGTCGAACCCGGTCCGGGCCAGGTAGCGGTCCAAAAGACCGGGCGCTATCGCGTTGGCGGCCAGCGTGCCCATCGTGCTGGCGCCCACCCAATATTCGCGCCGCCGCGGATGGTCGGCGGCATACAGCACCGCCCGAGCGGCGACCTCGGGCTGGTAGATGGGTGGAACGGGTTGGGCCTGTTTGGGCAGCCGCGACAGCACCCAGGAGAACTGCGGGGTGTTGACCGCGGGCATCTGGACCATCGTGACGCGCACTTTGCTGTGTTCGTGCAGCAACTCGCAGCGCAGCGACTCGTTAAAGCCCTGGATCGCATGCTTGGCGCCGCAGTAGGCGGTTTGCAGCGGAATGCCGCGGTATGCCAGCGCGGAGCCAACCTGGACGATGGTGCCGCGATCTCGCGGTTTCATCCGGCGCAACGCGGCCATGGTGCAGTAGACGTACCCGAGGTAGCTCACCTCGGTGACGCGCCGGTACTCCGCGGGCGCGATCTCGGAGAACGGCGAAAAGACCGATGTGAAGGCGACATTCACCCACACGTCGATGGGCCCGAAGGCGCTTTCGACCTCACTCGCCGCCGCCTCGCACTGCTCCGGATCGGCCACATCGGTGGGTACCACACACGCCTTGCCGCCGGCCGCCTCGATCTCACGGGCCGCGGCGTTCAGCCCCCGCTCGCCGCGTGCCACCAAGCCCACCTGCGCCCCGCGGGCGCCGAAGGCCGCGGCGGTGGCTCGCCCGATTCCGCCGCTGGCGCCGGTAACGACCACGACTTGCCCGGTAGGGCCCTTGCCACCTGCTAAGCCACCTGCCACCTCGTCGTGATACCCGCAATTCCGCCGGTTATTCCTGCCTATATGTGCTTTCAGGCAAAGATTGCAGAAGGCAACAAAGTCGTCGGGTCAGACCACGATCACGTTGTTGGTGCCGGCGGTGGCGGTGGCGAACCGGTTGCTGACGTCGCCCCAGTTGACCACGTTCCAGAATGCCTTGACGTAGTCGGCCTTGACGTTTGCGTACTGCAGGTAGTACGCGTGTTCCCACATGTCCACCTGCAGCAGTGGAGCGATCCCGAGCGGCACGTTGGCTTGCTGGTCGTACAGCTGAAAGGTGAGCAGCGTGTCGGCGAGGCTGTCATAGCCCAGCACGGCCCAGCCCGAGCCTTGCAACCCGTTGGCCGCGGCCGTGAACTGTGCCCGGAAGGGCGTCGAAGGAACCGAACGAGTCGTCGAGGGCGGCGGCCAGATCGCCGGTGGGCTTGTCCCCGCCGTTGGGGGACAGGTTCTTCCACCAGATGGAGTGGTTCACGTGCCCGCCCAGGTTGAAGGCGAGGTTCTTCTCGTTGAGCAGGATGGCGCTGTGGTCGCCCTTTTCGCGGGCTTCGGCCAGCTTGGCGAGGGCGTCGTTGGCGCCTTTGACGTAGGTGGCGTGGTGCTTGCCGTGGTGCAGCTCGTTGATCTGCCCCGAAATGTGCGGTTCGAGCGCACCGTAGTCATAGTCCAAGTCGTGCAGCGTGTATTCGGCCATCGGAAGTCCTTTCTCGCGGTTTCTGCTTCGAAGGTTCAGACGCGCAAAAAACCTCGCGATCGAGGCTTTTCCGGTTGGTCGCTGTTGCCGTCGGTGCGGGGCAGCATCAGGGTCTGTAGCCACGTGTCGACGTCTGGGCCCACCACCGCCGCGTGGCTCGGCGCCAGCAGCACTCCCGCCGCGAGGGCTGCCGGCACGGGTTTCACGGCGCGCACGCGACGTTTATCACCTTGCGCGGCAAGATATTTCGCTGTCAGCCGGGGCAGCCGGATCGCGTGTGGCCCGGTGATGGTGCGTGGCGCGCGGGTCTGTGCCAGCGCGGCCTCGACCAGGACGTCGGCGACGGTATCGGCGGCGACGGGCTGGATCAGCCAGTCCTGCACGATCACCTCGTCGTCGTTGCAGATCACCGCGGCGGGATTGGTGGCGAATTCGTGGAACTGGGTGGACGTCACGATCGTCGCCGGCACCTGGCTGTCCAGCACGATCTTTTTGGCGGCGCGTTTGGCCGCGAAAGTGGGATATCCGTCGAAGGCGGCCTGTTCGAGGCACGCGATCGTCAACAGCACCACTCGCTGGACTCCCCGCGCGATGCACGCGCCCACCACGTTGCGCGCGGCCGCCGCGGGGTCGGGCGTCGGGTTCGACACGTCGATCACGACGTCGACTCCGCGCAGCGCCTCCGACAAACCCTCGCCCGTGATGACGTCCACCCCGCGGGCACGAGCGATTTGTACCACCTCGGTAGCGCGGTCTTTCAACCTGCTGACGACGCGGGAACCGGCGGTGCCAGTGGCCCCGATGACGGCGATGTTGGTCGTGGCCCAACCCCTTTCGGCGGGGCACCCGGTGATCGGCAGCCCCTGGGTAGGGGCCCAATACCCAGGGAATCGCGGCCCAAACGCCCGATCGCATCCGGGGGTGGGCCGGCGCGACGCGAAGGCCGCCGAACAGCGCCAAAGGCGACAACTCGACACACGTCGAGTCCCAGTGCGGTCTGTCGGACCGGGCCCATCTACGCTCTGTTACATGTACGGATGTGGTTCCGCCAACCTCAGTTTGGAACCGCGGCGGCGGGCTATACACGATGCGAATAACAAGCGGGGCGGGTGAGCGAGGTGTGCGATGAGACTGTCGGATCGGTTATCGAGGTTCATTGCCTTCCTGCGGGCCGGCTACGCCGCCGGTGCGCCCACGACGGGCCACGTGGCGCTGCTGGCCCTGCTGCGGCGACGCGTGACCGATAGCGAAGTCGTCGCGATCAGCCGCAAGCTCGTCGGGCAACGGCGTTGGCCGGTCGACACGGCCGATATCGGCGTCGAGATCACCCGGGTTACCGACGACATGCCCGCTCCGGGTGACATCGCGCGTATCCGGCGGCGGCTCGCCACCGAGCAACGGCCCAAAGCCTGAATGTCCTGCCGCGCAACGTAATTCCGCGGCCAGCATCACGCACAGCAAACCGGCGGGGTCAAGCGCGCTGCACGTCGACCAGCAGCGGACGGTGATCGGAGATGGGCATCAGCTCGGCCTCCACGGCCCTGGCGCGCAGGGCGGAGTCATCGGTGAGGATGTGGTCGAGCTGGCGGTGGGGGCCCGACGCGGGGAACGTCGCGACGTCGGCCAGCGATCGCATGCCCGACCAGCGACGAACCGCCGCGGGTGTCATGTTGAGGTCGCCGGCCAGCAACCGCGGGCCCGGCAGGCCGCTCAGGTCCCGAACCAGGCGGCGCAGCTGGCGCCGATTCCAACCGGGCACGAACGACAGGTGCGTGTTCGCGACCGTCAGCGCCCCCAGCGGGGTGTGCACAAGTGCGATCACCGCGGCCCGCGGCTCCTCGTCAACCATCATCACCTTGTTGGGCCCGGGCAGGTACATCGGGAAACGCATCGGAATCCGCGGCAATCGCAAGACCTGCCAACTGTTCACCGGAAAACGGGACAACAGCGCGATCCCGTAGGCGGCGGTGCCGGGCTGTTCACGCCCAGTGGCGGCCACCCAGGTGGCCCCGGGGGTGCCCGAGATCGCGGCCACAAACCGGTGCTCCACCGCACCCATCGCCGTCGCCGCCGCCGCGGTCAGATCGGCGCGCTCCGAACGGGGCTGGTCGCAGTCGACCTCCTGCAACGCAAGCAGATCGGGGTCAAGCCGGCGCACGCAGTCGCTGAGTCGCTGCAAATCCACCCCGTCGCCAACGGTGCGGGCGTGCAGGATGTTGAAGGTCGCCACGCGCATCAGCGGGCCCCGGGCACCTCGTCGCGGACCGCCACCGACTGGCCGTCGCCGTTGTCGAACACCTCGATGACGACATCGCGGTCCCGGTAACAGCCCAGCGTCGTCATTCCGGGAGTGTCCGCGATGATCGCGTGCGCCTCGTCGCCGGTGAGCGGGTAGTCGGCCACGGCATGGCGCCAATGCGCGGCCACCAGGGTCGCGCCCGGCGGCAACCGGCGGCATTCGCGGTGCAACACCGTGGTCAATGCATCGGCCCCCAAGTAGTAGGCGACCTCGCTGAGCACCACCAGATCGAAGGGCCCGGGCGGCCACGCGTCGTCGAGCGACGCCCGTGCCAGGGTGACTTGCCCGCGGAACCCGGCATCGCGCAGCCGCATGTCGGCGGTCCGCACCGCCACGTCCGCCACGTCCACCGCGGTCACCCGATCGCAGCGCAGCGCCAGCAACTCCGTCAATACCCCGATGGAACAGCCGGGTTCGAATGCGTGCTGGTAGCGGCGCCGGGGGAGCAGCGCCAGGGTGATCGCATACTTACGCTGCTCGTACCACCGTGTCGCCAACTCCCACGGATCTTCGGTGCCGCTATACATTCGGTCGAAGTAGGCGTCCGGCAGTCGTGCGGTCACACGAACACCAGCTCTCCGACGGTCAGCAGCCGCTGCAGGACGAACGCCGGCAACACCGGGGCGCCGCCTCGCGCGGCCTCGAATTGGCTGCGAAAGCATTGCGCGGCAAGGTGTTTACGATGCAGCGCCCAGGGCGACGCGCGCACCGAACGCGCGCGGTCCCAGGGGACCGCAGGGTCGGTCGGGCTGGCCCAATGCCACATCCACACCGGATACTCCAACAGGGTGGTGCCGGTGCGCGCGCACGCCGCCGCGGCGGCGCGTCCGACGGCCTCGTGGTCGGGATGGCCGTCCCCCCGCCAGGTGCCGGCGCACCTGGTCCCCGGCGCGGCTTTCTCGAGGATCACCGCGAGCGACTCGGTGAGCTCATCCTCGTGGTCAGCCAACTGCCCGTCGGGCAGGCCCAGCGACATCGGTGCGCCAATTCCCAAAACCTCTGTCGCCCTGCGGAGTTCGCGTCGCCGCAGCGACTCCAGGCGAATTCGCTGCGACGGCGACGCGCCGGGCTCGGCGGCCCCGCCGTCGCTGACCGACACCACCGCAACGTCCACCCCCGACGCGGCGAGTTGGGCTGCCGTCGCACCCATCCCGAGGGTCTCGTCATCGGGATGCGGTGCGACGACGATCAGACCGGGGCACTCGGTGAGATCCAGCGCCGCCGTCGGGCGGATTGCCCACTCCCGCGCCGGCGTGCCGCCGCCGGAGAGCGGCGTGGCCGCAAACCGGGCCGCGTTGCCGCCCGTCAAGCGCAATCGTCCGTCGCCGTCGCGTCGTCGAGTCGGTTGAGGTAGTCAGCGAATCCATGCGGGGCTCGGGACTGGATGCGCGCCGAGGTGGTGACCGACAACTCGGCGTCGCGATGGACCCGATAGCCAGCGGCCTCGAATCGCTCGACCAGATCGACGTCCTCCCCGGAGGCCAGCGCGCGAAAACCACCCACCCGCCAATAGGCCCTGGAGCTGAAGCCCATGTTCGCGCCGTGCACGTGCGCGTGCGGGTCCGCCCGGTAGTCCCGCACATACCGATCGGCGACGGCCAGGGAACGCTGCTCCCAGTCGGCGACTCGAACCACGCCCAGCACCATGTCCGCGCCGAGGCCCAGCTGGTGGACCAGCCAATTGGGATCCACGCGGCTGTCGGCATCGGTGGTGGCGTACCAGCACTTGGCATCGTCCCCACACAGCGAACGGGCGTAACCGAAGCCGACCGCGCGTGCCGTCCCGACGTTGCCGGCCTCGATGCTGACGAAGTGCACGTCGGGCCCGTACTGGCCGGCGAGTTTTGCGCTGCTGTCGTCGCTGGCATCCAGGACCACCACCACGGTGACCGGGATCGGCACGCACAGGGCGGCGGTCAGCACCGCCCGCAGGCACGCGGGCAGACTCGCTCGTTCGTTGCGGGCTGGGATCACGACAGCGGCCCGGTCATAGCCCCGGAGGGGAGGGGTGGACATCTTCTAGGACCGCTTCCTCAGTGGTTGCGCAGCTTGGCGACCAGCTTGTCTTTCGTCAAGCCGGAATAACCAGACATGCCAAGTTCTTTGGCGCGCTTTTTCAGTTGCGGCACGGTCCAATCGGCGTAGGAACCGGACTTGCCGCCCTTGCGTCCCACCGACGATTTCCCGCGGCCGGCCGCCGCGTTGGAAATCCGCGCTGCCTTTTCCTTGGAGTCGCCCTGCTTGCGCAGGTCCTGATACATCTTCTCGTTCTTGATCGACGAGTTCGGCACGGTCGTCACCTCCGATAGATTGCTGAGACCCGGTTGCCAGGATGCCCATCCTGATGCTGGTCAAACCCCGCCTTAGGCCGGCACCGGGTCGGTCTGTCGTTGCCAACAGCGGTGCTGGGCCAGCGCGGCGGCGAATTCGGTGACGAACTCCTCCGGGAAGTCGTCGGCCGCGGCGGTGGTGGTCACGACGGATTGGTCGCTCACGACGGCAACATCCTCGGCGAGATCGTTTCCGATCCGCGCGGTGCGGAGCAGATCGACACCGGCGCCGAACGCGCCGATGGGCTTGAGATGTTTGTACGCCTCGACGACGAAGTGCAGTGCGTAGCCGTCGGCGGCAAGCGTCGACACCGACCGTGGCCCGCACGCCACCACGACCGCGTCGTAAAGCACCGATGCCATCGTGGTGAAGGCGCGGTCCACCGGCAGTTCGCCGCCCGATCCGCCCTCCAGGCTCCCGCCGGCGACGGGGGCCAGCACTTCGACCACCGCCCCACGTTGCTGCATCAGTTCGATAAACCGCTGCGTTCCAACGACATCCACACCGTCAGCGGCCAGCACGGCGACCCTGCGCGACTCGATCGTGTCGCCCGCATTCGATATCTGAGACAGCGCCGGAGACGACGCCATGTTGTCGTCGATGGGTTCCGTGGGCGGCTCGGGCAGCCCCAGCTTGGCGGCCACCTGGGTGGCCAGCGTGTGGTCGACGCGGGCGAGCTGTGCCACCACCGCGGCACGGATGTCGGGTACCTCCACCTTGCCCAGTTCGAAGGCGAAGGCGGCGACGATGTGTTCGGCTTCCACCGCCGTCATGCTCTTCCAGAACATCCGCGCCTGGCTGTAATGGTTTTCAAAGGACTGCGCGCGCTTTCGCATGGTGGCGCCGTCAACTCGCTGCGTGTAGTGGCGGAACACGCCTTCGTCGGCCAGCGCGGGACAGCCGCCGCCGAGGCTGTTCTTGAGGTAGCTCGAGCGGCCCTGCGGGATCGCGTGCTGGGAGTACCCGTCCTGCTGGTTGTTGCGGACCTCGGCCAGCGGCCGGTTGATCGGCAAATGTGCAAAGTTGGGTCCGCCGAGGCGGATCAACTGGGTGTCGAGGTAGGAGAAGTTGCGGAACTGCAACAGCGGGTCGTTGGTGAAGTCGATGCCGGGCACCACGTTCGCGGTGTGGAATGCCACCTGCTCGGTCTCGGCGAAGAAGTTGTCCGGGTTGCGGTTCAGCACCATCTTGCCCACCGGTCGCACCGGAACCTGTTCTTCGGGAATGAGTTTGGTCGCGTCGAGCAGATCGAAGTCGAACTTGAATTCGTCGGCCTCGGCGACCAACTGGACCCCGAGCTCCCACTCCGGGTACTGGCCCGCCTCAATGGCCTCCCACAGATCGCGGCGATTGAAGTCGGGGTCCTTGCCGGCGATCTTCTGACATTCGTCCCAGATCAGCGAATGCACACCGAGGCGCGGCTTCCAGTGGAACTTCACGAACGTGCCCTCGCCGCGGTCGTTGACCAACCGGAACGTGTGTACGCCGAAACCCTGCATCATGCGATAGCTGCGCGGAAGGGCTCGATCCGACATCAGCCACATGATGGTGTGCAACGTTTCCGGTTGCAGCGCAACGAAATCCCACAGCGTGTCGTGCGCGGATTGCGCCTGCGGAATCTCGTTGTGCGGCTCGGGCTTCACGGCGTGTACGAAGTCGGGAAACTTGATTCCGTCCTGGATGAAAAAGACCGGAAAGTTGTTGCCGACCAGATCGTAGTTGCCCTGCTCGGTGTAGAACTTCGTCGCGAAGCCGCGCACATCTCGCACCGTGTCGGCCGAACCGCGAGACCCGACCACCGTGGAGAACCGGACGAACACCGGGGTCTGCGTGCCCGGACTGGTCAGAAACCTCGCCGCCGTGTACTCGGCCAGCCAGTCGTCGTACGGTTCGAAAAACCCGTAGGCGCCGGCTCCGCGCGCATGCACCACTCGCTCCGGGATGCGTTCGTGGTCGAAATGAGTGATCTTCTCCCGGGCGTGGAAGTCCTCCAGCAGCGTAGGACCCCGGTCACCCACCGTCAACGAATCGTCGGTGTGGTCGACCCGGACACCCTGCTGGGTGGTGAGGTATCCGGTGTCGCGACGGACCCGGTTCGGCTGCAAAGCCTGGTGCTTTTTGTCAGACGTGTTGTCGGTTGCCATGGCGTTCCGGTTACCACCGTTAATCAGAACGAAACAGGAACCGACCCTTGTCACCTGTTCACCGCTGCTCCGGTTGCCTAGGCTCTAAGGGGGTAACCGAGGGTGTGGTGATTCAGGCGAACAAGGGATCCGACGACTTGCGGGGCGTCGTAGCGATCGGTGCGTCTGCTGGGGGTGTGGAAGCGCTGTCCAACCTGGCGGCGGGGTTGTCGCCGGATCTGCCCTATGCCTACCTGATGGTCTTGCATATGCCCGCCGGAGCGCCGAGCATCCTGGCCCGCATCGTCGACCGGAAGGGTCCGCTGCCCGCTGTCACCGCGGAAGACGGGGCGTCCCTGCTGCCCGGCCACATCTACGTCGCACGCCCGAATCGCCATCTTTTGGTCGAAGACCATCGCCTGGTCGTGTCGCAGGGGCCGACGGAGAATGGGCACCGACCCGCGATCAACGCGTTATTCCGTTCGGCTGCATTGGCTTTTGGGCCACGAGCGATCGGCGTTTTGCTCTCGGGTGTGCTTGACGACGGCGTGTTGGGGCTGGCGGCGATCCGTTCCCGGGGCGGCACCACGATCGGTCAGTCACCCGACGACGCGTTGTTCTCGGCCATGCCGACCAATGCCCGTGACGCCGGCGTGGTGGAGCAGCAAGCGGCGGCCGCCGACATGGGCGAGGTGCTCAGAAAGCTGTCGCACCGAGAGATCGAGGAGTTGGACATGGAGCCCGACGCTGCGATGGAGGTGGAAAACCGCATCGCCATGGCCTCCCACTTCGCCACCGACTTCGACACCCAGGAACTCGGCCCGGCGTCGGGGTACACCTGCCCGGACTGCAAGGGATCGCTCGTTTCGTTGGACGGCGGGAGTTTTCGCTGCCGCGTCGGTCACGCCTGGACGCGCGACGCGCTGCTGGCCGCCCGCGACGACGAGGTGGAGAACGCGCTGTGGGTGGCCCTGCGCAGCCTGCAGGAGAAGGCGAAATTAGCCAGGCAACTGGCGGACACCGTGGATCACGGCCTGCTCTTTCAGCGTTATGTGTCCCTGGCCGAGGAGGCCGAACGCGCGCTGAGCGTGCTCAGCCAGCGTCTGGCGGCCTCCGGCCCCCGCCGGGGTGATGCCGGTGGCTGAAAACAACTTTCCTACCCGGCCTATCCGGATCGACACCGAGTGCCACCATGGGGTGTCGTTCCTCAAACTGGCGGGAGCCCTGGATGCCGCCAGCTATCGCATGCTGCGCGACACTATGATCAAGGCGGCGCTCGACGAGCCGCGCGCGGTGCTCGTCGACATCAACGATTTATCCGTGTCGTCACCATCGTCGTATTCGGTGTTCGCCAGCGCCCGCTGGCACGTCAGCGTCTGGCCCGACGTGCCGATCCTGCTGGTCTGCGCGGACCCGCGGCGTCGGCAGGCGATCACGCGCAGCGGCGCGGCACGGTATGCGCCGGTGCACCCCACCGGCGAGGCGGCACTGGCGATGGTCGCCGATGGGTCGCCGGCGGCCCGGCGGCGCGCACGGACCCAGCTTCCGGCCGACGCCGTCAGCATCGGTCTGGCCCGACACTCGGTCGCCGACTGGCTCACCGCGTGGGGTCAGGAGGAGCTGACCGCCGTTGCCGGCTTGGTGGCAACCATTTTCGTCGATAACGTCCTCGCTCACACCGACAGCGCGCCGCTGTTGATCGTCGAGAATTATCAAGACACGGTCACCGTTGCGGTGCAGGATGGCAGCCGAACGCCGGCGAGCCTGCATGAGGATTCCGACCGCGGCGCGGAAATCGTGTCCGGTCTGGGCATCGTTGCCGCGCTCTGCCGCGCCTGGGGAAGTACCCCGACACCCACCGGCAAGACGGTGTGGGCATCGGTCGGTCGCGAAAACCGGCTTTAACGTCGCGAGTAGTGTTCGAGTTCTTCGGCATACGCTTTTGAAACGGAACTCCATGGACGGTACGACGGACGAGTCCTTCGAGGCTTTGCTGCGCTATCTGCGCGATTCCCGCGGCTTCGACTTCACCGGCTACAAGCGGACGTCGCTGATGCGTCGCGTCCAGCATCGGATGGATCAGGCCGGATGCACCTCATTCGAGGAATACCTCGACGTGCTGCAGGCCAGCTCGGACGAGTTCGCGTCGTTGTTCAACACCATCCTCATCAATGTCACCGCGTTCTTCCGCGATCCCGACGCGTGGGACTTCATCAGCGCCGAGGTCATCCCCCGGCTACTGGCCGAGCGGGGTCCCAACGACCCGGTGCGGGTGTGGAGTGCGGGATGCGCGTCCGGGCAGGAGGCCTACACGCTGGCCATGCTGCTCGCCGAGGCGCTGGGCCCCGAGGCGTTTCGCCAGCGCGTGAAGATCTATGCCACCGACGTCGATGAGGAGGCATTGACGGAGGCGCGCGCCGCATCGTATGACGCCCGGGCCGTCGAGGGGGTGCCGGCGGATCTGTTGGCCCGCTACTTCGAGCAGGTCAACGGCCGCTACCTGTTTCACAAGGATCTGCGCCGTGCGGTCATTTTCGGCCGCAACGACCTGGTCAAGGATGCGCCGATCTCCCGGGTCGACCTGTTGGTGTGCCGCAACACCCTGATGTATCTCAACGCCGAAACCCAACGAAATGTCCTGGGCCGTCTGCATTTTGCCCTTGGTCCGCAGGGCACGCTGTTTTTGGGACATGCCGAGATGCTGCTCAGTCACAGCGATCGGTTCACCCCGCTGAACCTCAAAGATCGCATCTTCCGCAAGGCCATCGGCTCACACACGGGCGTGGATCGTTACGACCCGAGTGCGGCTTTCTACGATCGACAAAATGACCAGTCCGGCCTGAGCAACTTGCGCGAAATGGCTTTCCGCGCAAGCCCGGTGGCCCAGATCGTGGTCACCGGCGAGGACACCGTCGCCATGATCAATCAGCAGGCCGAGAACACCTTCGGTCTCTCGGCACGCGACATCGGCCGGCTGCTGCGTGATCTCGAAGTGTCGTACCGCCCGGTCGAGCTGCGCGCCTATCTCGAGCAGGCGAAGGTGGAGCGCCGGTCGGCGCGAATTCAGGACGTGAAGTGGCAGCGGCCAGGCGCTGAAACGGTGTGGTTCGAGATCCACATCAATCCCCTCGTCGACGTCGACAACGGCCTGCTCGGGGTGTCGATCGTGTTCTTCGACGTCACCGCGACACGCGCGCTGCTCGACAAGGTCGTCCAGACCAACAGCCAGCTCGAGGCGGCCTACGAGGAGTTGCAATCCACCAACGAGGAACTCGAGACCACCAACGAAGAACTGCAGTCGACGGTGGAAGAACTCGAGACCACCAACGAGGAACTGCAATCCACCAACGAAGAACTCGAGACCATGAATGAGGAGCTGCAGTCCACCAACGACGAACTGCACACCATCAACGACACGCTGCGCGAACGCAGCGTCGAGCTGGACGACGCCAAGAATTTCCTCGACTCGCTGGTCAACTCGGTTCGGCTGGGAATGGTCGTGGTGGACCTGGAGATGAGGGTGGCGGTGTGGAATCGCGGGAGCGAAGAGCTCTGGGGTCTGCGGGCCGACGAGGCGGCCGGAGTGAACTTCACCGCGCTCGATATCGGCCTGCCGATGGATACCGTGCGCCCGCTGATCGGCAATGCGTTCGTCGATCCGGACAGTACCGGTGAAACACTGGTCGACGCCATTAACCGCCGCGGCCGAACGACTCGGGTGCGCGTCACGTGTACGTCGTTCATCTCGAACGAGGGAGCTGTCAGCGGGGCGCTGCTGCTGATGGAGGTGCTGGAACAGCCCTCGGCCTAGACCGGCCTCCTGGCGGCCGCGTGCGCGGCGGCTTGGTGCGCTTGTTGCGCACGACGCAACGACTCCGCGGCACGCTGCCGCGCCGCGGCTACGGTCTGCGGCGTTGCGCCCCGACCCGCTGCGAGCTCCTCGCGTCTGCGCCGAAGTTCGGCCACCCGCATCCGGGCGGCCTCCGCACGCGCGGCCGCCCCGTCGAGGACCTGATCGCGTGACATCGCGGCCCGAACGTCACGTTCTGCGGTGGTCGCGTCACCCGCGTCCAGTTTGGCAGCGTCGGCGGGCTCCTCCGCTGATGCCCTCGGTGACGTTGCAGCCCAACTACTTTCGAGCGGGCGTGGCAGTGGCGCACCCTCGATGATGGCCAGCAGAACGCGACCGATCTCGCACACCGGCAACACCAGGTCGGCTCCGGCGCGCGCCGCGGCGATCGGCATGGACGGGTATTCGGCCGTGCCGGGGCTCTGGGCGATCACGATGGCACCCGCCCGTTTCATGGCAGCAGTGCCCGCGGCGCCGTCTCGTCCGGAGCCCGACAGCACCACGCCCACACCCCGCGGGCCGTACGATTCGGCCACCGACGTCAACAGCACGTCGAACCGCCGCTCGCCGACGGTTTTCCTGGTTCGCAGGCGACAGAAGCCTTCCGGCGTCAGTTCCATGTGCAAATCCGGTGGACACACGAGCACGCGCCCCGGGGTGACGACCTGCCCGTCGACGGCCCAGTCGACCCGATGTGGTGATCGTCCGCTCAGGATCGCGGGCAGGACACTGGAATGGCCACCAAGGTGCTGTTGCACGACAAGGGCGGCCGGAAAATTTCTCGGCAGGTCGCTCAGCACGATCGACAGGGGATCCAATCCACCTGCCGACGCCAGCAAAGCGACCAGCTCGATAGCCGGACGACGCGTCTCTGTCGCCATTGCTCAAGTGTCTACCCATCGGAGGGCTTTGGCACAGTATCCACCATCCGAAGGGTTCCGACAGCAGGCGAACAGCTCGAGCCGGCGCGTTTAGCCGGTTACAACTCTGGCTACAAGGGTAGGCACGGAGATGTTGCTCGCGTATAGCAACGTGCGCGAACGGGGGCCGTTCGAAGGATGTTGCAATGAAAATCGCGATGGTCAGCGGTGACGATGTCGCCGGTGAAGACTCCTTGCAGTTCTGCGCGGCACTCGCGGCGCAGGGGCAGGACGTCACATCCTATGTGAGGCGACGGGATCGCCGGCGTGCGGTAAAGGGGGACGACCTTTATCGGGTCGTCCCGATAAACGTCGGTCCCAAGGCGCCGCGATCCGACGAAGAAGTGTTGCCATTCATCGGCGACTGGGCGGCCAAGCTTGAGCGTCGGTGGTCGGCGGATCAGCCGGACATGGTGCATGCCCACGGTTGGCTCGGCGGCCTCGCCGCTCAACTGGCGGCACGGCGACGGCAGTTGCCGACCGTCCAGACATTCCAGGGATTGGCTACCATTTCGGGCTCTACGGACGGCCCAGCCGAGGTGAGCGAGCGCGAACGCATCGAACCGCTGCTTGCCCGCAATGCGACCTGGGTGACCGGCGAGAGCAGCGCGGCCGTCGACGCGTTGGCCAGATTCCGGCGCGGGCGGGCGCGGTTGTCCATGCTGCCCGGTGGCGTCGACGTCGACCGGTTCAGTCCGGTCGGACCGGAGGCTGCCCATACCGATTTGCCACGCATCCTCTGCTTGGCGCCGAACCCATTGCCGGGCAATGGGTTTGACATCGTGATCCGAGCGCTGTCGAAAGTTCCCGGCGCGGAGCTGGTCGTCGCCGAAACCGCCGCCACCAATGACTCACACGACGTGGCGCGGGCCCAGCTTCAACGACTCGCCCAGCAAATCGGAGTGGCCGACCGGGTGCAGTTCGCGGGCACGGTCGCCGACAAAGAGCTGCCGAAGCTGCTGCGATCCGCCGACGTGCTCGCGTGTACGCCGCGCGAGTCGCCACGTGCGACCGCCGTGTTAGAGGCCATGGCCAGTGGTGTCGCTGTGGTCACGCTGCCCGTGGGTATCCTGGCTGACGCTGTGGTGCACGCCGTCACGGGGTACGTGTTGTCGCCGAGCAAGCCCGCCGAATTGGTCGGGGCGTTGAGAAGGCTTCAGGCGCAACGCTTTCTGCGGCAGAGCATGGGCGCGGCGGGCCGCAGCCGCGCGATGTCGCGGTTCACCTGGGATCGGATGGCGCTGGAATCGCTGACCATCTATGAACAGGTGGATTCCCTTCCGGCGGCCCACCTTGCGAGAGCGCGCTGACTGCTTACCCGGTCGTCTGTGTGTACGCTCGTCGTAGGCCGCTACGCCGGCCGGTACAACCATGGTGAGCGTCACTGAAAACACAGCAGCCGAGGTGCCACCCGCGGCGGCGCACGAGGACGTTCCCCGTCGCCCCCACGAGTCGGACCCAGGCGGTGGGCCGGGCTCGGTCGCGGTCCAGTTCGAGCAATTCCGAACGTCCGACGCGATCGCCGCGCGGCGGTTCTTCAGCGGAGCTTACGCGCCGGGGTGGCGGCTCACCGGGCTCACGACGGGTTCGGCCGTCAATCACCGGCGCTGCCAGGCCCGGTCGATCACCCTCGACGAGGTGCTGATCGAGGGGCGCCTGCGCTGCGAGATTCCGGCCGCCGACACTGTCGTCGTGATCCAGCCTCGCGCGGGATCTCTGACCGTAACCGACGGCCCGTTACCGACGGCGGAGTGTCCGGTATTGGTCGCTAACGGCACGTTGGGCGCGCTGGACTTGAACACCGCCCGGTTCGGCGTGGTGAGCATCGCGGCGGACGTGCTGCACAAGGCCGCCGCCGAGCGGCGCGTGCCGTTGCCGCAGCAGATTCAGTTCCTCAGCTGGCAACCGCGTTCGCCCGCCGCGGTGCGCGCATGGCACCGAGCGCTGGACTATGTGACCACGACGTTGGCTTCGGCAGACACCGTCGGTCAACCGATGATCGCCGCCGCGGCGGCTCCCTTGCTCGCCGCCGCCCTGCTCGATTGCTACCCGTCCAACGTGACCGCGGAGGACGACTTACTGAGCGATGCGACGGTGCCGCGAGCACTCAAAGACGCGATGTCGTTCATCCATCGCCACGCCGCCGGGGATATCGGCGTCAACGAGATCGCCGACGCCGTGCACCTCACGCCGAGGGCCGTGCAATACCTGTTCCGGCAGCGGCTCGACACCACTCCGACGGAGTACCTGCGGCGGGTCCGGCTGCACCGCGCACATCAGGATCTAAGGGCCGCCAGCCATGGATCGGCCACGGTGACCGAGATCGCCCAGCGTTGGGGCTTCGCGCACACCGGCCGGTTCGCGGTCCTGTACCGCCAGACCTATGGACACAGCCCGCACACGGCGCTCAGACAGTGACTTACGGGTGCGGATGCCCCGCGGCCTCCCGCAGCACGATGCCGGCACGGTCGGCCACATCGTCTGGCAGTTTGCCGCGCGCGGCCGTGCTGGCCACCACGCGCTCGGCGAGGACGCGCACCTTGACGTTGGATTCCTGAGACAACCTCGCGAGCAGCAGGAACGCCGAGTCCGCGGTCAACCCGTAGCGCAGCATCAGCGCGCCCATCGCCTGGTTGATGACCGCCCTGCGCGCACTGACGGCCCGCACCGATTCGCTGACTTGCGCTTGAATCTCGTCGTTGACCTGGTCGGTGACATCCAGACAGAACCCGGTGATGCCGGCGAGTGCGCCACCGTCGTCGCAGAACTGGTCGGCGACCACCATCACCAGCCGCTCGTGCCCGTGGGTGTCGGTAACCCGGTGCCGACTGCTGACCGGGGAGCCGCGCTGACGCAACTGCTCGAGCAGACCGGCCAATTCGGCCGTGGGGCAAACAGTGCCCGGTTCGTAGCCGTGCATGCGTGCGGCTTCGTCGGACCATTCCCAGCGGTCGCCCGCGACGGTGTAGCGGAAGCTTCCCACGGGGGTGCGGGCAATGGGCCGCACCAACTCTTCACCCTCTTCGCGCACGCGCACGAGCTCAACCTATTCCGGCAGTGGTCGCGCGGGTACCCGACACCAGCCCAATTTCGCATTTCGGATAAGAAGGCGCGGCCGGCGAAGGCGGCCCCGACGCGCGGCACACGAGCCGCCAAACGAAACCGGACCACCCGCCGTAAGCCACCAAACGAAGACCTTTTGGGACTCGTGAGGGTGCGTTTTGAGCGGAAACCGTTGGCTGGCTTGATCTTCGATGCTCAAGGCGGTGGGTCCCCGACGATTTTCGGAAGACGGCAACGGGTGTTGCCGCTAGGCTGTTGACTTGCCAGCCACCGGGCACCTTGTGTGTTTGTTGTGCTCACCCCCCGGACGGCGCGACGACATGACTGCTTTACGTGACATGCACTCTCCGCAGCGAAGCGAACACACGCCGTCCCGCTTCTCCATCGACTGCGCCGGGGCGCAACTGTACGTTCACGCGCGCCGCGCAGCCACGGTGCTGCGCATCGATGGCGAAATCGACTCCGCCAATGCCGGTCTGGTCGGTCAAACGATCCGCCGATTTGCGCGGCCAGACGTTCCTGTGGTCATCGACCTCAGCCAGCTGAGTTTCTTGGGCATTGCCGGCTTTCGCGCACTGGCGGCCTTCAACGAGCAAATCCAGGCGACCGGACCGTCGTGCCAGGTCGTCGCCGGCGCGGCGCTGCGTCGCCTGACGCGCGTCGTCACCAATCACGGGTTGTCGCTTGTGGATTCCGTCTCCGCGGCCCTCATGCGCGTCGAGGGCGAAGACCACCCGGATCCTCTGGCCGACTCGGCAAAGTGAACCTTGGCGTGGCACGTCGGAGCGCGCGCCCGGGCTCGGCCTAGCATGTGGGAATGGTCGAAATTCACATACAGCAGACGATCACCGCACCGGTCGAGAAGGTTTTTGACTGGATGACCGACCCGGCCAACCTGGCGGCCGCCCCGTTGGTGGTCAACGCCGGCTGGGCCAAGGGTTCGCAGGCGCCTGCCGTCGGCGCGGTGCGGGAGGTGGCCGGGATTGGTGCGTGGTTTCGCGAAGAAATCACGGCCTACGACCGGCCGCACAGCTACTCCTACCTCATCATTCGCTCGGTCCCGTCGTTCAAGCACGACGGCGGCACCCTGACCTTCACCGCGTCGGGCGCCGGTACGCACGTCGATTGGCTGACTAACTACACCCACCCGAGTTGGGCGGGAGGCAGGGTGCTCGAGGCGGTGACCCGCCGGTTGCTGCGCGCGAGCTTCCTTTCGCTGTTCACCGCGTGCGCGAAACAGCTTGAACGCCAAGCTGCTTGATCACTTGCTTGTTCGGCCCACCATGATTTCGACTTGCGCGCGATCTAAAACGGTGACGCTTCCGTCGGGCAACCCGAGGATGCGGTCGACGGCCAACCCGTGCAGCCTGAGCCGGCTGGCCAGGACATCGATGGCGTGCTCTCGGGCCGAGGAATCCGGCGCGTCGACAATCTGAACGACGTTCGCGTTGACGCGTGCCGACAGGCCCAGAATCATGTCCGCGACCCCATCGGCGTCGAAGGTCTCAAACACGCCCTCTGCCACTCCGTCGGCGATGACGCGAGCCAGCAGGGGCCGCACCAGATCCTCGCTCACCGCGACGATCCGCCCATACAGATGGGCGTTTTCGGGACGCAGCAGCGAGACCATCGCGGCCAGCTGCTCCGCAACGCCCAACCGCATCTTGACGTCAAAACCCGCGCGTAGCAACGCATTGAGTCGATCCAGCGCGGTGCCCCGAGACGCGGCGAGCGCCTCTTCGATGGCTGCCAGCTGTGCGCGGCCGCCGCGCTCGGCCAGCGCGGTGATCAGCTCGTCCTTTGACGAAAACCAGTGGTAGAAAGCGCCTTTGGAGACTCCAGCAGCAGCGATGAGGTCGTTGAGGCTGACGTTGTCGTAGCCGTGCTGGACGAACAGTGCCGAGGCGCGATCGAGAAGTTCGGCACGACGAATATCGGGATGTTTAACGACCCGCGGCATCCCGCGGTTCCCGCCGGTTGGGTTTTGCGATCCAGCCCACATAGGTCAGGTACAGCCCGATCAGGGCCACCCCGATGAACATGGCGCGGACCACCGGAATATCGTTCTGCGCCAAAGATTTTCCGGCCGAGTCGTAACTATCGGGGATGGCCAGGACCAGCACCCCGCGGATCGCGAGGAACCAGCCCAGCAACGACACCAGGACGGCAGCGACACTGCGCCAATACTGGTGAAACGCGATGATCACGCTGCCCCACAACAGCAAGGCGGCTCCCAACACCCATTGCCACATCGGATCGCCGGCGAACTCGCGCAGCAGCACCGGCATTTGCGTGGTGGCGCGCGCGGCCACGATGGCCGGGACGATGGTGAAGAACGGCCCGAACGCGCGGGCGAACATCCGGGTACGACGCTGCGACTGATCCGATGAGTTCATTGCTACCCCCTGGTGACCAACCGAGTCTAACCGACCAATGGTCGGTATGACAGACCGCCGGTCTGAAAGCGCCCACTACCCCCACACCCGCTGCGGCGGAGCCGCTCATACACTGGCCCTTCGTGGGCATACTGTTTGGGTTCACACCCTGGCTCGTCTATTGGGTGCTCGTCGGTAACGTCCCCTGCACCGCCGCCGCCGTGGTCGCGCTCGCCTTGGCCGTCGTCGGGGCCCTTGTGGGACTTGCGTCGGGGCGGGGCGCCGGCCAGCCGGCGGGGGCGCTTCAAATCGGTTCCGTGGCAGCACTTTTCGTCATCTCCGCGCTGACATTCGTGCTAGATGATTCGTCGATGCAGCGGTGGTGGTTGACGCTGGGCAACGCGGGGATCTTCTTGGTTGCGCTTGTCGGTGTGCTGATCGGCAAGCCGTTCGCGCGCGAGTACGCCGCCGCGGAGTATCCCGCCGATGTGGTCAAGACGGAGCTGTTCGGGCGGATGGTCACGGTGCTGAGCTGGCTCTGGGTCGCCGTGTTCGCCGCCATGACGGTGTCGTCGCTGATCCCGGCGCTGGTCAACGTCAAGGCGCCGTGGTCCTACCTGCTGTGCTGGATCATTCCGTTTTCGCTCTTCGGCGTGGCCGCATTGGCGTCGCCGTTGGGGCCCGAGCGAATGCTTGCCGGCATCGACGACGTCGAGCGCGAAACCTCGTTCGTCGCGTACGACGAAGCCACCATCGACGAGCTCTATTACCTGGCCCAGGAACACGCCAATCGCGAAGTCGGTCCGGGCAAGGAGGCCTACAACGTCAAAGTCGGCGGCATGGGAACCCCGCTGACCGGGGACGAGTCGCGAAAGTCATGGCCGTCGACCTACAAAGTGCGCGAGCGCAAGCACTGAGCGTCAACCCAATCGGCGCATCAGCTCGGCCGCGGCGTACTGCCCGCTGTCCGGTGGCGGTCATTCAGCGTCTCACCGGACCAAATTTATTGGACGGCCGTGCTGAAATTGGTGGCGTGAGTTTGGCCGATTCGCCTCGTTCCCCGATAACCGAGCGTTAAACTCGCCCCAACCAGAAGCGGCAACGGGGCCGCCTTCGAGGGGGGAGCGGCGATGAGTGCTTCAACGTTGGTACTGGACGAACCACGGGCCGGCGCCCCCCAGCGATTGCCCGACGTATTGCCGCCAAGCCACAGCCTCACCGTCCGCGCGGCGGACGGCACCGCGCTGCATACCGAGATCTTCGGGCCGCCCGACGGTTATCCGATCGTGCTGGCGCATGGCATCACGTGCGCCATCCGGGCCTGGGGCTACCAGATCGCCGAGCTCGCCACCGACCACCGGGTGATCGCGTTCGACCATCGGGGGCATGGACGCAGCGGCGTCCCGGGCCGGGGTGGTTATAGCCTCGAGCACCTCGCGTCCGATCTCGATGCGGTGCTGGAGGCGACGGTGGCCCCGCACGAGCGCGCGGTGCTGGTCGGGCACTCGATGGGCGGCATCGCGATCGTCGCCTGGTCGCAGCACTACCGCGACAAGGTTCGCCAGCGCGCCGACGCCGTCGCGCTGGTCAACACCACCACCGGCGACCTGCTGCGCGAGGTGAAGCTGCTTTCGGTGCCGCGGGAGTTCTCGCCGGTCCGGGTCATGGCCGGGAGGCGCCTGATCGACATCTTTGGCGGGTTCCCGATCCCGGGGGTGGCCCGCATCCCGACCCGCTATTTGGTCGCGATGCTGGCGGTCGCGGCCGAGGCGGACCCGAGCGCCGCGCGGCTGATCTACGAGCTCTTCGTGCACACGCCACCGCGAGGCCGCGGGGGTTGCGCCAAGATGCTCGTCGACTCCCTGCGCCAGCACCACCTCAGCCTGGACGGTCTGACCGTGCCAACGCTGGTGATCGGCAGCGAACGTGACCGGCTCACCCCGATCAGCCAGGCGCGCAGGATCGCGCGCACCGCACCCAACGTCGTGGGTCTCGTCGAACTGCCCGGCGGCCACTGCGCGATGCTCGAACAGCCCCACGAGGTGAACCGCCACCTGCGGTCGCTGGTCGAGTCGGTGACGGCCGGGATGCGGCGGATCAGCTCATAGCGACTCAGAGCAGCCTGCTGACCTCAGCGGCCGCCCGCTGACCGGACCTGACGGCTCCGTCCAGGAAGCCGGTCCATGCGTCTGCGGTCTCGGTGCCGGCCCAGTGGATCGGTCCAATCGGCTCGCGGAGCCACTGCCCGTATCGCGTCCAGGCCCCCGGCGGAACCGCGGCCGTCGGGCCACCCGGGGCGAATTCCTCTGCGCCCCAACGATGGTCCACATAGTCGAGGGGTTTGAGCGCCTCGTCACCGAACAGCGCGGCGAAACAGCGCAGCGCGTCACGGCGGCGCTGCTCGGCCGGCAGCGTGTCGAAGGCGCGCGCATCGACGAACCCCATCAGGATGCCCGGTCCGTCGTCGCCCTGCGGGCTGACGTCGAAGGTGATGAATACCGGGCTCTCGTCGGACAATGTCTGACCGGAAAGCCCGTTCGCGCGCCAGAACGGCGTGTCATATGCCGCGTAGGCCTTGCTCAGTCGACCCTGCGGCCAATGTTTGGCGAGCTGGATGTGGGCGGGCGGCAGCGGGGGATCGAACTCGATGAAGGTGCGGTGCGCGGGCGGTATGGCGACGATGACGAAGCCCGCCTCGGCCAGACCGCCATCGCAGGTGATCGTCACACCGCCGCCGTGGCGGTCGATGCGACGAACGGCGGCGTTGAGCACCACCCGTGTGCCGAGTTCGCGGAGCTCGTCGGCGGCCGCGGTGGCGATCTGTTGGGTGCCGCCCGGGAAGTGGTCCTGCTGGGCGCCGTTCTCGACGTCGAGGAGCCGATCCAGCCCGCCGGCCGCGCGGGCGTAGCGGACGGCGTGCAGCATCGACACCTCGTCGGGTTCGCATCCCCACGTCACCCGCGCCATGATGGCCATCAGGTCGCGCGACGAGGCGGTGGCGCGGATCGAGCGCAACCAGCCCCCGAGGGAAAGGGCGTCGAGCTTGCGCGCGTGCCGCGCATCCCAGGGCGCGGCCACCGGCACGGTGCGGGCGAGGCGTTCGAACTGCCAGCGCAGCCGACCGACGTCGAGCAGGCTGACCAGTGAGAGCCTGGGGATTGCGCCTCGGTAGGGGCGCGCCCAGCCGCGCCATTGGATCAGGTTCTTGCCGTCGTTGTAGGTCGGGGTGGTGGCGATGCCGAGTTCGGCCGCCAGGGCCAGGACGGCGTCTTGGGTGGGGCCGACGAAAGTGCCGCCCAGGTCCGCGGGCAGGCCCGCGACGCTGCCGGTGAAGGAGCGCCCGCCCACCCGATCGCGCCCCTCCAGCACCAGCACGTCGTGACCTAATCGGGTCAGCTCGCGGGCCGCGGTCAGCCCAGCGAAGCCCGCACCCACCACCACCACGTCGACGGTCCAGGACGGGCGGGACGGGTTGGCCACGTCCCCTAGTCAACCGCATTGCGCGGCTTCCGTAGGCTGACCCCGTTAAAGTCTTCACCGCCCTGTACGGGCTCACCGATGCCGCCGAGCGTGCGCGCGAGTTGCGCGACGCCGGCGCCAGTGGCGTTGCCACCTTCGAGGGACCGCACGACGTCTTCGCTCCGCTGACCGTGGCCGCCACGGTGGGCGGTCTCGGTCTGATGACCAATGTGGCAATCGCGTTCCCGCGCAACCCGATACACCTGGCGCATCAGGCCAACGACCATCAGCTGCTCAGCGGCGGCCGGTTCATCTTGGGCCTGGGCACGCAGGTTCGCGCGCAGATCGAGAAACGGTTCGGTGCCCAATTCGACCATCCGGTCGAGCGGATGACCGAGCTCGTCGCCGCGTTGCGCGCAATTTTCCAGGCCTGGAGCAGCGGGGAACGGCTGGACTTTCGCGGCGAGTACTACCGGCACACGCTGATGACACCGACCTTCAACCCCGGCCCCAACCCGCACGGTCCGCCACCGATCTATGTCGGTGCCCTGGGGCCGAGGCTGACCCGGGCCACCGCCGAGCACGCCGACGGCCTGCTGGTGATGCCGTTCGGTTCGAAGCGGTTCCTGCATCACCACACCATGCCGGCGGTGCGCGAAGGGCTGCGGGCCGGCGGCCGGCGGGCCGAGGAGTTCGCCATCATGCCCGAGATCATCGTGTCGGCCGGCGAAACCGACGCCGAGCGCGAACAGGCCGACGCGGGCACGCGGCGGCTGTTGGCCTTCTACGGGTCGACCCCGGCCTACCGTCCGGTGCTGGCCGCGCACGGCTGGGAGGATCTGCAGCCCGAACTCAATGCCATGTCCAAGCAGGGCCGCTGGCAGGAGATGGCCTCGCTCATCGACGACGAGATGATGCACACCATCGCCGCCTGTGGCACCCCGAAGGAGATCGCCGCGCACATCCGTGACCGCATCGACGGCGTCTCCGACACCGTGTGCCTGTATCAGGCGGCGCCGATCGGGCTGGAAACGCTGGCTGCGATCGTCGACGAATTGCGCTGAGCCGCAAGCAAAGAGCATGAGCAGGATCTACCTCAACGCCTTCGACATGGCCTGCGTCGGGCACCAGTCGGCGGGCCTGTGGCGGCATCCCGACGATCACGGCTACCGCTACCGCGAACTCGGGTATTGGACCGAGCTGGCCCGGCTGCTGGAAGCCGGCGGCTTCGATGCGCTGTTCTTGGCCGACGTGCTCGGGGTCTACGACGTGTACGGCGGCTCGCGCGACGCGGCGGTGGCCGATGCCGCGCAGATCCCGGTCAACGACCCGACGATGGCGGTTTCGGCGATGGCCGCGGTGACCGAGACCCTGGGGTTCGGGATCACGCTGTCGCTAACCTACGAGCAGCCCTACGCGCTGGCACGCCGGCTCTCGACGCTGGATCACCTCACCGGCGGCCGGGTGGCGTGGAACATCGTCACGTCCTATTTAGACAGTGCCGCGCGCAATCTCGGCCTGGATGCCCAGATCCCACACGACCAGCGCTACGAGATCGCCGACGAGTATCTCGAGGTGTGCTACAAGCTGTGGGAGGCGTCCTGGGAACCCGACGCGGTGGTGCGCGACGCGGCCAGGGGCGTGTTCACCGACCCGGCCAAGGTGCATGACATCGGGCACAAAGGCCGCTACTTCTCGGTGCCGGGTCCGTTCCTGTGCGAACCGTCACCGCAGCGCACCCCGGTGCTGTTTCAGGCCGGCGCCTCGCCGCGCGGCGTCCGGTTCGCGGCGGCACACGCCGAGGCGGCCTTCATCTCCGGCCCCTCGGCGCAGATCGTGCGTGGCCCGGTGCGGGCCCTGCGGACGGCGGCCGCCGAGCTGGGCCGCGATCCGCGGTCCATCAAGGTCTTCACCATGGTCACCCCGGTGGTGGCCGAAACCCATGAACAGGCCGTCGCGAAGCTGGCCGAATATCGCCAATTCGTCAGCACCACAGGAGCTTTGGCGCTCTTCGGCGGATGGACCGGGGTGGACCTGGCCGAGCTCGGTGACCACGATCCGCTGCGCTACGTCGAGACCGACGCCAACCGGTCCGCGCTGGCCTCATTCACCACCGGCGAACGCACCTGGACCGCAAGGGAATTGGCCGAAGAGATCGGCATCGGCGGTCGGGGACCGGTGCTGGTGGGTTCGCCCATCGAGGTGGCCGACGAACTCGAGCGCTGGGTCGACGAAGCCGACGTCGACGGGTTCAATCTGGCCTACGTGACGACGCCGGGCACCTTCGCCGACTTCGCCAAATTCGTTGTGCCCGAACTGCGCAGGCGTGGGCGGGTGCCAGAGCGGGTACCGCGTGCCACGTTGCGGGAACGGCTGGGTGGCGCCGGACCGCTGCTGCCGGCCGACCATCCCGGCGCGCGCTTCAGGCTGGGTCGATGGCCCGACTCCTAGCTCGCGCCGTGCCGGCGCTCGCCGTCGTCGGGCTAAGGCGCGACCGTTAGCCAGTCCTTGAAGCCCGACGGGTCGTGGCGGCCCAGCGCGCCGTGCTCGTACAGGCCCCAGCCCTCCACCGGCTCCGCGTCGCCGTCGCGGCACAGGGCGCGCCCGACATGGTCGATGACGCCGAAGCCGGACCGCCCGATGATCGCCGGGTCGGTCATGTCGTAGGTCAGCCGCTCGACGAACTTCTCGCCCTTCCACATGCCGTGCAGCCAATCCGAATCGCCGCCGTATCCGCCACCGACGTGGATCGGCACCGGCAGCTTGGACTCCACGTCGAAGTGCACCGGTGTGCCGTCGGGAGCGGTGGCGTCGATCGTGGCGCCGGTGGGAATCCGGGTGCCGGACCGGTAGTGGATCTTGACCCGCGGCCAGCCCAGCTGCTCGACGCGGCCGTCGCGCCATACCCGGGTGCAGTCGTTGAGCGAGCGGAACCCGTCCGGCTCCTCCTGGATGATCAGGACAATGGCGAAGTCCCGGAACGCGATCGGCACATACAGCCACCACATGCCCTCGAACGGCGGGTCGGCGGGCCGGCCCGCGGGCTCGGGCTCGCCGATCGGGCGGATGCCCCACGACCGGTCGCGACTGCCGATCCAGATCGCGGGATCGACGGTGATTTCCTCGCCGTCGATCGAGATGCGGCCGCTCCAGCTGCCCAGCTGGGCGAACCGCTGCGCGTCCAGCGTCACCCGGTTGCCGGACCGCATCAGGTGGGGTTGCTCCTGCACGACGTCGAACAGGCCTTCCCAGGTGAGATCGACTGCGATGCCCTCGGTTTCGTCGAGGATCAGCCGAAGCTTGCGAAGCGGATCGACGACCTCGATGCGGTAGCTCATCACGTTCTGGTTGAGGCGGTCCTGGTCGATCGCGTCCGATACGTGCACCGCGGTCTGGGTGTCCCCACGCCGGATGAGCACATACGCGTCCTTCACGCCGAGATTGGGGTAATAACCGATGCCGCTGATCAAAAAGATGTTCCCGGTCCGGTCGTGGGCGTTGAAATAGGAGCGATCATAGAAGTTGCGGTCCGAGGATCCGGCCCACGCGATCGGCTGGGGAACCTGGTGTACCGGGTACTCATCGAGCGGGCCCAGATGATGCGGCATCAGTTGTCCTCTCCGATAAGACGTTTCATCAATCCCGCGTGGTAGAACAGCGACTCCACGTCATCGGGCTTCTCGACCTCGCCGAAGTGCACCCGTCGCGCACCGGTACGCATGAAAACGCATGCCCACATCACGCCCGAGTAGACGTAAAACCAACGTAGGTCGCCAATTTCGACTCCGCTGAGTCGTTGGTAGGTGGCGCGCACGTCCTCCTCGCGCATGACGTCGGGCAATCCGGGTAGTCCAGCCAGGCCGGTGAGTTCCTGAAAGACCATGTGCGCGTAGATCATCCAGGCGACGTCGAGCTCACGTGGCCCGAGTGCAACCATCTCCCAGTCCAGCACCGCCACCGGCGCGAAGTCGCGGTACAGCACGTTGCCCACGCGGGCGTCACCCCAGAGCAGCACCGGCTCGCGGGCGGCGGCCTCGGTCGGCCAATTGTCTTGCAGCCACGTCAAAGTCCGCTCGATCAGCGGCGAGCGGCCGATGTCGGGCACCGCGAAGTCATACCAGGATTTGGCCCAGTTGAAGTTTTTGCGCAGTGCGCTATCGCCGGACTGGCCGTCGGCGAGAAAGCCGAATGTCTTCTCCGCGTTGGGTATCGAGTGCAGCTTGGCCAGTACCTCGACGGTGGCGTCCTGCAGTTGGCGCTGTTGTTCGACCGGGGCATCGGCGAACCAGTTGCCGCCGAACGTATAGGGCATCACGTCGGGCGGCACCACACCGTCGACGTAGTCCATCACGAAGAAGGGGGTGCCCAGCACCTCGCCGGTGGTCTCGATCCAGCGCACCCGGGGGACGGGCACGTCGGTGAGTTCGGCGACCTTTCGGATCACCTCGAATTGATGGTCGAGGCGGTAGGTGGGGAAGACTTGCACGTCCTCGGCGGTGGGCGCCACCCGGGCGACGAGCTTCTGTTCGATCGGCTGCCCGTCCTGCTGCCAGCGAGCGGTCAAGATGATCGTCTCCGACGACATGCCGGTCGAGTCCACGCCGCTCTCGACGGTGACCTCTGGTATCGCCCCGCCGGGCAGTTGGGTCGACAACCATTTCGACATGACCGCCGGCAGGGTGGTGACGTCGCGACTAGAGCGTTGAAGTTTCTCGACATTGTCGAGCGTTGGTTCACTGGCCACACGTGCCTCCTTCTCGAGGCAATTACGATACGGTAGGTAGCGTTATGAAAGCAGACCCACCCACCCTTGACAAGGCCCCCGGTGCCGGGCGGCCCCGGGATCCGCGGATCGACTCGGCCATCCTGTCGGCGACCGCGGAACTGCTTGTGGAGATCGGCTATTCGAACCTCAGCCTGGCCGCCGTCGCCGAGCGAGCCGGAACCACCAAATCCGCGCTGTACCGCCGGTGGTCGAGCAAGGCCGAGCTGGTTCACGAGGCGGCGTTCCCGGTGGCGCCCAGCGCGCTGGAGGCTCCCGCCGGCGACTTCGCCGCGGACATCCGGATGATGATCGAGGCTACCCGCGACGTGTTCACCACCCCGGTGGTGCGCGCCGCGCTGCCCGGCTTGGTGGCCGACATGACGGCCGACCCGGAGCTCAATGCGCGGGTGATGTCTCGATTCGCCGAACTGTTCGCCGCGGTGGGGGAGCGGCTGCGGGAGGCCGTCGACCGCGGACAAGCCCACCCCGACGTGGACCCGGACCGCTTGCTCGAGGTGATCGGAGGAGCGACCATGCTGCGGATGCTGCTGCGCCCGGACGAAAAGCTCGACGACGCGTGGGTGGATCAGACCACCGCGATCGTCGTGCACGGGGTCACGCGGTGAGTGGCCGGCTTGCGGACCGGGTCGCGATCGTCACCGGAGCCAGCCGCGGCCTGGGCCGCGCGATCGCGTTGGCGCTGGCGGCCGAGGGCGCGGCGGTGGCCGTCGTCGGGCGCACCGAACAGGTGTGGAACGACCGGTTGCCCGGGACCATCGGCGAGACGGTCGCCGATATCGAGGCGGCCGGCGGGCGCGCGGTCGCAGTGCGCGCCGATCTGACCGACCGCGACGATGTCGCCCGCTTGGTTTCGGAGGCGCGAGATTCCTTGGGCCCCATCGCAATCCTGATCAACAATGCGGCGTTCACCGCGCCCGGCCGGCCGCCGGTGCCCGGTGCCGAACGACCCGCTAAGCCGCAGAAGCCGCCCGGCGCCGCCAAGCCCGGCTGGCCGGGCTTCGTCAGCACGCCACTGGCCGCCTACCGCCGGCATTTCGAGATCGCGGTGTTCGCGGCCTACGAACTGATGCAGCTGGTGTGCCCGGACATGATCGCCGCCGGGGGTGGTTCGGTCATCAACATCACGTCGGTGGCATCGCGGTTGCCCGGCGACGGCCCCTACGCCGACCGCAGCGGCGGGGTGCTGCCCGGGTATGGCGGCTCAAAGGCCGCCCTCGAGCATCTCACCCAGTGCGCCGCGTTCGATCTTGCCGACCACAACATCGCGGTGAACGCGCTGTCGCCGTCGAAACCGATCCTCACCCCGGGCCTGGCGTACTACGCCCGCGAGTTCGACGAGACCGCCTCCGCGGAGGAGTTCGCCGCGGCGGCGGTGCGGCTGGCGCTGGTGGACCCGGGCGCGGTCACCGGGCGCACCATCGGTCATCTCGAGGTACTCGACGGCAGCTTTCGGCCGTTCACACTCGGCTAGGGGTCGGGGTCGTCGCGGAGGAGTTCGTCGGGGTGGTGGGCGTGGTTGATTTGGGGTGGTTCGTTGCCGGTGGTCCAGCCGAGGCGTCCGGTGTTGGTGATTTGGGTGTGCAGGTCGCCGCGGCTGGTGGCGGCGTGGTCGCAGCCGCAGGCGAAGAAGAGTTTGTCGGCGTCGGTGCGGCCGCCGTGTGCCCAGTCTGGGCAGTGGTGGACTTCGCAGCGGTAGCCGGGCACCAGGCAGTTGGGTCGGGTGCAGCCGCGGTCGCGGGCATGGCAGATGAGTCGTTGGTCGGCGGTGGCGAGGCGTTTTTGCCGGCCCAGGTACAGCGGGCGTTGGGTGTGGTCGTCGAAGACCGCTAGGTAGTGAATCGCGCTGGCGGCCATGCGGATCAGATCGGGCATGGGTAGCCGCGAGCCGCCGCCGGTGCGCGCGGGTGCGGGCATGGCGATGGTGGGGTCGGCGACGGCGTGGGCGGCTTGGTTGAGCTCGGCCATGGTGGTGGTGACCACCACAGTCACCGGGTGGCCGCGGTGCACACCGAGCTGCCCGGAGGCGATGGCGTGGTGCATGCCGAGTTTGAAGGCGTCGTGGCAGCGTTGTGCGGGGGTGCGCTGGTCGCGCTCGGTGTCGTCGGGTTGGTGGCGGCCGGGCCGTACGGCGGCCTCGACGGCTTCGAAGTAGGCGCGGGCTTCGGGGTCGATCCATCCGCTGATCCGCGACATGTCATCGGGGCCTTGCGGGCCCAAATGCAAGCCGCGGCGGCGGGCGCGGTCGGCGTCGGTGAACACACCGTCGGGGTTGAGGTAGTCGGCGATGCGCTGGCCGAGTCGTTCGACGACTTTGGCGTCCACGCGGCCAGCGTGTTCGACCAGGCGGCGCTCGGCGTTGGCCACCTCGGCGGGCGCCACGCTGGCCGGCAGCACATCCAGGGCGCGGCACACAACCCGGATGTGGTCCTCGCCGACGTCGCCGGCCTGCACGGCGGCGGCCAGCTCGGGCAGCGGCGCGGGCAGCGGCGGACCGGTCAGCGAGCGCCGCGGTCGAATGCGCGCGGCCAGCTTAAACCGGCGCGTGATCTCCCCCGGAGTGATCCGCAGCCGCGCCCACAACGTGTCCCGTACTGCCGGCACGAACCCGGTCTCGTCGGGCGGATCGGCGATCTCGGCGAAGATCCGATACATCAGACCGCGGTTAACCCGCTCCTGAGTCTCCAGCCGCTCGGCTACCTGCACGCGGAACGAACTGCCGACCAGATCCGAAGACGTCTCCCGCAGCGCATCGTGGGCGGCGTCGATCGCATCCAGGGCAGCAGCCATCCGCTCTCGTGCCGCTGCGCCGCTGACAAAGCCCATGCCCCAAACACTATCGAACATACGTTCGCACACAACAGGCACGCCCGCCCATCTGTGGATGAACGGCCGACTGTGGATAAGGCGCCTCCGACGTGCCAGTATGAAAAAAGCCGATGCCGGGCAGGTGTGCCGATGATGGACAAGCCGACGGGACGCGTCGTCGCCCTGATCGTGCTGCTGATCGCCGCCGCCGCCGCCCTGCGCGGCTACCTTCCCGCCCAGGCCCATGCGCCGCTCTCGTCCGCGGGTGGCAACCGGGCCGCAATGATGTTCGTGATCGCGGCCCTGGCCGGGACGCTCGCCCTGATGACCGTCGCGATCATCGCGCGCCTGCGCGACCCGCGTGCGGTGGCGCCCACCACCTTCGATGTATCCGACATGCTCGGTGGCGGCCGGGGTCGGCCGAGCTGGCGGGTGCTGTTGATCGGGTTCGCGGTGATCGCGGCCTGGTTGGTGATCGCGATGCTGCTGGCGCACCTATTCGTGCCGCACGAGGTTGCGCCGGCGCCGCCGCCGTCCCAATCGGCTACGACGGCGCCGCCGCATCCCACCGTCCCGGCGCCGACGCCCCACCCGCACAACGATCCCGGGGACATGATCGGAGTCCTGCTTGCGAGCGCGGTCCCGCTGCTGCTGATCATCGTCGCGGCGGCGGTGATCAATACCAGGCGGCGGTTTGGCCGCCCGGCGCAGGGCATCAGCACCGGTGAGGGCGTCGCGGGGCAGGCGCCCGCCCAACATCCGGAGTTACTTGTCCGCGCAGCGGAAGTCGGGCTCGCGGAAATTGCCGACCTCAGCCGCGAACCGCGGGAGGCGATCATCGCCTGTTACGCGGCGATGGAACGTGAACTCGCCAACGTGCCGGGGGCGGCCCCCCAGGACTTCGATACGCCCACCGAGGTGCTGGCCCGTGCGGTGCATCGCCATGCGCTGCATGCCGATAACGCCGTTCAGCTGGTGAACCTGTTCGAGGAGGCGCGGTTTAGCCCGCACGTCATGAACGAGGGACATCGTCAGGTGGCGGTGCGCGTGCTGCAACTTGTCCTCGACGAACTCGCGGTGAGCGTGCCATGAAAAGGCTTGTCGCGCTGGGTATTTCCCTCATCGTTGGCACCGAACTGTTGGCACTGATACTGCATGACCGACGCGTCGTGCTCGCGGCGTCGGGTGCCGCCGCGGCGTTGGTGCTGCTCAATATTCGTCGTTTCCTCGGACATGGGATGCAGTCCGCGGCCGAGCCGGACCCCGAAGATCTGGGGGATGCGCTGCGCCGCTGGCTGATCACCACCGAAACGACGATCCGGTGGTCCGACTCCACGCGGGCGGACTGGGACCGGCATCTGCGTCCCTTGCTGGCACGACGGTTCGAACTCGCCACCGGGCACGGGCAGGCCAAGGACCCGAAGACCTTTCATGCCAGCGGTCAAATGCTTTTCGGTCCCGAGCTATGGGATTGGGTCAACCCCAACAATGTTGCGCGCACCGGCGGCCACGAACCCGGTCCCGGGCGGGTGAAGTTCGAGGAAATCCTGCAAAGGTTGGAAGAGGTATGAGCGGAGGGAACAGCCCGAGATGACTTTGCCGGCCGCGATGCCCGCTGCAACGACCACCGCCCACTGCGAGGCCGTGCTCGACGAGATCGAACGCGCCGTGGTGGGGAAGCGCTCCGCGCTCACACTGATCCTCACCGCCGTGCTGGCGCGGGGCCACGTGCTCATCGAAGATCTGCCCGGCCTCGGCAAGACGCTGATCGCGCGGTCGTTTGCCGCCGCGTTGGGTCTTGAGTTCACCCGGGTCCAGTTCACGCCCGATCTGCTGCCGGCGGACCTGCTCGGTTCGACCGTCTACGACATGCAGTCGGGCCGTTTCGCGTTCCGGCGAGGACCCATCTTCACCAACCTGCTGCTCGCGGACGAGATCAACCGCACGCCGCCGAAGACGCAGGCGGCGTTGCTGGAGGCGATGGCCGAAGGGCAGGTGAGCATCGACGGCGAAACGCACAAGCTGCCCAAGCCTTTCGTCGTCCTGGCCACCGACAACCCGATCGAGTACGAGGGGACCTATCCGTTACCCGAGGCGCAGCTGGATCGGTTCGCGATCCGGCTGGAACTGCGATACCTCTCCGAGAGCGACGAGACCTTGATGCTGCGCCGCCGCCTGGAGCGCGGATCGGGCGAGCCGACGGTGAATCAAGTGGTGGACGCGCACGACCTGCTGGCGATGCGCGAGTCGGTCGAGCAGGTCACGGTGCACGACGACGTGCTGAACTACGTGGTGTCGCTGGCCACCGCTACCCGCCATCACCCGCAGGTCGCCGTCGGCGCCAGCCCGCGAGCCGAACTCGACTTGGTTCAGCTCGCCCGCGCGCGTGCCCTGCTACTCGGCCGGGACTATGTGGTCCCCGAAGACGTCAAGGCGCTCGCCGTTCCCGCTGTCGCCCACCGGATTACGTTGCGTCCGGAGATGTGGGTGCGAAAGATTCAGGGTGCCGATGTCGTCGGCGAGCTGTTGCGTCGCCTGCCCGTGCCCCGAACCGGGTAAGGGTCCGGCGTGATCGAAACCCACGAAGCCGAGGTGCGTTGGAGCGCATCACCCCTGACCCGGACGTTGGCTACCTGCGTGGGCGTGGCGCTGGCCGTCGCGGTGATCGGTGCGCGGTGGCAACTAATCGCGTTCGCGGCTCCGCTGCTCGGCGTGCTGTGCTCGATCAGCTGGCAGCGCCCGGTACCCAAGATCCTGGTGCATGCGGAACCCGATTCGCAGCGATGCTTCGAAGGCGAACAGGTCAGGGTGAGGGTGTGGGTCACCCTGGCGGGCGAGGCGAGCGGCACGGCGGCGGTGCGGCTCGACATCGAGGTCGTCGAGGGAATGCAGATCGAACTTCTAAATACCCAACCCGGACCGGCCAAAGCCGTTGCGGTGGTGGCACACCGGTGGGGCCGATACCCAATCCGGGCGCGCACGGAAGTGACGGCACGCGGTGGGCTGCTGGCCGGGACGGCGACCGTCGACACGGCGACGGTGATCGTGTTTCCGTTGACGCCGCCGCAGGCGACATCGCTGCCGCAGACCGAATTGCTCGACCGCCTGGGCGCCCATCTCACCCGGCATACCGGCCCGGGTGTCGAATACGCCGACATTCGGCCCTACGTGCCGGGCGATCAACTTCGGGCGGTGAACTGGCCGGTGAGCGCCCGCCGCGGCCGACTGCACGTGACGCAGCGGCTGACCGACCGGGCCGCCGACGTGATCGTGTTGATCGACACCTATCAGCAGCCCCCGGGACCGGCGACAGAGGCCACCGAACGGATCGTGCGGGGCGCCGCGCAGGTGGTGCAGACCGCGCTGCGCAACGGTGACCGTGCGGGCATGGTCGCCCTCGGCGGCAACCGGCCGCGATGGTTGGGCGCCGACATCGGGCAGCGCCAGTTCTATCGCGTGCTCGACACCGTGCTCGGCGCTGGTGATCAATTCGAAAGCACCACAGGAACACTGGCGCCACGCGCGGCCGTTCCCCCGGGAGCGATCGTCATCGCGTTCTCCACCCTGCTGGATACGGAGTTCGCACTGGCCCTGATCGACCTCCGCAAACGCGGTCACGTCGTGGTCGCCGTCGACATTCTCGACAGCTCCCCATTCGACGGCGAGCAGGATCCCCTGGTGGATCGGATGTGGGCGCTGCAGCGGTCGGCCATGTATCGCGACATGGCCACCATCGGGGTGGACGTCATTTCCTGGCAGGGGGATCGCGGCTTGGAACAGTCGATGGGCGTGCTGCCCAACCGCGGCCGCCGGGTACGGGGACGCCGATAGCATGGCAGCGCTCGGTCGACTCGGAAACCGGTTTCTCGCAACGGTATTCGGATTCGCCATGGTGGGCTCGGCCGCCGTCGGAACACATGGACCGGCGGTGGCCGCCGCCGGGGTCGCTGCGGTCGCGGTGGGCGTGGGCATCGCCCTCAGGCCGATCGCGACGCTTGCCGTGCTGCTGTCGGTATTCACCATCGTGCTGGCCGACCCGTCGCATCTGCTCGCGGCCCTCTCGGGGCTGTGCGCGGCCGGCTACCTGGTGTCCCAATATGCCCATACTGTAATCGCCGACTGGCCAACGATTCTCGCGGCCGTCGGGTTCGGTTTCGCCGGTCTGGTCGCGACCTCGTTCCCGCTGCAGCTGCCGTGGCTGCCGTTGGCGGCCCCGCTGGCCGTCGTGGCGATCTACGTCGTGGCCACCCGCCCGTTCGTGGGTCGCTGAATTCCAAACTTCGTTGTAAAAAAATCGATTCATGCCACGCGAAGCGATCAGCTGTGGCTAGACTCCGAATCTGCGGGGTGATGGCGTTTCGGGCACGCACGGTCCCGGGGGAAAAGTATGTGTCGTGTCGATTTGTCATGCCTAGGGGAGGGACGCTCCGTCAGAAGTTCCCACGAGGCCGACATCGTACAGGCATCGTCGAATTCTCCTGAACCGCCCACAGATTCGGCGTCGGCGGCTGTTGCCCGAACAGCCGCCGACGTCGTCCACTTCATGAGCGCGGGCCGCGAACCGCGGCTGGTCTAATGCAGCAGCTGGGCGGCGTGGTCGGCCAGGTCGAGCACCGGCTGCGGCAGGATGCCCAGCTCCAGGGTGACCACGGCGCACACCGCGATGGCGGTCTTGCTCAGCGTGCTGGGCGCCACCACCTGAGGTGTGGCGTCGGATGCCTCGTTGAAGAACATCGACACGATCACCCGCACGTAGAAGTAGGCCGCCACCGCGCTGGAGATCACACCGATGATGACCAGTGGCACCGCGCCGCCCTGCGCGGCGGCCTTGAACACGGAGAACTTGCTGATGAATCCACTGGTCAGCGGGATGCCGGCAAAAGCCAGCAGAAACATCGAAAGCATCACGCCCACAATGGGAGAGCGTTGACCGAGCCCGGCCCAGTGGGACAGGGTGGCGTCCTCCTCACCGTCGGTGTTGCGGACCAGGCCGACGATGGCGAACGCGCCGACCGTGCTGAAGCTGTAGGCGACCAGGTAGAACAGCGTCGCCGCCAGGCCCGCCGCGTTGTCGGCGATGACACCGGTGAGGATGAAGCCCACGTGGGCGACCGAAGAATACGCCAGCATCCGCTTGACGTCGGTCTGATTGACCGCGGTGATGGTGCCGACCGCCATGGTCAGGATCGCGATCGCCCACAGCACCGGTCGCCATTGCTCATGCAGCGGCGGCAGCGCGACGTAGACCACGCGCAGCAGTGCCCCGAACGCCGCGACCTTGGTGGCCGCCGCCATGAAGCCGGTGACCGGCGTCGGTGCGCCCTGATAGACGTCGGGAATCCAGGAGTGGAACGGCACCGCGCCGACCTTGAACAGCAGTCCGACCGACAGCAGCGCCACGCCGACCAACGCCATCGAGGTGTCGCCGTGCGCAGCCAACGCATCCCGGACACCGGTCAGGGTCAGCGTCCCGGTCGCGCCGTACAGCAACGCGACGCCGTAAAGGAAGAACGCCGACGAGAACGCGCCCAGCAGAAAGTATTTCATCGCCGATTCCTGCGACAGCAGCCTGCGATGCCGGGCCAGCCCGCACATCAGATAGAGCGGAAGCGACAGGACCTCCAGCGCGACGAACATCGTCAACAGGTCGTTGGATGCGGGGAAAACCATCATCCCGCCGACGGACAGCATGGCCAGCGGGAAGAGCTCGGTCTGCGCCGCTCCCGCCCGCTGCGCCTCGCGTTCGGCGTCGCTGTCGGGCACCGCGGAGGCCTGCGGGGTAAACGAATCCAATCCCCCCGAACTGGCCACGGCCGCAGCGACTTTGGCGTTGGCGGTGTGCGTGCGCTCGGCCATGAAGATGACGGCCATGACGGTGACCAGCAGCAGGGTTCCCTGCAGGAACAGGGCAGGTCGATCGATGGCCACGGCGCCCAGCACCGCTTGACGACCCGAAGCGGGAAGCGCCCGCCAGACCTCGATGACCGCGATGAACGCCGCGATCGATCCGCCCAACGCCAGGCTGACCTGCGCGCCGTAGCGGGCGGAACGCGGCACGAAGGCCTCGACCAGCACGCCCACCACCGCGACGGAAAAGACGATCAGGATGGGGCACAGCAGGAAGTACTCGACGCTCGGGGTCGGCAGGGTCATCGGTGCGGTCCTTCGGCTGTCCGGGGAATTCCGACCGGTACCCGTGGCGCGGGATCATGCTGGCCGGTGGTAGTCATGGTGTGGTCCACCGCGGGGTTGATGACCTCCAGCAGCGGTTTGGGGTAGACGCCCAGAATCAACAACAGCGCGATAAGCGGCGCCACCACAATCAATTCGCGTGCCTTCAGGTCGACGATGCCCTCACTGCGCTTGGCCACTGGGCCGGTCATCATCCGCTGGTAGAGCCACAGCATGTAGATCGCCGCGAGCACCAGAGCGGTGGCACCGAACGCCGCGGCCAACCAGTAGCGGTTGAAAGTGCCCAGCAGGACCAGGAATTCGCTGACGAAGGGCGCGAGGCCGGGCAGCGAGAGCGTCGCCATCGACGAGACCAGGAAGGTGCCCGCCAGGATGGGCGCCACCTTTTGCACGCCGCCGTAGTCGGCGATGGACCGGCTGCCGCCCCGGGCGATCAGGAATCCCGCGATCAGGAAGACGGCCGCCGTGGACAGGCCGTGGTTGAGCATGTAGAGCGTCGAACCGCTTTGGCCCTGCGTGGTCATCACGAAGATGCCCGCGATGATGAACCCGAAGTGCGAGATCGAGGTGTAGGCGATCAGGCGCATCATGTCGGTCTGGCCGATCGCCACGATCGCGCCGTAGATCACGCCGATGATCGCCAGCGTCACGATCAGCGGGCGGAAATACGTTGAGGCGTCGGGAAACAGCTGCAGGCAATAGCGCAGCATGCCGAAGGTGCCGACCTTGTCCATCACCGCGGTGATCAACACCGCGGTCGCCGGGGTCGCCTCGACGCACGCGTCGGGTAGCCAGCGGTGCAGCGGCCACAGCGGAGCCTTGATCGCGAACGCGAACATGAAGCCCAAGAACAGCGCCTTGAACACCGCGGGGTCCACACCGGCGAACCGGCCCGTCGCGATGCCGGTCACAATTTCGCGGAAGTCGAACGTGCCCGAGCCGTGCTGTGCCGTCACCACGTACAGCCCGATCACCGCGGCCAGCATGATCAGGCCGCCGAACAGGTTGTACAGCAGGAACTTCACCGCGGCGCGAGACCGGCGCGAGCCCTTGCCGAAGCCGCCGATGAGGAAGTACATCGGGATCAGCATGGCCTCGAAGAACACGTAGAACAGCAGCACGTCCAGCGCGATCACCGAGATCAGCACCATCGACTCGATGGCCAGCGTCAAGGCCACGTAGGCCTGCACGCCCCGGTTGTCGCGTTCGCCGCCGTCGTTCCAGCCGGCCACCAGCAGCAGCGGGATCAGCACGGCGGTCAGCAGCACCAGGATCACCGCGATGCCGTCCACGCCCAGCGTGTAGCCGGCGCCGAAAGCCGGTATCCACCGGTGGGATTCGACGAATTGGTAGGTGGCGCCGTGTTTGTCGAAGCCGACCGTGACGGCGATCGCCACCGCGAGCGTCAGCACGCTGGCCACCAGACCGGTCCACTTGGCCAGCTGCCGCTGCGACGGGGGCAGCAGGATGATCAGCAGCGACGCGGCCAACGGCACCAGCCACAGCACGCTGAGCCAGGGCAGGTGGGAATTCACCACAGCTTCACCGCCAGGATCGCGGCGGCCACCAGGGCCGCACCGGTCAGCATGGACAGCGCATAGTTGCGCACGAAGCCGGTTTCCATCTCCCGCAGCCGATTCGAGGTCCGGCTCACCAGCGCTGCCAGCGCGTTGACCGAGCCGTCCACCCCGGCGTTGTCGACTTCGACCAGCGCGTCGGTCAGTTCGGCGCCCGAGCGCATGAACACCTCCTCGTTGAAGGCATCGCCGTACAGGTCGTTGCGGGCCGCCGTCGTCAGCACCGAGACCCGAACCGGGGCCACGCTTGGGATTTCCGCCTTGCCGCCGTACATCCGGTAGGCCACCAGGACGCCGACGGCGACGACAGCCAGGGCCACGGCGCTGACCGCCCCCGCAGGGATGCCGTGAGCCGCTTCCTCCCGAACTCCGACGACGGGCTCGAGCCAGCGTGGCAGGGAGTCACCGAAGGTGAACAGGAAGCCGGAGAACACCGAACCGAAGGCCAGCAGGATCATCGGCCAGGTCATCAGGGCGGGTGCCTCGTGCGGGTGACTGCCCGGGGCCCAACGCTTTTCGCCGAAGAAGGTCATCAGCATCACCCGCGTCATGTAGAACGCGGTGATGCCCGCACCCAGCAGCGCGGCGCCGCCCAGCACGTAACCTTGGGTGCCGCCGGAGCCCAGCGCCGCCTCGATGATGGCGTCCTTGGAGAAGAAGCCGGCGAACGGCCACACCCCGATGATCGCCAGGTAGCCGAGCCCGAACGTGACGAACGTGATCGGCAGGGCCTTGCGCAGTCCGCCGTAGCGGCGCATGTTCTGCTCTTCGTGCATGGCGTGGATGATCGAGCCGGACCCGAGGAACAGCCCGGCCTTGAAGAAGCCGTGCGTCAACAGGTGCATGATCGCGAACGCGTAGCCGGCCGGGCCCAACCCGGCGGCCAGCACCATGTAGCCGATCTGGCTCATGGTCGACGCCGCCAGTGCGCGTTTGATGTCGTCCTTGGCGCAGCCGATGAACGCCCCGAACAGCAGCGTGACGGCGCCGACGATGACCACGCCCAGTCGCGCATCGGGCGACAGGTTGTAGAGCGAGTTGGAGCGCACGATCAGATAGACGCCGGCGGTCACCATGGTGGCGGCGTGGATCAGGGCGGACACCGGCGTGGGGCCCTCCATGGCGTCACCCAGCCAGGCCTGCAGTGGGACCTGCGCGGACTTGGCGCACGCGCCCATCAGCAGCAGCAACCCGATCGCGGTCAGGGCACCCTGGTCGGCGCCGGGTGCGGCGGAAAACACCCCGGAGTAGGACAGCGTGCCGAAGTTGGCGAACATGACGAACATGCCGACGGCGAGGCCCGCGTCGCCGACGCGGTTCATCACGAAGGCCTTCTTGGCGGCCGTCGCCGCCGTCGGCTTGTGATACCAGAAACCGATCAGCAGGTAGGAGGCCAGGCCGACGCCCTCCCAACCGACGTAGAGCACCAGGTAGTTGTCGGCGAGCACCAACAGCAGCATCGAGGCCAGGAACAGGTTGAGGTAGCCGAAAAAGCGGCGCCGGTCGGTGTCTTCGGCCATGTAGGCGACCGAGTAGATGTGGATGAGCGACCCGACGCCGGAGATCAACAGCACGAAGCAGATCGACAGTTGGTCGATCTGCAAGCCGAAGTCGACCTGTAGCTGGTTGACCGGCACCCAGCTGAACAAGGTCTGGTGGATGGTGCGGTCGCCGCCGCTGCGGCCGAGCAGGTCGGACAGCAGTGCGGCGCCCACCCCGAACGCCCCCAGCGCGGCGGCACAACCCAGCCAATGACCCCATGGGTCGGTGCGCCGGCCGCCGAACAGCAAGATGGCGGCACCCGCCAGTGGCAGCGCGACCAATAGCCAGCTGTATTGAGTCATGTTGGCGTTTCTAGCCTTTGAGTAGATTCGCGTCGTCGACGGACGCCGATTTGCGGGCACGGAAAATCGTCATGATGATGGCCAGGCCGATGACGACCTCGCACGCGGCCACCACCATGGTGAAGAACGCGATCATCTGGCCGTCCAGGTGGCCGTGCAGGCGCGCGAAGGTGACGAAGGCCAGGTTGACGGCGTTGAGCATCAGCTCGACGCACATGAACATGACGATGGCGTTGCGCCGCAACAGCACGCCGGCGGCCCCGATGGTGAACAGCAGGGCCGAAAGGTACAGGTAATTGGCCGGATTCATGACTCGCCGCTTTCGAGTGCTCCTGAGACAGGCTGGGGGGAGGGGAGTGCCTTGCCGTCGGAGCCGCGGCTGCGCAGAATCCGCGACACCGACACCTGCGAGTAGGACCCGTCGGGCAGCATCGCCGCCACGTCGACCGCGTTGTGGCGGGCATAGACACCCGGGCTGGGCAACGGGGTCGGATGGCCGCCCGGGCGGAAGCGCTCCTCGGACAGCTCCCGCTGCGTCTTGCGGCGCTCAAAGCGTTCCCGATGGGCCAGCACCATCGCTCCGACGGCGGCGGTGATCAGCAGCGCGCTGGTCAACTCGAACGCCCACAGGTACCGAGAGAAGATCAGGGCCGCCAAACCCTCGACGTTGCCGTTGGAGTTGGCGTTGGTCAGCCCGACGAAGCCTCCGGTCGCCGCGTTGCCGATGGCGGCGATCAGCAGGATGCCGAAGCCGATGCCGGTGATCACCGCGGCGGCCCGCTGGCCGCGCAGCGTTTCCTTCAGCGACTCCGCCGAATCCACGCCGATCAGCATCAGCACGAACAAGAACAGCATCATCACCGCGCCGGTGTACACCACGACCTGAACGACACCCAAGAACACCGCGTCCTCGATCATGTAGAACACCGCGAGGATGATCATCGTCATCGCCAGGAACATCGCCGAGTACACGGCGTTGACCGCCAGCACCACACCGATCGCGCCGATCACCGCCAGCGTGCCCAGCAGCCAGAACGTGGTTGCCTCACCCGTGGAGGTGCGCACGATGGCATCCGAGGCCAGACTGATCACGGTCACTGCGGCTCTCCCGCGTTTTGCTTGTGGCGCAGGCCATTCGCGGTCACGTTGCCCTGGTAGTAGTCCTTATCGGTGGCGCCCTCCGCCCGCGGATGCGGCGGCGCGAGCATGCCCTGCAGCAGCGGCGCGAGCAGGCGGTCCTTTTCGTAGATGAGGTCGGCGCGGTTGTCGTCGGCCAGCTCGTAGTCGTTGGTCATCGTCAGCGCCCGGGTCGGGCAGGCCTCGATGCACAAGCCGCAACCGATGCAACGCAGATAGTTGATCTGGTAAACCCGGCCGTAGCGTTCCCCCGGCGAAAACCGCGCCTCGTCGGTGTTGTCCGCGCCCTCGACGTAGATCGCGTCGGCCGGGCAGGACCACGCGCACAGCTCGCAGCCGATGCACTTCTCCAGGCCGTCGGGGTACCGGTTGAGCTGATGACGGCCGTGGTAGCGCGGCTTCACCGGGCCCGGCTTCTCCGGGTACTCCTCGGTGACCCTCTTCTTGAACATCGAAGCGAAGGTCACGCCGAATCCTGCTACGGCGGCCAAGGAATTTGAAAGGAAATTAGCCACGCACCTTCTCCTTGCTCGCACCCACTGGCAGCGGCGGTGTCGGGAATGCCGGCTCAATGCTCTTCAGGCCGCCGGCGCGCTCCTGCTTGCGCCGTTCCTTCGCCAACGCGCGAATGCTGGGCGCGGTGAACGGTTTTCGCAGCGTCAGCACCAGCGCCACGGCGAAGACAAGGCTGCTGACCACCAGCACCGGGGTCCAATGCTGGAAGCCCTGGTTGCTCGCCGAGCGGATGACCGCCGCGATCAACACCCACAGCAGCGACGCGGGGATCAGCAGCTTCCATCCCAGCCCCATGAACTGGTCGTAGCGCAGCCGGGGCAGGCTGGCGCGCAGCCACATGTAGATGAACATGAAGGTCCACATCTTGGCGGTGAACCAGAGCACCGGCCACCAGCCGGTGTTGGCGCCCTCCCACATGTTGAGCGGCCACGGAGCATGCCAGCCGCCGAAGAACAGCACCGTGGCCAGCGAGGAAACCGTCATCATGTTCACGTACTCGGCCAGCATGAACATCGCGAACTTCAGCGACGAGTACTCGGTGTGGAAGCCCGCGACGAGTTCGCCCTCGGCCTCGGGCAAATCGAATGGGGCCCGGTTGGTTTCGCCGACCATCGAGATCAGGTAGATCACGAACGACGGCAGCAGCAGGAACACGTACCAAACCCGGTCCTGGGCGGCGACGATCGACGAGGTCGACATCGAGCCGGCGTAGAGGAACACGGTCGCGAACGACAGTCCCATCGCGACCTCGTACGAGATGACTTGGGCGGTGGACCGCACGCCGCCGAGCAGCGGGTAAGTGGAGCCGGACGCCCAACCGCCGAGCACGATCCCATACACCCCGATCGCCGAGAGCCCCAGGATGAACAGCACCGCGACCGGCAGGTCGGTCAGCTGCAACGGTGTGCGGTGGCCGAACACCGACACCTCGGGACCGAACGGGATGAACGCGAACGCGGTGAACGCGGGGATCGTCGAGAAGACCGGGGCCGCAAAGTAAACGAACTTGTCGATGCCGGCGGGGGTGATGCTTTCCTTGAGCGCCAGCTTGATTCCGTCGGCCAGGCTCTGCAGGACGCCCCACGGCCCCGCCCGGTTGGGGCCGGGCCGCCGCTGCATATACCCGAGGATCTTGCGCTCGAGCAGGATCGCGAGCAGCACGTTGAGCATCAAGAACACGAAGATGGCCAGGGCCTTGCCCAGTACCAACCACCACGGGTCGTGTCCGAAGCCGTTTAGCACGAGCCCACTCCGATCTTTACCAAGCTGCCGATCGTGACGCCCAGCTGCCGGTGCACCGCCGAACCCGGCGAGTTCAGCGGCAGCCACACCACCTTGTCGGGCATGTCGGTGATGTTCAGCGGCAAGGTGATTGAGCCGCGCGCGGTGCTGACCGTGACGTCGTCCCCGTCGGCGGCGCCGATTTCGGCCGCGGTGCCCGACGAGAGTCGGACCACGGGCTTGCGTGCGGTGCCGGCCAGATGCGGTTCGCCGTCCTGGCCGCGGCCCGCGTCGAGCAGCATCCGCCAGCCCGCCAACACGGCCTCACCCGAACCGGGTTCGGGTGGCTGCGCGGCCGGAACCTGAGGACCCGCGGCCCGGTCGCCGTCCCAGGTGCCCAGCCAGGACAGCTCCTCGCGGGCCTCCTCGACCGTGGAACAGCCCAAGTAGACACCCATTTCGTCGGCCAACGTGTCGAGCACCTGGTGATCCGATTGGCGGGCGTACTGCATGCTGCCGTGCAGGGCGGCCCCGAATCCGCGGTAGCGGCCCTCCCAGTTGACGAAGGCGCCGGCCTTGTGGGTGGTCGGCGCGACGGGGAACACCACATCGGCGCGTTCGGTGACGGCACTGTGCCGCAGCTCGAGGCTCACCACGAACCCGGCGGCGTCCAGGGCGGTCAACACCGCGTCGGGATCGGCGAAGTCGTCGGGTTCGATACCGCCGACTAGCAGTGCCCCCAGGCTCCCGTCGGTGGCGCCGGCCAGGATGCCGTCGACGTCGCGGCCACTGGCAGTGGGGATCTCGTCGACGTGCCAGCCGGCACAAACCTGGGCGCGCGCGGCTTCGTCGGCGAGTGGGCGGCCGCCGGGCAGCAACCCGGGCAGCGCGCCGGCTTCCAGTGCGCCGCGCTCCCCGGCGCGGCGCGGCACCCAGGCCAGCCGCGCCCCGGTGGCGTCGGCGAGCCTCGCCGCGGCGGACAATCCGCCCGGCGCGGTGGCCAGCCGTTCCCCGACCATGATGACCGCGCCGGGGGTGGACAGTAGCTTTCGGAGGTCACCCGAGCTTTCGCCGGTGGCCAGCCCGTCCAGCGTCGAAGCTTCAGCGCCCGGAACGGTTTTCAGCAATCGGCCGGACATTTTCTGCAGCGCGCGGGTGGCGAACGGGGCGACCGCGTAGACCGGCAGACCGCGCTTGCGCGCCGCCTTACGCAGCCGCAGAAACACGATGGGCGACTCTTCCTCGGGCTCGAACCCGACCAGCAGCACCACCGGGGCCGATTCCAGGTCGGCGTAGCTGACGGTCACCGGTCGGCCCGCGATTCGGTTCGTCAGGAACTCGGTCTCCTCGCCGGAGTGGGGGCGGGCCCGGAAGTCGATGTCGTTGGTGTCCAACACGATTCGCGCAAACTTGGCGTACGCGTAGGCGTCTTCCCAGGTGACCCGGCCGCCGACCAGCACGCCCGTACGGCCGCGGGCGGCCTCTAGGCCGGCGATCGCCACGGCGATCGCGTGTGCCCACGACGCGGGCTGCAGTGTTCCTGCCGCGTCCCGAACCAGCGGGGTGGTGAGCACGTCGGGCTGGGTCGCGTAATTGAAGGCCCAGCGGCCCTTGTCGCAGTTCCACTCCTCGTTGACTTCCGGGTCGTCGCCGGCCAGGCGGCGCAGCACCTTGCCGCGGCGGTGGTCGGTGCGCTGCGCGCACCCGGATGCGCAGTGTTCGCACGCGCTGGGGCTGGAGACCAGGTCGAAGGGACGGGCACGGAACCGGTAGGCGGTTCCCGTCAGCGCGCCGACCGGGCAGATCTGCACGGTGTTGCCCGAAAAGTACGACTCGAAGGGCTCGTTGGCGTAGATGCCGACCTGTTGCAGCGCGCCCCGCTCCTGCATGTCGATGAACGGATCGCCGGCGATCTGCTCGGAGAACCGCGTGCAGCGGGCGCACAGGATGCAGCGTTCGCGGTCCAGCAGCACCTGCGCCGAGATGTTGATCGGCTTGGCGAACGTGCGCTTGACGTCCTGGAAGCGCGAGTCGGCGCGGCCGTTGGACATCGCCTGGTTCTGCAGCGGGCATTCGCCGCCCTTGTCGCACATCGGGCAGTCCAGCGGATGGTTGATCAGCAGCAGCTCCATCACACCGTGCTGGGCCTTGTCGGCGGCCGGCGAAGTCACCTGGGTACGCACCACCATGTCGTCGGTGGCAACGGTGGTGCACGATGCCAGTGGTTTGCGTTGCCCCTCGACCTCGACCAGGCACTGCCGGCAGGCGCCGACCGGATCGAGCAGCGGATGGTCGCAGAACCGCGGGATCTGGATGCCCATCAACTCGGCCGCACGAATCACCAGAGTTCCCTTGGGAACGCTGATTTCGGCGCCGTCGATGGTCAGTGTCACCATCTCCGGCGGACGCGCGCCGTCGTCCTTGGCGCCGCCGGTTTCGGTCTTGGCCGCACTAGTCACTGGGCTCTCAGGCCTTTCCATTCGCGGTCAGCATGGAGTCTTTCGGATCGAACGGGCATCCGCCGCCCTCGACGTGGGCGATGTACTCGTCGCGGAAGTATTTGATCGACGACGACACCGGGCTGGCCGCGCCATCGCCCAACGCGCAGAACGACTTTCCCAAGATGGCGTCGGCGATATCCAACAGCTTGTCGATATCCTCGTGCGTGCCCTTGCCGGTTTCCAGCCGCTCGTAGATCTGGTCCAGCCAGTACGTGCCCTCCCGGCACGGCGTGCACTTCCCGCACGACTCGTGTCGGTAGAACTCGGTCCAGCGCCACACCGCGCGCACCACGCACGTCGTCTCGTCGAAGATCTCTAAAGCTTTGGTGCCCAGCATCGAACCGGCCGCACCCACGCCCTCGTAGTCCAGCGGCACGTCGAGGTGCTCGGCGGTGAGCAACGGCGTCGAGGACCCGCCGGGTGTCCAGAACTTCAGCTGGTGGCCGGCGCGCACGCCGCCGGCGTAGTCGAGCAACTCGCGCAGCGTGATGCCCAGCGGCGCCTCGTACTGGCCCGGGTTGGTCACGTGACCGGACAGCGAAAACAGCGTGAACCCAGGCGATTTCTCGGTGCCCATGGACCGAAACCAGTCGACGCCGTTGAGGATGATCGACGGCACGCTGGCAATGGTTTCGACGTTGTTGATCACCGTGGGGCAGCCGTACAGGCCCGCGACGGCGGGGAAGGGCGGGCGCAGCCGCGGCTGGCCGCGCTTGCCCTCCAGCGAGTCCAACAGCGCGGTCTCCTCGCCGCAGATGTAGGCGCCCGCGCCGGCGTGCACCACCAGCTCCAGGTCGTAACCGGAGCCGTTGATGTTGCGGCCCAAAAAGCCCGCGGCGTACGCCTCGGCCACCGCGTTCTGCAGGCGGCGCAACACCGGCAGCACCTCACCCCGCACGTAGATGAAGGCGTGGCTCGCGCGGATCGCATACGAGGCGATGATCACGCCCTCGACGAGCACGTGCGGTGTCGCCAGCATCAGTGGAATGTCTTTGCACGTACCGGGTTCCGACTCGTCGGCGTTGACGACCAGGTAGTGCGGCTTGGCGGCGGCACCGGTATCGCCCTGCGGGATGAACGACCATTTCGTGCCGGTGGAGAAGCCCGCGCCGCCGCGCCCGCGCAGACCCGAGTCCTTCACGGCGCCGATCACCGCGTCGGGCTCCATCGCCAGCGCCTTCGCCATGGCCTTGTACCCGTCATGGCGTTGATAAGTCTTTAGGGTCCACGACTCGGGGTCGTCCCAGTACCGGCTGATCACCGGTGTCAACGGGGTTGCGGTCATGACTGGTCCTCCGGCGCGGTCGGCGCCTCCATGCCGTGTTCCTTCGCCACCCGCAGGCCGGCCAACGTGGCCGCACCGGCGCCGCCCTGGCCCTGGTCGGGGCGCTCGTCGCGCAGGCCCGCCAGGATCCGCGACGTCTGGCGGAAGCCGCACAGCGGCGCGCCGCGGGTGGGGTCCTTGGGTTTGCCGGCGCGCAGTGAGTCGACGAGTTCGCGCGCCGACTCGCAGGTCTGGTTGTCGAAGAACTCCCAGTTGACCATCACCACCGGCGCGAAGTCGCAGGCCGCGTTGCACTCGATGTGCTGCAGGGTGATGGACCCGTCGTCGGTGGTCTGGTCGTTGCCGATGCCGAGATGCTCTTTGAGTTCGGCGAAGATGGCGTCGCCGCCCATCACGGCGCACAGCGTGTTGGTGCAGACGCCGACCAGGTATTCGCCGGTGGGTCCGCGGCGGTACATGGTGTAGAAGGTCGCCACCGCGGACACCTGCGCGCTGGTCAGCCCGAGCTGGCTGGCGCAGAATTCCAGTCCCGCCGGGGTGATGTAGGAGTCCTCGCCCTGCACCAGGTGCAGCAACGGCAACAGGGCCGAGCCCTTGTTCGGGTAACGGCCGATGATCTCCTTGGCCTCGACCTCGAGCCGGGCCTGTACGTCGGGTGAGTACGACTGGGGCGCGCCCTCGACGACGAACTGGTTGGGCTCCTCGGGCGGCGGTCCGAGGCGGAGGAATACCCGCTCGCCGCTGCCGGATACGTCGCCGCTGCTCGCCGTCATCGGTCGACCCCGCCCATGACCGGGTCGATGCTGGCGACCGCGGCGATCAGGTCGGCGACCATGCCGCCCTCGCACATCGCCGCGACCGACTGCAGGTTGGTGAAGGACGGATCGCGGTAGTGCACGCGGTAGGGGCGAGTGCCGCCGTCGCTGACCATGTGCACGCCGAGCTCTCCGCGCGGGGATTCGACGGCCACATAGACCTGGCCGGCCGGCACCCGGATGCCCTCGGTGACGAGTTTGAAGTGGTGGATCAGTGCCTCCATCGAGCCGGTCATGATCTTGGCGATGTGCTCCGGGGAGTTGCCCATGCCGTCCGGGCCGACCTTCAAATCGGCCGGCCAGGCGATCTTGCGGTCCTCCACCATGGTCGGCCCGGGCTGCAACTTGTCCAGGCACTGCTCGACGATCTTGACCGACTCCCACATCTCCTTGACGCGAATCATGTAGCGCCCGTAGGCATCACACCCGTCGTCGGTGATGACGTCGAACTCGTAGTCCTGGTATCCGCAGTAGGGCTCGGTTTTGCGCAGGTCGTGGGGCAATCCGGTGGCACGCAGGATCGGGCCGGTGATGCCCAGCGCCATGCAGCCGGTGAGGTCCAGGTAGCCGACGCCTTCGGTGCGGGCCTTCCAGATGGCGTTCTCGTTCAGCAGGTCGCCCATCTCGCGCAGCACGACGCGCAATTCCTTGAGCGCGTCGGAGATCTCGGTCTTGGCGTCCGGCGGTAGGTCCTGCGCCACGCCGCCCGGGCGGATGTAGGCGCTGTTCATCCGCAGGCCGGTGATCGACTCGAAGAGGGTGAGGACGATCTCGCGTCCGCGGAACCCGACGAACATCGGCGTCATCGCGCCCAGCTCCATGCCGCCGGTCGCCAGCGCGACCAGATGCGACGAGATCCGGTTGAGCTCCATCATCATGACCCGGATGACGTTGACCCGCTCCGGGATCTCATCGGTGATGCCGAGCAGCTTCTCCACACCCAGGCAGTAGGCGGCCTCGTTGAAGAACGGCGACAGGTAATCCATCCGGGTCACGAACGTGACCCCCTGCGTCCAATACCGGTACTCGAGGTTTTTCTCGATTCCGGTGTGCAGGTAGCCGATTCCGCATCGGACCTCGGTGACTGTTTCGCCTTCGATCTCGAGGATCAGCCGCAGCACGCCGTGTGTGGACGGGTGCTGGGGCCCCATGTTGACGACGATGCGTTCGCCGGGATCCGCGTTGCGGGCGGCGTCGACGATCTGTTCCCAATCCTGCCCGCCGGCGACTAAAACGGTTTCGGTTTCGGTCATCTCTGGTTTTCCAACATCAGTTGTAGGCTCTCCGCTCGTCGGGCGGGGGTATCTGTGCGCCCTTGTACTCGACTGGAATTCCGCCGAGTGGGTAGTCCTTGCGCTGCGGATGCCCGTGCCAGTCGTCGGGCATCTCGATTCGGGTCAACGACGGGTGCCCATCGAAGATGATGCCGAAAAAGTCGTAGGTCTCACGCTCGTGCCAGTCGTTGGTCGGGTAGATCCCGAACAGCGATGGGATGTGCGGATCACTGTCCGGCGCAGCCACTTCCAGCCGGAGCCGACGGTTATGCGTGATCGACTGCAGCGGATAGACGGCGTGCAGTTCCCGGCCGGTCTCGTGCGGGTAGTGCACCCCGTTGACGCCCAGGCACATCTCGAAGCGCAGCTCCGGCTCGTCGCGCAGCAGCTGGGCGACTTGGGGCAACAGTTCGCGGCGCACGTGCAGGGTCAGCTCGTCGCGGTCCACGACGACCTTCTCGATCGCGGTGTCGAATTCGATTTCGCGGCGCTGCAACGCCTCGGCCAGCCGGTCGGCGATGTCGTCGAAGTAGCCGCCGTACGGCCGCGGACTGCTGCCCGGGAGCGTGATCTCGCGAACCAGCCGGCCGTAGCCGGTGGTGTCGCCGCTGCCGGCGACGCCGAACATGCCGCGGCGGACGTCGATCACTTCGCCCCCGGTGGTTGGGGTTCCTCCTACTTCGGCCGCGGCTCGCTTCGGGTCCTTTTCGGGAGAGCTCATCGCAGCAGTCCGTGCATCTCGATCGTGGGCTTGGCCGACAGCGCGGCCTGCTCGGCCGCGGCGATGGCCTCTTCCCGGTTGACGCCCAACGGCATTTCCTGAATCTTCTCGTGCAGCTTGAGGATTGCGTGCAACAGCATCTCCGGCCGCGGCGGGCAGCCGGGCAGGTAGATGTCCACCGGCACGACGTGGTCGACGCCCTGCACGATCGAGTAGTTGTTGAACATCCCGCCCGACGACGCGCAGACACCCATGGCCAGAACCCATTTCGGCTCGCCCATCTGGTCGTAGATTTGACGCAACACCGGCGCCATTTTCTGGCTGACCCGTCCGGCCACGATCATCAGGTCGGCCTGCCGTGGTGTCGCCGAGAAGCGCTCCATCCCGAACCGGGCGATGTCAAACCTCGGCCCGGCGGTCGCCATCATCTCGATCGCGCAGCAGGCCAACCCGAACGTCGCCGGCCACAGCGAGTTCTTGCGGACGTAGCCGGCCACCTTTTCGACGGTCGACAGCAGGATGCCACCGGGCAGCTGTTCTTCCAGGCCCACGTCTTACCTCAATCCCAAGTCAGGCCCCCGCGGCGCCACACGTACGCGTAGGCCACGAAGACCGTGAGCATGAATATCACCATTTCGACCAGTGCGAACGTCCCGAGTGCGTCGTAGCTGACCGCCCATGGATACAAGAACACGATTTCGATGTCGAAGACGATAAATAGCATTGCGGTCAGGTAATACTTCACCGGGAACCGCTGCCCGGCCGTCGCGTTCGGGCCACTGACCGATGTCTCGGTCGGCTCGATCCCGCATTCGTAGGCAGCCAGCTTGGACCGGTTGTATCTGTGCGGGCCGGCGATGCTCGCGATCCCGACCGAGCCCACGGCAAAAGCGGCCGCGATCCCTCCGAGAACCAGGATGGGTAGGTAGGCGTTCAACTCGCTCCAAAGTCCGTCATACGGGCCGCCACCAAACCCCTTTGGTGGCGGCCGGGCGGGTGGCCGGGCTGCTGTGACGGACCGGGCTTGTGGGCCGTCGCAGTGACCTTCAACATAGCGTCGCGAGGGGCGGAGCCTGTGCCCGGGGTCGGCCTCATGATCCAACGCTCGCGGGGGTTGTGCAAAGCGAACGGATTTGCCTCGAAATCCGAACAGCCGGGGGTGCCGCCGAATACGATGATGAACTCGGTGCTTGGGCCGGTGCCGAAGCCTTCTGGTGCACGAATAGATGCGGGGCGCGGATGGATTTTTTGGTGCTAGGGCCCGAGGTCAACTCGCTGCGAATGTTCTCCGGCACGGGTTCTGGGCCGATGCTGGCGGCCGCGAGTGCGTGGGAGGGGTTGGCCGCCGAGCTGCAGTCCGCGGCGACATCGTTCGGGTCGGTGGTCTCGGGCATGATCAGCGGGCCCTGGCAGGGTCCGTCGGCCGCGGCGATGCAAACGGCGGCCGCCCCCTATGTGGCCTGGCTGAGCGCGGCGACGTCGGCGGCCGAGCGCTCGGCCAGCCAGATCCGGGCGGCGGCCGGGGCGTTCGAGGTGGCGTTCGCCGCGACGGTGCATCCGGCGGCGGTCGCGGCCAACCGCGCGCAATTGGTGTCGCTGGTCAGGTCGAATTTGCTGGGGCTGAACGCGCCGGGGATCGCGGCGATCGAGGCCGACTACGAACAGATGTGGGCCCAGGACGTCGCCGCGATGGTGGGCTATCACGGGGCGGCGTCGGCGGCCGTCGGCGAGCTGATGCCGTGGACGTCCTTGCAGGGGCTGTCACAAGGCGCGTCGGCCGCCGCGGCGTCATCCGTGTCATCCGTGTCATCCGTGTCATCGAACATCGTCCGTATCAGCGTGGCCCCGGCCTACATCTTCGAAAACCAGCCGTGGCTTGCGCCGCTGCTCAACCTGCCGTCGTATTCGGTCCTCGCCTCAGGAGTTGGCGAGAACTGGTTCCCCGGCACGACGCCGACGGTGGTGAAATACCCGGCCACCGCGGGTCTGATCAGCGGCTTCTTCAAAGCCACCGCCGATCAGTCGATGGCCGCCGGCGTGAAGGCGTTGAACGACGACATCATGGCCGCCGTCACCGCCAACCCCGACGGGAAGGTGGTGGTCGCGGGCGCCTCGCTCGGCGCCATGACCAGCGACCGCGAGCAGGCCTATCTGGTCGCCCATCTTGACGGCGCGCCGTCACCCGACCAGTTGTCGTTCGTCGAATTCGCCAACCCTGAGCGCGGCATCGCCGACACGTACGTTCCCGCCGGCTTCCATGTCCCGCTGCTGGGATACACCGTGCAAAACCCGACGTCGGCGAGTCCGTACAACACGACGATCATCTACCACCAGTACGAGGGGTTATCCAACCCGCCGGACCGGCCGTGGAACCTACTGGCCGACGCGAACGCTATGGCGGGCGTCAACCACTACCACCTCAATACGGAGTTCACCTCGCAGACTCAGGTGGTCGAGGTGTCCTCGGTGACGAACTCCGCGGGCGGGACCACGACCACCTACATGATCCCGGCATCGATCCTTCCGATGCTGCTGCCGCTGCAAACGTTCGGTGTGCCGGAGCCGATCGTCGAGCACCTGAACACCGTGCTGACACCGATGGTCAATGCGGGCTATTCGCAGTACGACCCGACGGGCGGTCCGTACTTCAGTCACGGCCAGCTGATCTGGCCCAGTTAGCCGGGCGGTCTATTGCACCGGGGCGCGTAGCAGCCCGAGCACCGTGCGGCCCAGCACGATGGGGCCGACGGGATGGGGCACCGAGGCTTCGGCGCGCGACCAACTGGCCAGCCACGCGTCGTCTCGGCGCCCAGTGAGGACCACGATCGGCGGGCACACCTCGAGTTCGTCTTTCAGCTGTTTGGCGATCCCCATGCCGCCGGTCGGCGTCGCCTCCCCGTCCAGGATGGCCAGGTCGATACCGCCGGCGTCCATCTGCTGGATCACCATCGGGCCGGTGGCCACCTCGACGTAGCTCAGCTCGGGCAGATCGGGGTGCAGCTGTGTGCCCAACGCGCGCATCACGTCCTGGCGGGTCTGGACGTTGTTGCTGTAGACGAGGATCCGCAGGGTGACGGTGGACTCTGGCACGCTGCAGATGGTACTGGTTTCCGCGCGGCCCTACCGGGGTGCCCGCACGAAGACGGTGTCCGCCGCCACCGTCGCCGTCGCACTCATCACGCCCAGCTTGTTCCAGCCCAGGCCGAACCGGGCTCGATCGACCTTGGTTTCGCCGGATATCCGCACCGAGCCGTCATCGAGCTCGGTGACCTTGACCGGCAGCGGCACCGGCTCGTCGTTGCCCTTGATGGTGAAGTTGGCGCGCAGCTCGGCGGCATTCCCGGTGGTCGGCCGCAAGGCGGTGACGACGACGCTGATGTCGGGGTAGCGCTCGACATCGAAGAAGTCCGGCGAGCACAGGTGCCGGTCGCGGCGCCCGATCCCGGTGCGCAGCGAGGCCGCGCGAATGTCCAGCCTGCCGTAGACCGCGCCGTTGCCGGTGAGTTGCCCGTCGCCGCTGAACTCGGTGAACCGGCCTTTGACGCGCAGCAGGCCCCACATGTTCCCGATCTTGAAGGTGATGGCCGAGCGATCCGGCACCAGGTTCCACACGCCGGCCATGTCGGGATCCAGCAGCAGTGTTTCCAGCGTCGTCACGGACGCGCACCCTCTCTCAGTCGAGCAGCGGGCCGATCCCCGCGGGGTCGAAGTACTCGTCGATCCGGTTGATCAAGTTGTCTGGGCCCACCTTGATCACGATGCAGACCCGCAATGAGATCGATTGTCCGGCGTGCCCGGTGGCGTGCAAGATGTGCTGCTGCACGAAGCCCCGCACGGTTGGGCCGTCGAACACTTGACGATCGAGGATCTCATAGCGGCGCTCGGTGGTGGCGCCGATGAACCAGTCGATGACGCGCAGCGCGCGCTCCTTGTCGTCGTCGCGGCGCGCACCGGGCCGCCAGACGGCGATATCGGCGCTCCACAGCGAATTCACCGCGGCCCCATCGCCGTTCTCGATCGCGGTGAACAAGCGGTCGGCCACGTCGATGACGGCTGAGGTATCGGGGCTGGGGGTCACGGGGCTGGCTCCTTTTCGCTGTCGTATCCGGGATGCGCGACGGCCAATCGGCGTCGCACCAGCGTTCGCAGGCAGGCGATGACGGCCGGGCCGGGCCGATCCCCAAGCTCGCCCGTGCGCATGGCGGCGGCAAGCCCGGCCTCGTCGGCGAAGCCCTGCTCGGCCAGGGCGGCGCGCACGTGCGAGTCATCGGTGTCCAGCAGCTCGCGCTCGACCATGCGCAGCGCGTTGGCGGCGACCCGGGCATGGAAGTTGACCTGGCCGCTTGTCTCTTGCCGGACAGCGGTTTCCAGGAATTCGGCGACCGCCGCCACCAGTTCGGCCGCCGTCGGCCGGCCGTGCAACGCGTCGTCGGACCGCGCCCGCGCGGGTTCCGTGGGCGGTACCTGGCTCGCGTCGAGCAGGTCGAGCAGGTCCCATTCGTTCTCGCACACCCGGCGGCCGATGGTGGCCAGTTCCACCGAGCGGGTGTGTCCGCTCAGGTGACGCTCGGCCTGGTACCGGCAGATGATGCCCCAGCGCAGGGTGGCCAACACCAGCCACCAGCGAAACGCCTCGCGGTCCACGGCGGTCCCGCTGGCCTCCTGGTAATCCCGCAGGAAGTCGTCGATGCTGCCGAGCCCCCCGGCGCCGTGGCTGGCCGGAGCGCCGAACCGCCAGGCCCGGACGCAGAACCACGCCAGGTCTTCGTAGCGGTCGCCGACGTGCACCAGCTCCCAGTCGAGCACGGCGGCGAGGTCGGATCCGTCGACGATCAGGTTGCCCATCCGGAAATCGCCGTGCACCAGCACCGGTTCCGACGGGGGTGCCCGGTGCGCGGCCAGCCAGCGAAACGCCCACTCGAACGTCGCGGTGGTGTCACCCATGGCATCGAGGCGCGCGCGCCATTCCGCCAGCTGGTCTTCGCGGGTCAGAGCGGGGCCGCCGGCCCGGTCGATAGCGGCGCGGTGGATGGCGGCCAGCGCCTGCGCGCACTGGCGTAGCAGCCGGGCGCGGCCCTGTGGTCCATCCCCGGCGTCGAGCTGGCGCTGGATGCGCCGCACGATGGTCTCGCCCTTGATCTCATTGCAGATCAGAAACGGATTGCCCAGTGCGGCAGGCGAATCGTCGGCGACCAGGATGTCCGGTACGGGTGCGCCCGCCGCGGCGGCCGCGGCCTGGGCGCGGGCTTCGAGTTCCATACTGGCGTGCATATCGTCGGGCGGCCCGGTCCGCAGGATCAGCGACCGGCGGTCCGCGCCGCTGCCGGCCTCGAAGGCCCACGTGCTGCGGCTGGCCCCACCGGTCAGTGCGCGCAGATTGTCGACCGTTACGTCCGCGCCGAGTGCGTCCGTCAGCACCCCTCGCAGTTTGGCTTCAAGCTCACTCACTTGGTGCCGAACTTGAACAGTCGCTGCGCCACCCGCCGGATCTGAATCTCCTCGGCGCCCTCGGTGATTCGGTAGCGACGGTGATGGCGGTAGATGTGTTCGAAGGGCTCGTGACGGCTGTAGCCGAGGCCGCCGAAGATCTGCATGGCCCGGTCGGCGGCGTCACAGACCAACCGATTGGCGCGGTAGTTGGCCATCGATACCTTGTCGGAGACCTCCATGTGGTGGTCGCGGTCGAGGTGCCAGGCCGCGTAATGCACCAACAAACGCACCATCTGGGCTTCGGTCTGCAGCTCGGCAAGCGGCCATTGCACCGCCTGGTTGACCGACAACGGCTTGCCGAACACGACGCGCTTCGCGGCATAGTCGGCGGCTCGATCGATGCAGTATTGCGCCGCGCCCAGACTGCTGGCGGCTTGCCGAATCCGGTTCTCGTGCAAGAAGGTTTGGGCGACCTCGAGGCCACGATCCACCTCGCCGAGCACCGCGTCTGCGGGCACCCGCACATCGGTCAACTCGACTTCCCCGTGGTCGGTGGGCATGTTGAACGTCCACCAGTAGTACGGCACGTTGAACCCGTCCGCATCGGTGGGGACGAGGAAGGCGGTGATGCCCCGGGCCTGCCCGGGCTCGCCGGAAGTGCGGGCAAAGATCAGGTCGTGCGTCGCGCGGTGCACACCGGTGTTGAACCGCTTGGAGCCGTTGATGACCCAGCTGTCGCCGTCCGGCTTGGCGTAGGTTTCCAGCCAGGTCGCGTCCGAGCCGTGTTGTGGTTCGGTGAGACCGAAGGCCATCGAGCGTTGCCCGGTGATCAGCGCCTCGGACCAAACGCTGCGTTGCTCGTCGGTGCCGAAGCGCTCCATCATGATCACCTGCGGGAAGTTCCCGACGATCGAGGACTCGTTCTGCAGGTCGTTGTGCAGGCCGAGTCCCTTGTGCGCCAGGTGTTCCCGGATGACGGCCATGTCCACGTTGGTGCCGTCGCGGCCGCCGAGGGATGCCGGCAACCCGTAACGCAACCAGCCCGCCCGGTCGGCTCGCCGGCGCATCTCGGCGAGCAGTTCCTCCCACTCGGCCGTCGGGATGCCGTCGTTGTCCCAATCGGTGCGCGCATGCTCGCGACGCTGGTCGAAGTACTGCATGTTCTCGGCCTGCAGCGGAGCGATCTCACGTTCGATGAAGGCATCCATCTCGGCAAGCAGTCCCGGAAGGTGTTCGGGCAGTGCGAAATCCATTTCTGCGCTCCTTAGATGCCGTACAGGGTTTTCTTCCAGACCGTGGATAAGGTGGTGATCGCGTCCTCGTCGCTGATTTCCATCCCGAGGCATTCCGGTCCGGAGCGACCGGCGAAAACGGTGGTGAAGTTCTCGAACAGCAACGCGATGGCGGCGGCGGTGTGCTCGGGATGCAGGTCGCGACCGTAGCCCTGCCCCTGGACGTGTCGCACGGAATCGGCCACGATGTCCATGCCGAAGCGTCGAAATTCGTTCTGCACCACGGCGAATCGCTGCTGGGTCGCGGCCAGTTGCGCCACCGCGATCATGATGCCGATGTTCTGCTTGAACATGTTCCAGTAGCCGGTGACCACCGAGGTGAAGAACTCGCTGTCCTCGGGTGAGGTCGGCAAGGCGACGGTCGACCCGGAGGGCGCGACGACATCGCGGAGGAACGATTCGGCGAGGGCGGCAAGCAGGTCTTCCTTGTCGGCGAAGTATCGGTAGAAGACCGCCGGTGACTTGCCGGCGGCCGACGTGATGTCGGCCAGGGTGGTGCCGTGAAAGCCCCTTTCGGCGAACAGCTTTCGCGCCGCCTGCTCGATGGCCTGCCTGGTTTGGCGGCCCTTCGAGGTGAGCGTGTCGGTGGGCATCAAGCCTGGATCCGGTCGCCGGCGCGCAGCAGGGCGCTCGGCAGGTCGTGACCGACAACGGATTTCGCGACTTCGGCCGCGGCGATGGCGGCCTGCAAATCGATGTCGACGTCGATGTCGCTGTCGCGCAGCAGGTACACCAGGTCCTCGGTGGCGATGTTGCCGGTGGCGCCCGGCGCGAACGGGCAGCCGCCCAGCCCGCCGACCGAGGCGTCCAGGCGGGTGACGCCGGCGCTGACCGCCGCGTAGGCGCTGGCCAGCCCGGCGCCGCGGGTGTTGTGGAAATGCCCGCCCAACGGCATGTCGCCGATGACCGGACGCACTTGGGCGATCAGCGAACTCACCCGCCCCGGGGTGGCGGTGCCGATGGTGTCGGCGATGGAGAGCCGGTCGACGCCGCGGTCGCGGGCGGCCGCCGCGATGTCAAGTACGCGCTGCGGCGGAGTGGGGCCTTCGAAGGGGGAGTCCCAGGCGGTGGCCACCACGACCTCGACGGTGAGCTGGGCGTCGTGCGCGATGGCGACGATCTCGTCGATCTGCGCGGTCGCCTCCGCGCTGGTGCGCCCGACATTGGCCTTGCTGAAGGTGTCGTCGGCCGCGATGACGTACTCGATCGACCGCAGCCCGGCCGCGACCGCCCGCTTGGCGCCATTGGGGCTAGCTACCAACGCCGAGAACTCGATGTCGGGGTAGTTGTCCAGCTCCGCGGCCAGCTCGGCGGCGTCGGCCATCGACGGCACCTTCGACGGCGACACGAACGCGGTGGCCTCCACCTCGCGTACGCCGGTGGCGGCCACCGCGGCCAGCAGCTCCAGCTTGGCCGACAACGGGATTGGCTTTTCGATCTGCAAGCCGTCGCGCAGTGCGACCTCGCGAATGTCCACGTGCTGCGTCATAAGACCTCCTCGGCGCGCAACTGTTCGAGCTCCTCGGCGGTCTTGCCCAGCAGTCCGATATAGACGTCGTCGTTGTGCTGTCCAGGTCGGGCCGGGCCGGCGTTGCGGACACTGCCCGGTGATTCGGAGAGCAGCGGAACGATCCCGGGACCCAGCACGGGCCGTTCGACTCGTTCGTCGAAGTGCTCGACCAGCATGCCCCGTGCCCGCAGTTGTGGGTCGTCGACCACCTCGGCGACGGTGTTGATCGGCCCCGCGATCACCCCTGCGGCCGATAGTGTTTCGATGATCTCGCCGGGTGCACGCTCGGCGGCCCACGCGCCGATGATTTCGTCGAGTTCGTCTTGATTGCGGCCGCGGGCCACGTGGGTGGCGAATCGGTCGTCGGTGGCCAGTTCGGCGCGCCCCATCGCCTTGCACAACCGGGCGAAGACGGTGTCCTGATTGGCGGCGATCACCACCCACGAGCCGTCGGCGCTGCGGTAGATGTTGGACGGCGCGATGCCCTCCAACCGGGTGCCCGACGGTCCGCGCACGACCCCACCGAGGTCGTAGTCCGGGATGGTGGATTCTTGGACCGCCAAACAGGATTCGGTCAACGCGACATCGACCACCTGACCGCGGCCGGTGACGCTGCGCCGGTAGAGGGCGGCGAGCGCACCCTGGGCGCCGAACATGCCGGCCAGGCTGTCGCCCAGTGACAGCGCCAGCCGCGGCGGCGGCCCGCCGGGAAAGCCGTTGAGGTGCCGCAGCCCGCTGGCCGCTTCGGCCACCGAGGCGTAACCGGCCTTGTGCGCGTCGGGTCCGGTCTGCCCGTAGCCGGACACCCGCACCAGAATGATGCCCGAATTGCGTTCGCACAGCACGTCGTAGCCGAGGTTCCACTTTTCCAGCGTGCCGGGTCGGAAGTTTTCCACCACGATGTCGGATTTCTCGACGAGATCAAGGAACAGCTCGCGGCCGCGCGGCCGGCGCAGGTCGAGCGTGATCGCCCTCTTGTTGCGGGCATGCACGGTCCAGAAGACGTGGTGACCGTCGAGTTCGGCCTGGCCCCAGGTGCGCAACGGATCCGGCGCGCCGGGCGGTTCCACCTTGATGACGTCGGCGCCCATGTCGCCGAGCAGCCGGCCGGCGAACGGTCCGGCGATCAGGGTGCCCAGCTCGAGCACCCGGATGCCGTCCAGCGCACCGGTGGCCGTCATTCAGCGCTCGCGAAGTCGTGGCGCACAAGCCAATCGGTCACGATCCCGACGGCCTGACGTAGCTTGTCGCGTTGGTCCGGGCCGGCGTAATAATGTGTGGCGCCGGGGATTTCGTGCATCTCCTTGTCGGGGTGGCCGATGGCCTCGAAGAGCCGCCGGGTGTGGCTAGGCGTGCACGCGTCGTCGGCGAGGTTGCCGATCACCAGCGCCGGGATGGCGATGTCGGGCCCGCAGTCCACCGCGTCACCCCTGGCTTCGTCGTAACTCCACTGCGACAGCCAGCCACGCAACGTCGAAAAGCGCGCCAGCCCAACGGGGCTCATGTTCACCACCTGGGGATCCCCGAGGTAACACGTTCCCGGCACGCGTTCGTTGGGGTCGACGGCGGGATCCAGCCAGCGCGGGTCGGCCATGGTGCCGTGCACCACGAACCCGAACTCGTCATCCGGGCGCCCGGCCGCTCGCAGCTCGGCGAGTTTGTCCTTGACCCACGCGGTGATGCGGCGGTTGCGGTCGATCTGAGCTTGCCGATAGCGCGCCAGGAACTCTTCGGTGTACGGCGGCTGGTTGGGGTTGTCGGGGTTGTACAGGTCCAGCTCGGGATCGCGCTTGGTGGGGTCGGATTCGTCGAGGATGGACGCGTCCAGCCATTCGGTGAGCGTGCCGTGTCGGCTGATGTGCGCGGCCAGCAGCATGATGCCGTCGGCGGGGATCAGGTCCAACTGCGTCAGGTCGGGGCCGTCGCCGGTCGGGCTGGACGTGATGGTCGGGTGCTGGGCCTGCTGCTGGTAGAACACCGACAGCGAGCCGCCGCCACTCCAGCCCGCCAGCACCACCTTCGTATAGCCCAGCCGGTTCTTGGCGTCCTTGATGCACTCGCCGAGATCCTCGACCACCTTCTCCATCAGCAGCGCCGAATCCGTGCCGCGGAATCGGCTGTTGCAGTAGATGACGTGGTGGCCCGCACGGGCCAGCGCGTTGATCATCGGCAGGTAGGCGCCGCCGCCGATCGGGTGCATGAACACCAGCACGGTGTCCGATGGCTTGTCCTTCGGCTTGAGCAAATAGCTTTCCAGCACGGTGATCTCGGCCAGCCCGCCGTAAACGTCGCGGACACCGGAATTGTTTTGGAACGCAACCAAATAGGGGATGCGTTCGTAGTCGTGCTTGACGGCCTGCATCATGCGAGTCATGTCAGTGTTGTCCCAGGTCGTGTGCGAGCACTTCCGGTGATGGTGTCAATCGGCGGCGGGTGTCGACCGCGATCACCTGCCAGTCGACGCGGGAATGCTCGTCGAACTTGCGGCGCGCTCGTTCGCGCGCCTTCTCCGGCGCACCGTGGTGAACCCCTTGCGGCGCATGGGTAATCAGGCCCGGCGGCATCGGGATGCCGTACAGCGAGCCGCCGTGAAAGAAGGCGATCTCGTCGTAGTCGACGTTGCGGTGATACCAGGGCGTGCGTTCGGTGCCCCGCACACCTTCGGCCGGTCGGGGCAGAAAGTTCATCACGTAGACGCCGGTGGCTTGCATGAAGAGATGCACCGTGGGCGGCAGGTGGACACTGTCGGAGGTGATCACGTTGTAGTCGGCGATGTTGAAGGTGAACGCGAAGTTGTCACCGCGCCAGCCTTCGACGTCGATCGGATTGTGTTGGTAGTACAGCGTTGTCGGGCCGCATTCATGCACCAGCCGGACCTCGTACTCGTCGCGGCATCCTAGACCCGGGGGGTCGTCGATCGGTTCGGGTTCGGGGATGGTGGCCTGCGACGGGTCGAATGGGAAGTGCCGGCCCAACGGACCGGGCGGCGGCACCCGGAATTCGTCGGTGGCCTCGACCATCAGCAGTGTGGTCTCGCCGTTCGTCGAATCCGGGAGCTGACGCCACGTGCACGCCTTAGGAATGTAGACCCAGTCGCCCTCGCGGTAACGCAGCGGCCCGAACTCGGTCTCCAGCAGGCCGGCGCCCCGGTGCACAAAGCACAGCAGATCCCCGTCGATGTGGCGGGTGTAGAAGGGCATCGGCTCGTGCCGGCGGCTGAGCAGGATGCGGCAATCGGCGTTGCTGAACATCAGCAACGGCCCACCGTTGGCGTCGGCGGCGTCGTCGGGTTTGAGCTCGCTGGACAGCACGTCGACGGGGCGCAGCGGGCCGACCGCCCGGTAGGCGGTGGGGTCGTGGCGGCGATAGATGTTGGCGGTGCGGCCGGTGAACCCGCCCCGGCCGAGTTCGTCGTCCTTGAGTCCGTCCAAGTCGGCGTGCAGTCGGTGGGGGGTCGTTCCTTTTCGGAGGTGGACGAAGGATTCCATGGGCGCTCCCAAGTGGTGCTCAGCCGCGGTGAACCAGAACTGAAAGTGACATTAGTTTTCCTTTTGGTCCCGCACAAGGGCCGTGGGGCGTCGTATTTGCTCGCCACATATTTGCTTCCCGGTCTGCTTGTGCTTTGATTCGCGACGGGGTTCGCCAACCGACCCAGGAGGTAAGCCATGAAGCACGTCGCCTTCCTAACGTATCCGCTCATCGTGGCGGCGCTGATCGCCGGCGGTTGTTCGTCGAAGGGGACCGGCACGCAGTCCTCGGGCCCGGCGTCGGGTCAGTCTGGGGCCCCGGCAGCAGGGCCGAAGGTCACCGCGACCGTCACGGTCGGGAAGAGCCCGAACGACGTCGCGGTGGATCCGGTCGGCAAGCTCGTGTACGTCACCAACTCCGGCGACGACACGGTGTCGGTGATCGATGCCTCGTCCAACGCCGTGAAGACCTCGATCAAGGTCGGAAAGAAGCCCGCGGGCATCGCGATTGATCCGCAGGCCAAGAAGGCCGTCGTCGCCAACAGCGACGACGGCTCGGTCACGATCGTCGACACCGGGTCCAACATCGTCGTCGCTGCCGGGGTCAAGGTCGGGCAGGGCCCCGATGCGGTGGCGGTGTATCCGGACACCCACACCGCCTACGTCGCCAACGAAAACGACGGCTCGGTGTCGGTGATCGACATGGCTGCCGGCACGGTCGGCGCCACCGTCCCGGTCGGGAAAAAGCCGGACGGAGTGGCCGTGGACCCGGCCACCCGCACCGTGTATGTCAGCAACGCCGACGACAACTCGGTCACGGTGATCGACACGGCGTCGCGCCAGGTCGTGGCCACCATCCCGGTCGGCAGGGGCCCGACCTGGGTGCAGGTGGTCAACGGATCGGCCTACGTCACCACCGCCGGTGACAACGCGCTTTCGGTGATCGACACCGCGTCGCGCGCGGTCGTCCAGACCATCCCGGTCGGAAGAACGCCCAACGGTTGGGTGGCGGACCCGAGCACCCACACCGCGTACATCACCAATTCTCAAGACGATTCGATGTCGGTCGTCGACCCGCAGGCCCGCAAGATCACCGCCACCGTCAAGGTCGGAAAAGGCCCGGACGGCATCGCCGTGGACACGGCCACGCACATCGTCTACACCGCCAACGCGGGGGATGGCACGGTGTCGGTGGTCAGCGCCGGCTAGCGGACGCGCAAAACCACCTTGCCTTTGGCGGTGCGCTTCTCCAGCGACGCGACCGCGGCGGCGGCCTCGTCCAGGGGGTAGACGTCGGGCTCCGGCGGGGCCAGCTTGCCCGAGGAGAGTAGCTCGGAGAGCCCGGTCCACTGTTCGGTCAGCGCTCCCGGGTGGGTGCCGGCCCACGCCCCCCACCCAACACCGACCACGTCAACGTTGTTGAGCAACAAGCGATTTACCTTGACCGTGGGAATCTCACCGCCGGTAAAGCCGACGACCAGTAGGCGCCCACCGGGCGCGAGGGAGCGCAGCGAATCGGTGAACCGATCCCCGCCGACCGGGTCGACCACCATGTCGACACCGCGGCCGTGGGTCAGCTCCTTGACCGCGTCCTTGAATCCCTCGGCCAACACCACGTCGGTCGCGCCAGCGGCCGTGGCGATCCGCCCCTTCTCCTCGGTGCTGACCACCGCGATGGTGCGCGATGCCCCGAGCACCGGCGCCAGGCGCAGTGTCGAGGTGCCGATCCCGCCCGCCGCGCCGTGCACCAGCACCGTCTCGCCCTGCTGCAGGCGGCCGCGCACCGTCAACGCGAAGTACATCGTCAGGTCGTTGAACAACAGGCCGGCGCCAGCCTCGAAGCTGACGTTGTCGGGCAGCTTGAAGGCCCGGTCCGGGGCCAACATCGCGACCTCGGCCATGCCGCCGGATAGCATCGTCAGGCCCACGACGCGGTCCCCGGGACCCACCTCGGCGCCGTCCGGCGCGGATCGCACCACCCCGGCGATTTCGGCGCCGAGGATGAACGGCGGGTCGGGCCGGTACTGGTAGAGCCCCCGGGTGAGCAGCGCGTCGGGGAACGCCACCCCGGCGGCGTGCACGTCGACGAGCACGCCCTCCCCGCTGGGTTCCTCGACCTCGGTCACTTCGATCGCTTCTGGACCTTCTAGCCGAGTCACCCGTGCTGCGCGCATGCCGGATAGCCTACTTGCGGCGGTTCGACGCTAATCTGCCCCCATGGATCAGTTTCCGCTTGGCGGTTTCACGGTCGCCCGCATCGGGTTCGGCGCGATGCAACTGCCGGGACCGGGCGTGATGGGGCCCCCGCGTGATCGCGACGAGGCGCTGGCCGTGCTGAGGCGGGCGGTCGAACTCGGGGTGAATCACATCGACACCGCCCAGTTCTACGGTCCCGACGTTGCGAACGAGCTCATCAGGGAGGCGCTGCATCCGTACCCGCAGAACCTGGCGCTGGTCAGCAAGGTCGGGGGGCGGCGCGACGAAGCCGGGGCCTGGCTGCCGCTATCCGATCCCGCGGATATGCGCCGAGACATCGAGGCCAATTTGCGCACCCTCGGAGTTGACCAGCTCGCTGCGGTCAACTTGCGGCTATTTGAGAGCGAAGCGCCGGATCAGCTGTTCGACGACCAGCTTTCGGCGATGATCGCGGCCCGCGAGGAAGGCTTGATCGGCGGAATCGGACTCAGCGAAGTCACCCGTGAGCACCTGCTGCACGCCTTGGAACGTACCGAGATCGTCTGTGTGCAAAACGCTTTCAACCTGGTGCACCGCGCATCGACGCCCGTGTTGGACGAGTGCGTGGCGCGCGGCATCGCCTTCGTACCGTTCTTTCCGCTGGGCGCGGCGTTCAGCGGGCCCAACAATCCGGTGCTCGGCAACGACGTGCTGAAGAGCGCCGCCGAACGACTCGGGCGCACGCCGGCGCAGGTGGCGTTGGCCTGGACGTTGAGCGTGGCACCCAACGTCCTTTTGATTCCGGGAACCTCGTCGGTGTCGCATCTGGAGGAAAACCTCGCCGTCGGCGATATCGAACTCGACGACGACACCCGCGAGCAGCTCAACGCCGTCGCCGCGTAATGCCGCCGCTCGTCCGCCCCGCGACCGAAGCCGACGCCGCCGCATGCGCCGAGATCTATCGGCCGTATGTGTTGGACACCGTCATCACCTTTGAAACCGAACCGCCGACCGTGGCGGAGATGGCGGCGCGTATCGCGGCCGCCGAGGTGATGTACGAGTGGCTGGTGTGCGAGGTCGACGGGAAGGTCGCGGGTTATGCCTATGCGCACCAATTCAATCCGCGGGCAGCGTATCAGTGGTCGGCGGAGACGAGCATCTACATGGCGCGCGACTGCGTGCGCCGCGGCGGGGGGCGGACACTGTATGCCGAATTGCTGAGCCGGCTGACGAAACGCGGCTTTCGGCGGGCCTTCGCCGGCATCGCCCAACCCAACCAAGCCAGCATCGCATTCCATGAGTCGTTCGGGTTCCGGCCGGTGGGCCACTACCAGCGGGTCGGATGGAAACTCGGCGGCTGGCACGACGTGCAGTGGTGGCAGCTCGACTTGGTCGCCCCCGACGACGAGGTCGACCCGCCGACCGAGATCGCTACTTGAGCTCGGCCGACGACAGGCCCAGCAGTCGGCGGGCCACCACCAGCTGCTGAATCTGCTGGGTGCCCTCGAAGATGTCCAGGATCTTCGAGTCGCGTCCCCACTTCTCCAGCATCGACTGCTCGGAATAGCCTGTGGTGCCCGCCATTTCGACGGCTTTGAGGGTGACATCGCTGGCCATCCGGCCGGCTTTCGCCTTGCTCATCGACGCTTCTTTGGAGTTGGGGATGTTGTTGTCGGCCTGCCATGCCGCCCGCAGCGTCAGCAGGTAGCTGGCCTCCCAGTCCGCCTCCATCCGCAAAAACTCTGCCGCGGCGGCACTTTGGGCGTGCGATGGTTGGTCATAGGAGATTTCCACGCCGGCGTCGGTGAGGATCCTGCGGATTTCCTCCAGGGCGGCGCGCCCGACCCCGATGGCCATGCCGGCCACGATCGGGCGGGTGTTGTCGAAGGTCTCCATCACCCCCGAAAAGCCCTTGCCGACTTCGATTTCGGGATTGCCCAGCAGGTTCTCCTTGGGGATGCGGGCGTTGTCGAAGCGGATCACGGCGGTATCCGAGCCCTTGATGCCGAGCTTCTTCTCGAGCCGTTCGACCGTCACGCCGGGGTGCTCGCGCGGCACGATGAACGACTTGATGGCGGGCCGGCCCACCGATTTGTCCAGCGTGGCCCACACCACGATGTGGGTGGCGCGCGACCCGGCGGTGACGAAGATCTTCTCGCCGTTGATCACGTACTCGTCGCCGTCCAGCTTGGCCGTGGTGGACACCGCCGCGGAGTCCGATCCGAATCCCGGTTCGGTGATCGCCATCGCGGCCCACACTTTGCCCAGGCGCTGCAGCTGCTCGTCGGTGGCCACCGCGGATATGGCCGCGTTGCCCAGTCCCTGATACGGAATCGACAGCATCATCGCGACATCGCCCCAACTGGCCTCGATCGCCTGCACCAGCGCGGCCATGTTGGAGCCGTTGTGATTTTGCTCCTTCTCGCCCTCGTCGCGTAGGCCATCCGCCCCGGCGAACGGCACCGACTCGGCGGCTCCCTCGAACAGGCTGATCAGCGTGTCGAGTTCGACCGGGTAGGCGTGTTCCTTCAGGTCGTACTTGCGTGCGATCGGGCGCATGAACTCCGCCGCGCCCTGATGGGTCTTGGTGATCACCGCTTGCAGCTTGCGGGGAAGCTCCAGATTGATTGCCATGATTGATCTTTCGGCTCGGAATCAGATGAGAACGACGCCCTCGGCGACGCCGATGGCCCGCAGGTCGCGGTACCAGCGTTCGACCGGGTGTTCCTTGGTGTAGCCGTGGCCGCCGAGCAATTGCACTCCGTCCAAACCGATTTGCATGCCCTTGTCGGCGCCGAGGCGCTTGGCCAGAGCGGCCTCGCGGGCGAACGGCAGGCCCTGTTCGGCGCGCGCCGCGCCGCGCCAGGTGATCAGCCGCAGCCCGTCCAGCTCGATGGCGATGTTGGCGCACATGAACGCCACGGCCTGACGGCGGGCGATCGGCTCGCCGAATGCCTGGCGTTCCTTCACGTACGGCACGACATAGTCGAGCACCGCGTGCGAGGTGCCGACCGCCAGTGCCGCCCAGCCCAGCCGGGACAACGCGATCGCCTCGGAATAGTCGGCATCGGTGGCCTCGTCCTCGCCGAGGCGCGCACTCAGCGGCACCGTCACCCCGGACAGCTCGACCTGGCCCAGGGCCGCGGCGCGAATCCCCATGCTCGGGTCCGCCTTGACGGTCAGGCCTTTCGCGGCCGACTCGACGATGAACAGCGCCGGCTTGCCGTTCAGTTGCGCCCCGACGATGAACAGCTCGGCGTCGGCCGCGGCCGGTACCAAGGACTTGACCCCGTCGAGTCGGTACCCGCTGGGGGTCCGCGTCGCGGTGGTCGCCAGGCGGGTGGGGTCGAACAGCGGCTGCGGTTCGGCGATGGCGACACAGGCTTGCGGGACGTTCTCGCCGGCGAACTCGTTCAGGTAGGTGGCCTGCTGGTCGGCGCTGCCCCAGTGGGTCAGCGCGGACGCGACCCCGCCGGGGGCCAGGATCGGTAGCGCCAGGCCCATGTCGCCGTAGGCCAGCGCCTCGGCCACCAGCACGTTGGTCACGCTGGAGCGGTGGGTGGCGATGCCGTCGAAGTCCTCGGGGATGTTGATGGCCGTGACGCCCAGCTCGGCGGCCTTGGCGATCAGGTCGCGCGGGTAGGCCGCCGCCCCGTCGGCGTCGTGCGCGGCGGGCCGCAGGACCTCCTCGGCGAACTCCTCGAGGGTTTCGACGATGAGCTTCTGGTCTTCGTCGGGCGTCAGGTCGAAGTAATCCTTGCCGCTGGCCTTCAGCCGGGTCGGTCCGCCGCGCAAGCTCTGCACGCGCTTGAACTGACGGCCGGTGGCGGCGGCGGTGGAGAACACGGTCTTCGTGCCGTAGCGCAGGGTCCGGTTGAGCGGATCGCGCAGATGGTACTTGTCCAGGAAGTCCTGGCCCATGATCGGAGCCAGCACCGCCAGCGCGATGTCGATCCCGGTCCGTTTGTGCGGCTGCATCCCGACGCCGTTCTCCCGGCCGCGCCGCTTACGGCGGCGGGAGGAAGGCTTCGTGGTGGTGGCGGTGTCAGTCATGTCGGCTGCCTCGGTCGTTGGGGCAATGCGAATAAACCCTATCTTACTCCGGAGTAAGATAGGTGGGGCCCGCTGTTAGTAATTTCACACGGATGCGGCGTTGAGCCTGCTCAGCACGTCTTGATGCAAGAGGCCGTTGGTCGCGACGGCGCTGCCACCGTGCGGGCCGGGCGCACCGTCCAGGCTGGTGAACTGGCCTCCGGCCTCGCGCACCAGGATGTCCAGCGCGGCCAGGTCCCACACCGACACTTCCGGTTCGGCGGCGACGTCGACGGCCCCCTCGGCCACCAGGCAATAGGACAGGAAGTCGCCGTAGGCGCGCACCCGCCACACGGCATCGGTCAACGCGATGAACTGCTCGCGGGAGCCGCGCTGCGCCCACCCCGACAAGCTCGAGAACGACAGGCTGGCCGAACCCAGCTCGGCCACCGCGGACACCGACAACCGCCGGCCTTCACCGTTGTCGACGGCCACGAACGCGCCCTGGCCGTGCGCCGCCCACCACCGGCGCTGCAGCGCGGGCGCGCTCACCACGCCGACCGTCGGGACGCCGTCTTCGAGCAGCGCGATCAAACTCGCCCACACGGGCACCCCGCGCACGAAATTCTTGGTGCCGTCGATCGGGTCGACGATCCACTGCCGCCCGCTGAAAGCCGTTGTGCCGCCGAACTCTTCACCCAGAATGCTGTCGCCGGGCCGCTCGCGCCCGAGTACCTTGCGCACGTCGGCTTCGACCGCACGATCGGCGTCGGTGACCGGCGTCAGATCCGGTTTGGTGTCAATACTCAGGTCGAGCGCGCCGAACCGGGCCCGAGTCAGCGCATCCGCGCGGTCGGCCAGCGTCAGCGCCAGCTCAAGGTCGTCGTGACTCATGCGCCGCTCCTGATCATCGCTGCGCTCTGCATCGTCGCCGGCGGGACTCATGCAGCAGTCCTACCATGGCCGGGTGTGGGAAATTGGCTTGCTGTTCTTGTTGCTCGCGGTCCTGGGCGTGCTGCTGGCCCAGCGGTTCGTGCCGAGAGGCCCGCGCGGCGACCTGGCCAGCGGCACGCTGCTGGTGACCGGGGTCAGCCCGCGACCCGACGCCACCGGCGAGCAATTCGTCACCATCGCCGGTGTGATCAACGGGCCCACCGTCGACGAGCACGCGGTGTATCAGCGGATGGCGGTCGACGTCGACCACTGGCCGACCATCGGCCAACTGATGCCGGTGGTGTATTCGCTGAAGAACCCGGACAATTGGCGCTTCGCGCCGCCCGAACCCGTCAACCCCGGTGGTTGAAGCTATCGGCAATGCCCTGCAGCATCTCCGGGTTCCGCAGAAACGGCGTGATGATGTCGACCGGCAGCGGGAACACCACCGTCGAGTTCTGGTCGGCACCCAACTCCAGCAGTGTTTGCAGATAGCGCAATTGCAACGACGCCGGGCTCTTCGACAGGGTCTCGGCGGCCTGCCGCAGCTCCTCCGAGGCCTGCAGCTCCCCGCGGGCGTTGATCACCTTGGCGCGACGCTCGCGTTCGGCTTCGGCTTCGCGGGCCATGGCCCGTTGCATCGACTCGGGAATCTCGACATCCTTGATCTCCACCACACGAACCTGCACACCCCACGGCTCGGTCATCTTTTCGATGATCGTGCGCAGGTCGCTGTTGAGGTCTTCCCGGTGCGCCAACAGGGTGTCCAGGTCGGCGCGGCCCAGCAGCGATCGCAACGTCGTCTGGGCGATCTGCGACGTGGCGACCGCGTAGTTCTCGACCGCCAGGATCGCCTTGAGCGGGTCCGTCACCTGAAACATCACCACCGCGTTGACGCGGGCCGGCACGTTGTCGCGGGTGATCACCTCCTGCGGCGGAATGGTCAGCGTCACCACCCGCTGGTCGACGCGAATCATCTTGTCCACCAGCGGAATCAAGAATCGAAGCCCGGCGGAATACAACGGCCGGGCATGGCCCATCCGGAACACCACCCCACGTTCGTATTCACGCAGCACCACCAGCGACACCATGGCAAGCGCTACCAGCACCACCACTGCCGCCACCACGAGGCCAACCACTACACCGGTCACGGTTTCTCCTTGTCTTGCCAGCTTCCCCAGCGCGTGGAGTAGCGATCGATCGCGGCGGCCACCTGGTCCTCCTGCGCGGTGCGGTGCGGCAGGTAATCGGGCGCGTTGGACGGCGTGTTCCACAGATGGCTGGCCAGTGGCAGGCCCAGCAGCACGGCGAGCAGTATGGCGCCCACCAACACCAGCACCTCACTGCCGGAGTGGTTGGCGATCAACGTTGCCGAGGGCAGTAGGACGCCGAATGCTGCTACGCTGCAGGCGATCCCGCGGTGAAACCGCCCGGCGTCCGAATGTGGCCACGGATCTATCTCGCGACTGATCTCGCGGCCGTGATCCGATGTGGTGCAACGGGATTTGACCGGACAGCTGTTGCATACCACCGGCAGTGCCCGATATCGCATCACCCGGTGCTTCGGATCGAACGACGTCGGCCACAGCCAGTGATTCTGCGGGCAAACCCAGGCGTCGTGGTCGGGTCGGTAGGCGAATTGACCCGTGCGCCAACGGGCGGCATGCGCCGAGGCCCGTCGGGCCATCGCGTCGAAACTCCACGCGATGACCACCAGCGCCAGCGAATACCCGGCAATCAGCCAAACCGATGTGGCCGGGGGAGCCATCTCTCAGTCCTTCGCCGGCGAACCGGCGTCCGCGTAGAGCGGATGTTCGGGCAATTCCTCGGCCGTGGTGCCGGAGCGGAAGTTGCGTAGCGCGGTCCAGGCGATCCAGACGAAGGGCAGCACACCGCCGACGATCAGGATGACGTCCCCAGGCAGTCGGAGCCATTCGAGCACCGCGTTACCGGGCTTGGTGATGTAGCCCAGCGAGCGCGCCTCGAAATAGCCGTCGTTGACCGAGTGATACAGCTGCAGCACACCCAGCGGGAGCAGAGTGACGAACACCATCCACGCCAAACCGATGTTCATGCACCAGAACGATATTCGGGCCAGCTTCTCCGGCCACTTGTCGGCCGGGATGACATAGCGGAACGCGAACATGGCCAGACCGACGGCGAGCATGCCGTACACGCCCATCATCGCGGCGTGCGCATGGTTGGCGGTCAGGGCGGTGCCGATCTGGTAGTAGGACACCACCGGCAGGTTGATCAGGAAGCCGAAGATGCCCGCGCCCAGAAAATTCCAGAAGCCCACGGCGACAAGGAACATGACCGCCCAGCGGTGCGGGAACGGGTTGGCGTCGCCGGACTGCTGGCGCGCACCGAGCTGGAGGAACGCCCATGCCTCGACCGTCAGGAAGGTCAGCGGAATGACCTCGGCCGCCGAGAAGAACGCGCCCAGCGCCATGTGCTCCACCGGGGTGCCCGAGAAATACAGGTGGTGCATGGTGCCGATAACACCGCCGGCCGAATACAGGATGACGTCAAGGAAAATCACGCCCAACGCGATGCGTTCGCGCACCACACCCAGCAACACGAACATGTACGCCACCATCACGGTGGTGAACAACTCGAGGAAGTCCTCGACCCACAGGTGCACCACCCAGAACCGCCAGAAGTCGGCGACGGTGAAGTGCGTATCGCTGCCGGCCAGCAATCCCACGGCATAGAACATGGGAATCGCCAGCCCGGAGAAGAAGAACAGCCACGGCATGTTCATCTTCGATTCACCCTTGAGCCGGGCGCGCATTCCGCGCCAGATGATCGCGATCCACACGAACAGGCCGGCGACGAGCAGGATTTGCCACAGCCTCGGCAGGTCGAGGTACTCCCACTGCTGGGAGAACAGACCGCCGGCGGGAATCACGCCGTAAATGGACAGCGCCTCGCAGAGCAGGGAGCCGAACACCACCACGGCCACCGCACCCAGCAGCACGTAGGCAAGCAGCGCCTGACGTTTCGGCTCGCGGCGGGCGATGAATGGCACCAGGAAGATGCCGCCGGCCAAGAACGCCGCCGCGGTCCAGAACAGCGCCAGCTGCAGATGCCAGGTGCGGGCCAGGTTGTAGGGCAGCAGCCGAGCCAGGTCGAGGCCGAAGAAGGTCGACAAATCGGCACGATAATGCTCGGCCGCCGCGCCCAGCAGCGTTTGCGCGAGGAACAGCACCGACACGATCGCGAAGAACCAGATGCAGGCCCGCTGAGCCGGTGTCAGGCTCACCTCGCCGGGTTGGCGGAACGACAGCGTGGACGATTCGGCGCTATGCCAGCCGACCTTCTGGCTCCACCGGCCGTAGACCCCGAACATGACTCCGATGCCGCCCAGCAACGCGATCAGTGACAGCGCCGACCACACGATCACCGCCGCGGTCGGGCCGTTGTCAACCCGCTTCTCGGCCGGCCAGTTGTTGGTGTAGGTGTACGCGTGGCCCGGACGTTCGGCCGCCGCGGCCCACGCCGTCCAGGCGAAAAACGCTGTCAGCTCGCGAATTTGCGCCTTGTCGGTGATCAGCTGCGGGAGTAACCCGTATCTGGTTGAGTTCTCGCCGAAGTAGGCCGCATAGTGGCCTTGGATGTGGTCGAACGCCGCGGCCTGCCGGTCGGTGAACACCAGCGTCTTGGTGTCGGGGTGGTAGCGGTTGGTGCGGAATTCGGTGACCACTTGATTGCGCGGATCGGCGACGCCCAGCGCGCGGAGTTGATCGCCGACGTCGTCGGTGGCCATCCGCAGGTACTCGGCGGTGTAGTCGGGTCCCAGGTAGGCGCCGTGGCCCAGCACCGACCCGTACTGCATCAGGCCGCGAGCCTGGTAGAGCTCTTGGCCGCGGGTGATGTCGTCCTTGGTGAACAGCGCCTGACCGGACTCGGTGACTACCTTGTCCGGCATCGGCATTGCCGCCGTATAGGTGCGGTACGCCAGGATTCCCATCACCAGGAAGCCGAAGATCATCACCAAGGCGACGCCCTGAATCCAGCCTTTCCCCACCAGGGATTGGGAGCTTGGCGATGACGATGTGGGCGGAGCAGCCATGCGAGGTCTCCTGTCTGGGCTGTATCGCCGGACGCTTTCTGGGCGCCACAGATTTTCGCCGCGGGGGTAATTGTAGGTTCCACCATTTCGGGTTCCTAGGGGTTTTTCGTAGGGACCAAAGTCCCCGATCTGGGGACCAACGCCTCTGGGGGACGCGGTTTGTGGCCAATAGCGTGCCGGTTAGGGCGATGAAGCCCCGCTCAAGCAGAGGAGAACGTGATGAGCAGCATCCGGTCAGCTCCGGCCGTCGTCGTTGGTATCGACGGATCAAGGGCGGCAACGCATGCGGCGCTGTGGGCCGTCGACGAAGCGATCAGCCGAGACATCCCGTTGCGTCTGGTTTACGTGATCGATCCGCTCCAGACGTCCGGCGTTCCCGACGGCGGGCACACCGTCGCGCGCGCGGCGCTGTCCGACGCCCAGCGCGCGATCGACGCGATCGGGAAGCCGGTCAAGATCGAAACCGAAGTATTGTGGGGCAGGCCGCTCACCAAGCTGATGCAGGAGTCGAGATCGGCGGCGATGATTTGTGTCGGTTCGGTCGGTCTCAATCACGCCCGCCGCATCGGTGGCACCGTCGCGACCGGCCTGGCCGGCGCGGCCCTCTGCCCGGTTGCCGTGATCCATCGACCGGTGCGCGCCGCGGCGAGCCCCGAGGTCGGCGCGGTTGTCGCGGGAGTGGACAATGGTGTGGTGCTCCGACACGCATTCGAAGAGGCGAGGCTGCGGGGCGTTCCGCTGCGCACGATCGGCGACGGAAGCGGTTTGGCCGAAGCGCAATTGAATCGCCGCCTGGCCCGATGGACGCGCCTATACCCGGACGTGCCGATCGAGCCGTGCGGCGCCGCCGTGGCGGACTCCGGTCAACTTTTCGTCACCGATTCGCGCACCGTCCGGGACCTCCGTGGCGCCCACGGCGTGGGTTGCTCGATGCTTGCTGTGCCCTGCGGGAACTTGTAAGGGACTGCGAGGAGTAGGCGCCTTGGTAAAGGTCTTCTTGGTTGACGATCACGAGGTGGTCAGGCGTGGGCTGATCGACCTGCTGGGCGCCGATCCCGAACTGGACGTCGTCGGTGAAGCGGGTTCGGTCGCCGAGGCGATGGCCCGGATCCCGGCGGCGTGCCCGGACGTGGCGGTGCTCGATGTGCGGCTGCCCGATGGCAACGGCATCGAGCTGTGTCGGGATCTGTTGTCGCGCATGCCCGATCTGCGCTGCCTGATCCTGACGTCGTACACGTCCGACGAGGCGATGTTGGACGCGATCCTGGCCGGCGCCAGCGGGTACGTCGTCAAGGACATCAAGGGAATGGAACTGGCGCGCGCGGTCAAAGATGTTGGCGCCGGCCGGTCTTTGCTCGACAATCGCGCGGCGGCAGCGCTGATGGCGAAGCTGCGCGGGGCCGCCGAAAGGCCGGACCCGTTGTCCGGCCTGACCGACCAGGAGCGGACGCTGTTGGGCCTGCTCAGCGAGGGCCTGACCAACAAGCAGATCGCCGACAGGATGTTTTTGGCCGAGAAGACGGTGAAGAACTATGTGTCGCGCTTGCTCGCCAAGCTAGGCATGGAGCGCCGCACGCAAGCCGCAGTATTCGCAACGGAATTGAAGCGCTCGCAACGAGCCGACGGATGAGTGGCGCGCATGACTGAGCAGGGCGATGCCGGGATGCGACCGCTGCGCGACACACTGTCCCAACTCCGTCTTCGCGAGCTGTTGGCCGAAGTGCAGGACCGCGTGGGCCAAATCGTCGAGGGCCGCGACCGTCTGGACGGATTGCTGGAAGCCATGCTGGTGGTCACGTCGGGGCTGGATCTGGACACCACGCTGCGCAGCATCGTTCACTCGGCGATCAACCTGGTCGACGCCCGCTACGGCGCACTGGAGGTCCACGGCCGGGACAACCGCCTGCTGCAATTCGTCCACGAGGGTATCGACGAGGAAACCGTTGGGCGCATCGGCCATTTGCCCGAGGGTCTGGGCATCATCGGCCTACTCATCGATGATCCCAAACCGCTTCGGCTGGAGGATCTTTCGCTGCATCCGGCCTCGGTCGGCTTTCCGCCGAACCACCCGCCAATGCGCACCTTCCTGGGGGTGCCGGTGCGGGTGCGCGACGAATCGCTTGGCACGCTTTACCTGACCGACAAGACCACCGGCCAATCCTTCAGCGACGACGACGAGGTGATGGTTCAAGCGCTGGCCGCGGCGGCGGGCATCGCCATTGCCAACGCCCGGCTCTACCAGCAGGCCAAGGCGCGACAGGCATGGATCGAGTCCACCCGTGACATCGCCACCGAGTTGTTGTCGGGCGCCGAACCCGCAACCGTGTTCCGCCTGGTGGCCGAGGAGGCGCTGAAGCTGACCGGGGCGGAGGCGGCCCTGGTGGCCATTCCGGTCGACGCGAACACGCCGGCGGACAACGTGCAGGAGCTGCTGGTGATCGAGGCCATCGGCGATATGGTGGATTGCACTGTCGGGCAAACCATTCCGGTGGCGGACACCTCGCTGGGGGAGGTATTCGTCCATAGCACTCCGCGGCGAGTCGACCGGATCGAGCTACAGAGTTTGGAACGCCCCGGGCCGGCGCTGTTGCTGCCGCTGCGGGCCACCGACACCGTCGCCGGTGTGGTGGTCGTGCTGCGCGACGGGCCGCGCGGCTCGTTCACCGACGAGCAACTGGAGATGATGGCCGCGTTCGCCGACCAGGCGGCGCTGGCCTGGCAACTGGCGACATCGCAGCGCCGGATGCGTGAACTCGATGTGGTCACCGACCGCGACCGCATCGCGCGTGACCTGCATGACCACGTGATTCAGCGACTCTTCGCCGTCGGCCTCGCGCTGCAAGGCACCGTGTCGCGAACACGTGAACCCGAAGTGCAACAACGACTTTCCGAAGCCGTCGATGACCTGCAAGCCGTCATCCAGGAGATCCGCACCACCATCTTCGACCTGCACGGCGCCGCGCAAGGCATCACGCGGTTGCGGCAACGAATCGATCAGGCGGTGGCGCAATTCGCCGGTTCGGGGTTGCGCACCACCGTCCACTACGTCGGCCCGCTGTCGGTGGTCGACCCTACGTTGGCCGACCACGCCGAGGCGGTCGTGCGCGAGGCGGTGAGCAACGCCGCGCGGCACGCGCAGGCCACCACGTTGACGGTCCGGGTCAAGGTCGAAGACGACCTGTGCATCGAAGTCAGCGACAACGGCCGCGGGATGCCCCGCGAATTCACCGGCAGCGGCCTGACGAATTTGGCGCGGCGCGCGGAGCAGGTGGGCGGCGAGTTCGTCGTCGAAAGCGTCCCGGAATCGCCCGGAACGCTGCTGCGATGGTCAGCCCCGCTGGTCCAGTAACGGCCAGTCGACCACGTGGGAAAGCCTGCGCCGCGGGGTTGCCGGCAACGGATCGGCGTTGATCGGAGCCCAGCCCACGCGCAGCAGCATCTGCGGGTAGCCGCTGGCGCCGAACACGTCGGCGCGCACCGCCTCGCGTGTTTCGCGGATCTCCAGGGGCTCGGTGATCGGGCAACACGCCAAGCCCATTGCCGTCGCCGTCAACAGGACGACGCTGGTCGCCTCGCCGGCCCGCAGTCGGGCCAACCGGTCGTCTTTCTCGGTGCCCAGCGCCAGGATCGCGGCGTTGTCGGAGGCCGCTGAGACTCCCGACGGCTGAGCCAAACCGACACCGGCGAACACCCGCCCGGGGATGGGCGCGTTGGCCTGCGGCGGCGGAGTGCTTCGGGCCGGCACCCCGGCGACCGAGTCGTAGCGGCCGCTCCACGCGGTGAGCTCGCGCACGTAGTCGTCGTCGATCATGTGGTCCCGGACAGCTTGCGTCACAATGGCTCTCATCCTGTCCAGAGCGTCGACCTGACGCAGCATGACTCCGCTGCGCGCCGCCCGGGCGGCCAGCTGTGCGATGTCCCCGCCCTGCACCGGCCAGGAACTGTAGGCCCGACGGTCGGTCCGCCGCCGCGGAATGGCCGCCGCCAGCGCGACGTCGGTCTGATCGGGCTGGTGCGGTTGCAAGTCGATGGTGGCCAAGTGGCTCGGGTCGAGCGGGTCGGGCAGCCGACTCACCTTGGCCCGCCAGCCCATTGCCGCCAAGGCGACGACGCAGTGATGCAACGCAACACCACAGCTGATGATCAGGTCACGCCCGTCGGGGTCGGTGCTGCGCAGTTGCATATCCGGTTCGCAAAACAGATCGAGACTCTGCGTGCCAACCCGCCAGCGCCACGGTTGCGTGTTGTGTATCGAGGGGGCCCGAGTGGCCAACTCCAGAGCTGTCCGCAGGGTCTCGGCGTCGGGAAATCCGGCGTTCATCGCTGCCTCGTCATGACGTCCAGCATCGTCGCGCCAGGCCGGCCGCGGCAGGGCAGGAAGCCATCGGCGGCAAGGGACTTTCGGCCCTGCCCTGACCCATGGCCAGCACGGAATAGTGATACTGCGAGTTGCAGATAAGTCCTCAGGGAGGCGGCGGATCATGAATCACCTGACCACGCTCGATGCGGGGTTCCTCAAGGCAGAAGACGCTGACCGACGGGTCAGCCTGGCCATCGGCGGCTTCGCCGTCATCGAGGGGCCCCCGCCGGAGCAGGACGCCCTGGTGTCAACATTCGCCGAGCGAGTGCGGGCGTGTCCGCGGTTCGGTCAGCGGCTGCGGCTGCGCCCATTCGACCTCGGCGCGCCCGAATGGGTCGACGATCCGGATTTCGACATCGAACGGCACGTGCGCCGGGTCGCGCTGCCGCAGCCCGGCGACGACCGAGCGCTGCACCGGGTGATCGCCGATGTGATGGCGCGGCGCCTGGATCGTGATCGACCGCTGTGGGAGATCTGGGTCATCGAGGGGCTCGCCGACGAGCGCTGGGCGATGCTGATCAAGATCCACCACTGCATGGCCGACGGAATCGCCGCCACCCACATGCTTGCCGGGCTCTGCGATGACGGCATCGGCGACAGCTACGCGCACCACATCCGCGCCGCCCGGGAGTCAAAGCATGCCCTGTGCAATCCGTCGCGTGTGCTGGATCGGCTGTGGAAGACTCCGGGCGTCGTCCTAACCGGCGTCGTGCGCGCGGTCCAGGGCACCGGCGAGATAGTCGCCGGACTGATCAGCCCCGCCCCGTCGCCGCTGAACGGACCGCTGAGCGACCTGCGTCGCTACAGCGGGGCCCGGGTGCCGCTGGCGGACATCGAGCAGGTCTGCCGGGCGTTCGACGTCACAATCAATGACGTTGCGCTGGCGGCGATTACCGAGAGCTACCGCAATGCCTTGATCGCGGGTGGTGAGCGACCGCTGCCCGACTCGCTGCGCACCTTGGTGCCGGTGTCGGTGCGGGGTCCCGATGCGCTCGACAAGACCGATAACCGGGTGTCGGTGATGCTGCCGAATCTGCCGATTGACGAAGAAGATCCGGTGCGGCGGCTGCAAATCGTGCACGCCCGGCTGGGCCGGACCAAGGCCAGCGGTCAGCGTGAAGCCGGAAATGTGTTCGTGTCCTTGGCGAATCGCATTCCCTTCGCGGTCACCGCATGGGCGACCGGGTTATTGCTGAGGGTGCCCCAGCGCGGTGTGGTGACCGTTGCGACCAACGTGCCCGGGCCGCGCCGGCCGCTGCGGATCCGGGGCCGGCGGGTCGTCGGCGTGTTTCCGGTCCCGCCGCTCGCGATGCACCTGCGGACCGGGGTTGCGATGCTCAGTTATGCCGACGACCTGTTCTTCGGCATTCTCTCCGATTACGGCGTGGTGGCCGAAGCCGAGCAGCTGGCGCGGGGAATCGAGGCCGCGGTGCGGCGCCTGGTGGCAATCAGCAAGCGGCGCAAGCAACCTCGCACGCGCGGCCCATTGTCGCTGGTGGTGTGACGGTGAACGCGGTGAACGCACCAGCTGCCGATTTGGTCGATCGCGCCGATGTGGAGGCGTTGCTATGGCGCTTCTACGGCAGGGTGTTCGTCGACGAGGTCCTCGACGAGCCATTCGCCGACCTGCGGGCTAAAGGACTGAAGTCGCACATTCCGACGATGTGCGACTTCTGGGAGACCGTGCTGTTTCGGGCCGGGCGCTACCGCGGCAGCGCGCTGGCCGCCCATCGAGAGGTACATGGCCGAACTCCACTGTCGGGCCATCATTTCGTGCGCTGGCTACAGACCTGGCACGACACGGTCGACGAGATGTACCGCGGGCCGGTCGCCGAACGCGCGAAAATCCAAGCGACCAGGATCGCGTGGGCGATGCACCGCCGGCTGACCGGCGCCGACGCGCCCGAGCTCGACACGCTGCTGGAGCGTGCCTAGGCGAAGCTCGCGTTGGGGTCCGGCTCGGGCCCGAACCTGAACTCGCGGCCGGTGATGTCCGACGGCATCACCCGGACGTAGTGAATTTTGAGGGTCGCGGTCCACGGCATCAGCTGTGCGCGTTCGGCTTTCTCGATCTCGGCGGCGGTGTGCAGTATCTTGGCGCGTCCCCGGACGATCACGCTCCAGCCTTGGGCGACGTCGTGGTCGTCGGCCTCGAAGAGCACGGTGTTGCTCGCTACCGCGGAAAACAGCTTGGTGCCCTCGGCGGTGCGGAACAGCACGGTCCGGTCTTGGACGACGTAGTTGACGGGAAATATCTCCGGCTCGCCGGCGAACATGGTGACCAGCCGCCCCAGCGCGACGCCGCCTAACCGCCGCCAACTTTCGTCGTCGCTCAAGATGGTAACGGGCTCCTCGGCCATGGGCTGCAACCTTTCTGCGCGTCTAACGAAGCTCTAGGACGTCGTCGATCGGCCGCCGCGGCGACGGCGCCGACGGATTGTCGAACGGCGGGGTGATCCCAACGCGGACCAGCACTTGCGGTTCAGCTTGCGGTTCGCCGATGAGACGCCGCACGATGCCGCGGCTCTCGTCCGTCTCGATCAGATGCGTCAACGGGCAGGTCGCCATGCCTGCCATCGTGCACTCCAGCAGCACCGTCGACAACACCTCGCCGCAGCGCAGCACGTCGTCACGGGTGTCTGCGGGTGTTGACAGCACAAGGATTTTCGACCTGTCCTCCGTCATCTCGGCGCGGCGGTCCTGATGGCCTCGCACGGGGAAGTCCCGGCCCACATCCACCCGGATCCGTTCGGTGTCCGATGCCAGCGCCGCCGGCGGCACGCCCTGCGCCAAGGCGAATGGCGAAGTCCACCATTGCAATTCGGCTTGGTATGACTCGTCTTCGCGCCGAAGGTCCGCGGCGAGCCGTGATGCCTGCACCAATTGTGGTCGCTGGTCATCGGAAAGCACGTCGAGCGTCACCGGATCCTCGCGGTCCTGGTTAACGGTGCTGTGCAGCACCGGCTCGAAGGCCTGCCAGTAAGCGGGGCAGTCCAACGGCAACCGATCCGTTCGCCGTCGCAGGATCGCGTCGGCGCGGCGCCGGTGCACCGCGGTGGTGTCATCGAGCCGGTCGAATTCGACTGTGGCCAAATGATCGGGGGCACGCGGGTCGGGAAACCGCGTGATCCGTGCGCGCCAGCGCGCCGCGGCCATCGCGACGCGAAAGTGATCGAGCGCAACACCACAGCTCAGGATCGCTTGCCGACCCGAAGGGTCGGTGGCCGGCACCGCACGCCGGCGATCGGAGAAGAGGTGGACGGTGATTTCGCCGGACCCGTCGTTGATCACCCACCGCCAGGGCTGGCTGTTGTGCACCGACGGCGCCCGGCAGGCCAGCGAGACCGCGTTCACGATCCGCCCGACGTCCATGAATCGAGGCTATGGAGAAGCGGATTGGGCCGGTAGGGCCGTTGGTCCTCTGGCATGCTGAACGGATGAGCAAGGAAATCGATCCCATCCGGGCGCGCAGCGCACTGGCGGTGATCAGGCAAAACCCTGGGATAGCGCTTTTTGCTGTGTCGCCGCTGATCGCACTGGTGGCCGTGATCTGGGTGTTCGCCGGCGCAGGCTGGGGTATCGCGGTGGCGCTGGCGTCGCTAATTGCCGGCGGAGCCTTCATCGTCCGCAAGCGCTGACGTATGCGTTCGTGGTGGGGCTGGGGGGCGGTCGAAGATGCGCTGACCGAGCGGGAGACCCAGGCCCTGCAGGAGCGGGTCGCTGCCATGTTGCCCGGCCACGACCTGACCGACCACCGCCCACCGGACCCCGACGAACTCGGGTTGCCGGCCCCGCGGATCACCCCGCCGCCGTCGCTGGCCGCGCTGTGTTCGACCGACGCTACCGATCGAGCCGGCCACGCACGCGGTAAGGCGTTTCGCGACGTCGTCCGCAACCTGAAGGGCGACCTGGACCGCGTCCCGGACCTGATCGTCCGGCCGCGCCGCGAACAAGATGTGATCGACGTGCTCGACTGGTGCACGCGCGCGGAGATTCCCGTAATCCCTTACGGCGGAGGCAGTTCGGTGGTCGGCGGGGTCGAGCCGCGCTTCGACGGACCGGCGGTGACCGTGGACGTTTCCGTGATGAGCTCGGTGCTGGACATCGACCGGGTCAGCCGGGCCGCGAGGATTCAGGCCGGCGCCCTCGGCCCGTGGATCGAGCGGCAGCTGCGCCCGCACGGTCTGACGTTGCGGCACTTCCCGCAGTCGTTCGCGTTCTCCAGCCTCGGCGGCTGGCTGGCGACCCGCGCCGGCGGTCACTTCGCCACCCTGTACACCCACATCGACGACCTGACCGAATCGTTGCGGGTTGTCACCCCGTCCGGGGTCAGCGAGTCGCGCCGGTTGCCGGGATCCGGCGCCGGCCCGTCCCCGGACCGGCTGTTCGTCGGCTCCGAGGGCACGCTGGGCGTCATCACCGAGGCGTGGATGCGGCTGCAAGACCGCCCGCGCTGGCAGGTCACCGCCTCGGTGGCGTTCGACGATTGGGCGGTCGCGGTGGCGGCCACGCGGGCGGTCGCGCAGTCCGGGCTCTACCCGGCGAACTGCCGGCTGTTGGATCCGGCCGAAGCGTTCCTGAACGCCGGCACCGCGGTCGGCGGTGGGCTGTTGGTGCTCGCGTTCGAATCGGCCGACCATCCGATCGATCCGTGGCTGGACCGGGCCCTTCAGATCACCGCCGAACACGGCGGCGCGGTGACCGCCCGCCGGAGCCGCGAAACCGCCAGCGAGACAGCCGAACCCAACGATGCGTCGCGGAATTGGCGCTCGTCCTTCCTGCGCATGCCGTATCAGCGCGACGCGCTGGCGCGCCGCGGTGTCATCGCCGAAACATTCGAAACCGCTTGTCCCTGGGACAGATTCGACGAACTGCACACGGCAGTCACCGAGGCCGCGCGCACGGCGATCGAGCGGGTGTGCGGGGCGGGCGTGGTGACCTGCCGGTTCACCCACGTCTACCCGGACGGCCCGGCGCCGTACTACGGCATCTACGCGGGTGGTCGCTGGGGGTCGCTCGACGCGCAGTGGGACGACATCAAAGCCGCCGTGTCCGAGGCGATCAGCACCACCGGCGGCACCATCACCCACCATCACGCCGTGGGTCGCGACCACCGTCCGTGGTATGACCGGCAGCGCCCGGATCCGTTCGCGGCCGCCTTCCGCGCGGCCAAGTCCGTGCTGGACCCGGCCGGCATCCTCAACCCCGGGGTGCTGCTCGACCCGTGATCAGGGATGGCTCACGTGCAGCAGCTTGGCCAGGCTGGGCAGCTTGATGCGCGGCCGCCCGTGCGGCTCACCGGCCTCGCGTTCGAAGCGGTCGATCAGCGCCCAGTGCGCCGAGGTGACCAGCTTGGGCTGCCGCGAGGCCAGCCAGTCGGCCAACCGATCCGCATGGTCGTCCGGGAAATTCGCGATCCCGTTGGCGGCGGCCAGATCCGCCAGCAGCGTGTCGACGGTGTCCTGGGAGTCCTTCTTGTTGGTGCCGATCACCCCGGTCGGCCCGCGCTTGATCCACCCGACCACGTACTCATTGCGGCTGCCCTGCACCTTGCCCTCGGTGTTGGGAATGGTCGCGCTCTTGTCGTCGAACGGCAGCCCCGGCGTGGGCAGGCCGCGGTAGCCGACCGAGCGCACCACCAGCTGACACGGCAACTCTTCGCGCGCACCGGTGTCGCGGGCCGTCACCCGCCCGCTGTCGTCGGTCACCAGCTCGTTGCGCCCCAGCACGATCGCCTCCACCCGGTCCTCGCCCTTGATCTCGATCGGGGAGGTCTGGAAGCGGAACACCATCCGGCGGTGTCCCGGGCGCGGTTCGCGACCCGCATAGTCGCGCAACACCTTGATGTTCTGCTTGCACACCTTGCCCACCGCGGCGGCGTCCTCGTCGGTGATGCCCTGAAGCGCGGCGGGGTCGACGATCACGTCGACCCCCTCGAGGTCGGCGAGCTCGCGCAGCTCCAGCGTGGTGAACGCGGTTTGCAGCGGCCCGCGCCGGCCGAGGACCACTACTTCCTGCACGCCGCGGGGGAGCAGCGATTCCAGCGCGTGGTCGGCGATGTCGGTGGCGGCGAGCACGCCGGGATCGGTGATCAGGATGCGCGCGACGTCGAGCGCGACGTTGCCGTTGCCGATCACCACGGACCGGGCCCCCGAGAGGTCGGGCGCCATGTGCTCGAAGTTGGGGTGCGCGTTGTACCAGCCCACGAAATCGACCGCGGCCACGCTGCCCGGCAGGTCCTCACCGGGGATGTTCAGCGCGCGGTCGGACTGCGCGCCGACCGCGTAGATGACGGCGTCGTAGCGCTCGGCCAGCTCGCCGGCCTCGACGTGTTCGCCGACGATCACGTTGCCGAAGAAGCGGAACCGGGGGTGCTCGGCGGTCTTCTCGAACTGTTTACTGATCGATTTGATCTTGGGGTGATCGGGAGCGACGCCGGAGCGGACCAGGCCCCACGGCGTGGGGAGCATCTCCAGCATGTCGACGGCCACTTCGGCTTCGGGCGCGTTAAGCAGAGCCGCGGCGGCGAAGAATCCCGACGGCCCGGACCCGACGATGGCTACGTGATATGGACGCAATACTCCAGCTTTCTGGTCGGTGGTCGGCTGCGGCGCGAGGGGGCTGAATGGGGCTGGGCGTCGCAGTCGCGCGGTGCACTGATTGTCTCCTGATGCTAAACGTAGGGGCCGCTGACGTGCCGGTAACGTGGTCGGCTGTGGAACCTGACCGGCAAGCCGACATCGCCGCCCTTGACTCCGCCCTGACCACGGTGGAGCGGGTGCTCGACGTCGACGGTCTGCGCAGCCGCATCGAGAAGCTCGAGCAGGAGGCGTCCGACCCGCAACTGTGGGACGACCAGGCCAACGCGCAGCGCGTGACCAGCGCGCTATCTCACACCCAGGGCGAGTTGCGCCGGATCGAGGAGTTGCGGCAACGCCTCACCGACCTGCCGGTGCTCTATGAGCTGGCGGCCGAGGAGGGCGAAGGCGCCGCCGAAGCGAAGGCCGAGGCCGACGCCGAGCTCAAGGCGTTGCGCGCCGACATCGAAGCCGCCGAGGTGCGCACGCTGCTGTCGGGCGAGTATGACGAGCGCGAGGCGCTGGTCACTATTCGGTCTGGCGCCGGCGGGGTGGATGCCGCCGACTGGGCCGAGATGCTGATGCGGATGTACATCCGCTGGGCCGAACAGCACAAGTACGGCGTCGAGGTCTTCGACACCTCCTATGCCGAAGAGGCCGGGATCAAGAGCGCCACCTTCGCCGTGCACGCGCCGTTTGCCTACGGCACGCTGTCGGTCGAACAGGGCACCCATCGATTGGTGCGAATCAGCCCGTTCGACAACCAGAGTCGGCGACAGACGTCGTTTGCCGAAGTCGAGGTGCTCCCGGTGGTGGAGACGACCGATCACATCGACATCCCGGAAGGCGATGTGCGCGTGGACGTCTACCGTTCCAGCGGGCCGGGCGGCCAGTCGGTGAACACGACCGACTCCGCGGTTCGTTTAACCCACATCCCAACGGGTATCGTCGTAACTTGTCAGAACGAAAAATCGCAGTTGCAGAACAAGGTTTCGGCAATGCGGGTGCTCCAAGCAAAGTTGTTGGAGCGCAAGCGTTTAGAGGAACGCGCCGAGCTGGACGCCTTGAAAGGCGAAGGCGGCAGCTCGTGGGGCAACCAGATGCGTTCCTACGTACTGCACCCGTACCAGATGGTGAAAGACCTGCGGACCGAGTACGAGGTGGGCAACCCCGCCGCCGTGCTCGACGGAGACATCGACGGGTTCCTGGAAGCGGGAATCCGGTGGCGCAACCGAAAAGATGACGACTAACACACTGGTTTTTGCGAAAAGCGGGCTGCTGGCGATCTCAGCGGCGCAGCAATGGCACGACTTCTGGCGCGGCGAAATCGGTGTGTGGATCATCACCCGGGGCCTGCGGATCGCCATGCTGCTCATCGCGGCGGTGCTGGCGGGCCGGTTCGTCACCTGGGTCGCCCAGCAGGTCACCCGGCAGCTTGACGAGGGCTTCGCCGAAAGCGATGCCCTGGTCCGGTCGGAGGCGACCAAGCACCGGCAGGCCGTCGCGTCGGTGATCCAGTGGGTCGCGATCGTCATCATCGCCATCTGGGTGATCATGCAGATCGCCGATGTCCTCCAGTTCTCGGTGGGTGGGCTGGTGGCGCCGGCCACCGTGCTGGGCGCGGCGCTCGGCTTCGGCGCCCAGCAGCTGGTCAGGGATCTGCTATCGGGGTTTTTCATCATCGTCGAGAAGCAGTACGGATTCGGTGACCTGGTCACCCTGACCATCGTTTCCGCGACGGAAGCCAGCGGCACCGTCGAGAACGTCACGCTACGGGTGACCCGGCTGCGCTCCTCGGACGGCGAGGTGTTGACCATTCCCAACGGTCAGATCGTCAAGGCGGTGAACCTGTCCAAGGACTGGGCACGGGCGGTCGTCGACATCCCGGTGTCGACCAGCGCCGACCTGAACCGGGTCAACGACGTCCTGCACCAGGAATGTGAGCGCGCGCTCGACAACCCGCTGCTGGGCGAGTTGCTGCTGGATGCACCCACGGTGATGGGCGTGGAAAGCATCGAACTCGACACGGTCACGCTGCGCGTGGTGGCCCGAACCCTGCCGGGCAAGCAGTTCGAGGCCGGGCGGCAGTTGCGGGTCCTCGTGATCCGGGCACTCGCGCGCGTCGGAATCGTGACGGCGGCCGACGCCACCGTGGGCCTGGTCGACAACGCCGGCGTTTCGCGCCCCGCCGACGACGAAGAAGCAGAGGAGCCGGCCCCGGATCGGGTGCAGCAGCGGTGAAGCTGACCTTCAAAATCTTCGAAAAGGACGACGGCGACGGGAAACAGCGCCGGCCGCTGAGCCACCTGTTCGGTGGCCGGGTCCGCACTTCGACGCTGGTGTTGATCGTCGCGTTCCTGGCCCTGTGGTGGACCTACGACACCTATCGCCCGCAACCGGCTCCCAAGCCGCCGGCGCCGCAGGTGGTGCCGCCGGGCTTCGTGCCCGATCCCAACTACACCTGGGTGCCGCGCAGCCGCGTGCAGCAACCGCCCGCCGACACGTACACGCCGAGACCCACGCCGATACCCACGCCGACGACCACTCCGCCGCCGCCCCCGGTGACCACCACGACGACCACCCCGCCGCCGTTCGTCCTGCCGACCCTGCCGTGCATCCCGCCGTTCTGCACCTCCAGCACAACGCCGACGCCTTCGCCCCCGCCGGGGCCGGGCCCGGTGCCCACGCCGGTGCCACCGGCGAGCTGATCGTCGTGTTCCAGCGAAATTGACGGCTACACTGGCGTGCCGTGATGATCACCCTGGACCATGTCAGCAAAAAGTACAAAGCGTCGGCGCGTCCGGCGTTGGACGATGTCAACGTCAAAATCGACAAGGGTGAGTTCGTCTTCCTGATCGGCCCGTCGGGTTCGGGCAAATCCACGTTCATGCGGCTGCTGTTGGGCGAGGACACGCCGACCGCCGGCGACATTCGGCTGTCGAAGTTTCACGTCAACAAATTGCCTGGTCGCCACGTACCCAAGTTGCGTCAGGTGATCGGCTGCGTCTTCCAGGATTTTCGGCTGCTGCAGCAAAAGACCGTGTTTGAGAACGTCGCTTTCGCGCTGGAGGTCATCGGCAAACGCCGAGACGCGATCAACCGGGTGGTGCCCGACGTGCTCGAGACCGTCGGCCTGTCCGGCAAGGCCAACCGGCTGCCGCACGAGCTGTCCGGCGGCGAGCAGCAGCGGGTCGCGATCGCCCGGGCGTTCGTCAACCGGCCGTTGGTGCTGCTGGCCGACGAGCCCACCGGCAACCTCGACCCGGACACCAGCAAGGACATCATGGACCTGTTGGAGCGGATCAACCGCACCGGAACGACCGTGCTGATGGCCACCCACGACCACCACATTGTCGACTCGATGCGCCAGCGGGTGGTGGAGCTGTCGTTGGGCAGGCTGGTTCGCGACGAACAGCGTGGCGTCTACGGAATGGACCGCTAAGTGCGCTTCGGTTTCCTGGTCAACGAGGTCCTGACCGGCCTGCGTCGCAATGTCACCATGACGGTCGCGATGATCCTGACCACAGCGATCTCGATCGGTCTGTTCGGCGGCGGCCTGCTGGTGGTCCGGCTGGCCGACAACTCGCGGGCCATCTACCTCGACCGCGTCGAGACGCAGGTGTTCCTCACCGACGACGTCTCCGCCAACGATCCGACCTGCAGCACCAACCCGTGCAAGGCGCTGCGCTCCAAAATCGAAGGGCGAGAAGACGTCAAGTCGGTGCGCTTCCTCAACCGGGACGACGCCTACAACGATGCGATCCGTAAGTTCCCGCAGTACAAGGATGTCGCCGGAAAAGATTCCTTCCCTGCATCATTCATCGTGAAGCTGGCAAATCCCGAGCAGCACAAGGAATTTGACGCTGCGATGCAGGGTCAGCCCGGAGTGCTCTCCGTGCTCAATCAAAAGGAACTGATCGACCGCCTGTTCGTCGTGCTGAACGGCTTGAGCAATGTCGCCTTCGCCGTGGCCGTGGTCCAGGCCGTCGGGGCAATCTTGCTGATCGCCAACATGGTTCAAGTCGCGGCCTATACGCGCCGCACGGAGATCGGCATCATGCGACTGGTCGGCGCGAGCCGCTTGTACACGCAACTGCCGTTTTTGGTGGAGGCGATGCTCGCCGCGACGATCGGTGTGGTGATCGCCATCCTTGGTTTGGTTGCGGTGCGGGCGTTCTTCCTGGACAGCGCTTTGAACCAGTTCTACCAAGCGAATTTGATTGCGCGGGTGGACTATGCCGACATCATCTACATCTCACCGATTCTGCTGCTGCTCGGCGCGGCGATGGCCGGGCTGACGGCCTATGCAACGGTGCGCATATACGTACGGCGCTGACTGTGGCCAAGAACACATCGAAAAAGGCGCGTCCGGGCAGGCAGATCATCGCCAGCAATCGCAAAGCGCGCCATAACTATTCGATCTTGGAGCAGTACGAGTGCGGCGTCGCGCTGGTTGGTACCGAGGTCAAGAGCCTCCGCGAGGGTCACGCGTCGTTGGTCGACGCCTTCGCCACCGTCGACGATGGCGAAATTTGGTTGCGCAACTTGCACATTCCCGAGTACCAGCACGGCAGCTGGACCAATCACGATCCTCGCCGCAATCGAAAGTTGTTGTTACACCGCAGCCAGATCGACACGCTGATCGGCAAGATCCGAGATGGTAACCTCGCCCTGGTGCCGTTGTCTCTGTATTTCTCGGAGGGCAAGGTCAAGGTCGAGCTCGCGTTGGCCCGGGGCAAGCGAGCCTATGACAAACGACAGGACATGGCACGCCGCGACGCCCAGCGTGAAGTTGTTCGGGAGCTGGGTCGCCGAGCGAAGGGGATGTAACTGATAGGCGCCGCTACGCGCAGCTGTCCGCCGTGTCCTACGGCGTCAGCGATTTCGTGGGCGGCGTAGCGGCGCGGCGGATTGCCGCGCTGCGCGTGATGCTTGCCGCGTACCCGGTCGAGGCGGCGGTGCTGGGTCTGCTGGCCCTGTTTGCCGGCGGACCGATTCATTCGGGCGCCGTCTTTTGGGGCTGCATGTATGGCATTGGGCAGGCGTTCGGCATGTGGGCTTTCTACGCGGCGCTCGGCTCCGGCCCGATCTCGGTGGTGGCGCCGCTGGCGGGCGTGCTCAACGCCGCCGTCCCGGTGGCGGTCGGTGTCGCGTTGGGGGAGCGACCCGGTCCGGCGGCCTCGTTGGGGGTGCTGCTGGCGATCGTCGCGGTGACGCTGGTCAGCCGCGAGGCCCGGGAAGCGGAGGTTGAGGACCGAAGCCCGTACCGGTTCACCCCGAAGGTGGCCTGGCTCACGGTCTTCGCGGGCTGCGCGTTCGGGCTCGACTTGGTGTTCTTGCATCAGGCGCCCCACGAATGCAAGCTGTGGCCGCTGATGTTCGCCCGGCTCTCGGCGACCGTGGTGATCACCGCGCTGGCCGCCACCAAGGGCAACCTGCGGCTGCCGCGGGGCAGGTCGATGAAGCTGGCGCTGGCCATCGCGCTGCTGGACATCTGCGCGCTGGTGGCCCAACTGATCGCGCTGCAGTCGTGGCTGCTCTCGCTGGCCAGCATCATGATTTCGCTGTATCCGGCGGCGACCGTCGTGCTGGCCATGGTGGTGTTGCGCGAGCGGGTCAGTCGCTGGCAGGGCATCGGCATGGCGATGGCCATGGGGTCGGTGGCGATGATCGCCGCGGGTTAACGGGTCGGCCTCCATATCGCGCACCGAGCGGCCTAGTATCCGACCATGGCAACACGTCCCGTCACCACCGTCGACAAGTCCAACGTGCTGCTCGGCCTGTTCTCCGTCTGGGACGCCATCGACGCGCTGTTGGAAGGGCTGCCCGAGAGCGGGTGGCAGGCGATGACGCCGCTGCCCGGCTGGTGCGTGCGCGCCGTCGTCTCCCACATCATCGGGACCGAGTCGTTTCTGCAGGGCATCGAGGCGCCGCAACCGGATATCGACGTCAAGTCCCTCGAGCATGTGCGGAACGACATCGGCGCGATGAACGAGTGCTGGGTGCGCCACCTCAGCGGGGACGACGGCCCCTGCGTTTTGGAGCGCTACCGCGAGGTGACCCGCAAGCGCCGCGAGGTCCTGCCGGCGATGTCCGACGACGACTGGAACGCGGTGACCCCGACGCCCGCGGGCATGGACAGTTACGGGCGGTTCATGCGGATCCGGGTCTTCGACTGCTGGATGCACGAACAAGACATCCGCGTGGCGTTGCAGCGGCCATCGACCGATGACGAGCTCGTCGGGACCGCGTCGCAGCTGTCGCTCGACGAGGTCGCGGCCACCATGGGGTTCGTCGTCGGCAAACTCGCCAAGGCGCCCGAGGGGTCACGGGTCCAGTTCGACCTGACCGGCCCGCTGGCGCGCACCATCCGCGTCAGCGTGGACGGACGCGCTGCAGTGGTCGACGACTTCGGCGGCCACGAGCCGACGGCGACGATCCGCCTCGACGGGCTGCAGTTCACCAGGCTCGCCGGCGGACGCCCAATGTGCCCGGCGCGCTCGGCCGACGTCGAGCTTGACGGCGACAACGAGCTGGCCAACCGCATCGTCGAGAACCTCAACTTCGTGATCTGACCGGGAACTTTATTCCGTTGCCGGGTGTTGGTAGCGGCGTATGATGGAGTGTCCTGCCGAAATTCGGCGGGGGTGCAGAGAAGTTACAAGGGGCTGAAAGGTTTCGACTTCGCGCATCGAATCAAGGGAAGCGTGCCGGTGCAGGCAAGAGACCACCGTAAGCGTCGTTGCAACCAATTAAGCGCCGTGTCAACACAGCGCGACTACGCTCTCGCTGCCTAAGCGACAGCTAGTCTGTCAGACCGGGAAAGCCCTCGACCCGGACCCTGGCATCAGCTAGAGGGATCAACCGATAAGTTCGGTCGCGGGACTTATCGGGACACCAACAGCGACTGGGATCGTCATCTCGGCTAGTTCGCGTGACCGGGAGATCCGAGTAGAGGCATAGCGAACTGCGCACGGAGAAGTCTTGAGGGAATGCCGTAGGACCCGGGTTCGATTCCCGGCAGCTCCACTGCAGAATATGGGCTCTTCGGATTCCAGCGGGGTCCGGTGCTGGTTTTGAGGTCGGCGTGCCCTGCGGTTGTTGGGGACGAAGGTGCCTGAGTCTTTGAAGCGTGACCATCAAATTCAAAAGCACCTTCGTCCGTTATGAGCCTAGTCAGATCGTTGAGGCCCTGGTCGGGCTCAAAGATGTCCGTGTCTTGGCCTATCGACGTAGCGGTCCCGATGTCGAGCTGGTGATCGAGCAGACCGTCGTGGATCGGTTATGCCCGACGTGTGGGGGCGCCGGCCAGATCAAGGAGCGGCCGACGGTGCGCTATGTCGATTTGCCCGTCTACGGCCAGCCGATGCGTCTGGCCTGGCGCAAGCATCGTGTGATTTGCCGGCGACCCGGCTGTGCGGGGGCGAGCTGGACCAGTGCCGACCATCGCATCGCGGCCAAGAACTGCCTGCTGACGACCCGCTGCGCCAAATGGGCCACGATGCAGGTCGGGACAGGTCGCGCGGTTTCTGATGTCGCGCAGGAACTTTCCTGCGACTGGCACACCGTCAATGACGCGGTCATGACCTACGGCCAAGCGCTGCTGGCTGCCGACCGGCGTCGCCTGAACGCCACGACCGCGATCGGCTTGGACGAGACCTCGTTTGTGAAACTATCCAGCCGCCGGGCCCGCTCGTATGCGACCACCGTCGCTGATGTCGCCAACCACCAGATCATCGAGATCCTGCCCAGCCGAAACTATGTCGATGTCGCGGGCTGGATCGACCAACAACCCCTGGCCTGGAAACAGCGCATCCGCTTCGGCGCCCTGGACATGTCGGCGACCTACGCCGCGGTCTACACCGTGATGCTGCCCCGCGCTGAGCAGGTCGTCGACCCGTTCCACTGCGTGCAACTGGCCAACCGGGCCCTCGACGACATTCGACGACGTGTGCAGCGCGAACAAAAAGGCCACCGCGGCCGGCGCAACGACCCTCTCTACCGGGTCCGCCGCGTACTGCTTACCGGTGAGGAACGCCTCGACGCCAAGGCCACCCAACGCCTGACATCGCTGCTGCAACTGGGCGATCCCCGCGGCGAAGTCGCCCTGGCCTACCGCGTCAAGGAACGCCTGCGCGAGTTCTACTGCTGCACCGACATCCACACCGCCCGCGCGATGCTGTCCGAACTGATCGAACACTGCCTACGCCCGGGCCTGCCCCCCGAACTCAACAAGCTCGCCCGCACCCTCAAAGCCTGGTACGACAAGATCTGCAACTACCACATCGCCCGCGTCAGCAACGGACCCACCGAAGCCCTCAACAACCTGATCAAACGCATCAAGCGCATCGGCTACGGCTTCACCAACTTCAGCAACTACCGCATCCGAGCACTGCTCTACGCCGGCAAACCCAACTGGCGCGTCCTCACATCCATCGTCGTCCGATGAACACAGCACCCCGACAAGATCCGAAGAGCCAGAATATGAGCTGGCCAGATTTCTGAGATCTGGCCAGCTTTCTTTTTCGTCAGCATCCCGCGGCGAAAAGTGTCCCCTCGCACCGGCGTCGCTGCTCCTAGTTGTGCTAGCTGCCAATCGGGCAGCGACCACACCGAGGACCACGGCCATGAGTTTGCACTGTCGAATCGCGCATTTAGGCCATCAATGTGGCGGGCGGGGGCGTTCAAAATCATCGTCGAAGCCACAACGTGGGATGCGTGCGGTGACCGCACGTCCGCTTTTTGGTCTGCTCGGCGCCGCTGTCGTCGCGGCCTGGGCGCCACTTACCGTTCCGTCGTCGCTCCCATCCGCGACCGCGGCCCCCTGCTCCGACGTCAACGTGGTGTTCGCCCGAGGCACCACCGAGCCCCCCGGCGTCGGGGGCGTCGGACAGTCCTTTGTCGATGCGCTGCGTTCGCGGGTCGGTGGGAGGTCCTTGAGCGTATATCCGGTCAACTATCCCGCCACCGACAATTTCCGTAGTTCCATCGCCGCCGGTGCCAACGACGCGAGCGCTCACGTCGAGTCCATGGCCGCGCTTTGTCCCAACACCAGGATCGTGCTCGGCGGGTACTCCCAGGGCGCCGCCGTGATGGACGTCAGCACCACGCAGATGCCTTCCGGTGTCGCCAGTCATGTCGCCGCCGTCGCCGTCTTCGGAAATCCTTCGCCATCGGGCTCATTCGTTAGGACAGCGGCCGGCGCGCTTCCCGCCATTGGCCCGCTGTACCGTCCGAAAACGATCGACATGTGTATGCCCGGGGATCCGATTTGCACGCGCGGCGTGAGCATGGGGCCACATGGTCAGTACATTCAATCCGGAATGACCACGCGGGCAGCGGATTTCGTTGCGGCCCGGCTGTAGAGCCGGATCGGTCGTCTTGACCGATGCGCCGGTGACGTTTCCGCCGTGCCATCCGGCGGGTTAGCGGAAGCGCATCCCGGGGGAGATACGTCAGCCGGATATCGGTGGCCAGTCCGCCGGCTAAGTTCATCGAAATCCAAAGTTGCCGTCTTCCTCACCACGGTCGTGGCCATCGACGATCTTGGGCGGCGACGACGCGGTAGGTCCCTATCCACTATCGGCGGGCGGTGCAAGTCGCGTCCGCCGGAAAGCAACCGCCCCACAACCGATTTCGTGTCGGTTGCGGGGCGATTCGTGCGTGACGACGTCAGCCGATGGCCTGCTGGACGGGCAGCTCCGCCTTGGTCTTCCCGGTGCCAGTGTGGGTCCCGGTGGTGGGCACCGTGGTGTGCTTGGTGTGGGTGCCGGTGCCGGTCCCACCGCCGGTGCCGGTGCCGTTGCCGCCTTTGCCACCGCGCGCGAAGCGGAGCTCGTCCGCGGTCAGGGTGCGGATGCTCTGCCTGCGCAGGGCCAGCTTGTTGGTGTTCATGATTTCTCCTAATTGATGTGGTCGAGGCCCCGTGTGGGCCGCGTTCATAGGTAAGAGCGCCAACCGCACGGAAAGCGGACAGTTTTTGCAGAACTTCTCTCCGGACTAGGACCCGGCCGCCTTGGCACGGGGTGCGCGTGCGATCTGGCTGGCGTAGTACCGGTCCAAAAAGCTCAGCAGCACGAGCTCGTGGGTGCGTGCCGCGGAACGCAGCAACCGGACGGCGTGCAGGTGGTCGAAACTGTGCAGCAGCGACGAGAAGGACTGGGTCAGCTCGCCCCGCCTGGACCGGTCCGCCAGCTCGGCGAGCAGGGGTGCGAGAACTTCTGATCGCTGCCTGAACACCTGGCGAGCGGATTCGTAGCGATGATCGGTGCTGTCGTCGAGCAGCGCGGTGAGGTCGGCGCGCTCGTCGCGCCAGCGCTGCCCGACGCCGGCTTCCAAGTTGGGCGCGTTGGGGTACTCGGGCCGGTAGCCCGCCGCGCCGCTCTTGGCCCAGTCACGACGCTGCTGCAGGTCGAACCCGGCGTCGGCGAGCAGCCGATCGGTGGCGTACATGCAAAGCTTCCAGCGCGCCTCGGGCCCGTCAGTGTCGAGCATGCCCAACACCTTCAGCACGGCGTCACTGTCGGCGCCGTGGATGAGCTCGGCGAGCTCGATGCCGGCGTCGCCGCCGTAGCGCTCGATTTCGCGGGTGTAGGTATCGATCGCGACTTTCGATATCGTCCCGTCGCCCAGATGGTCGGCCAGCGCGTCGGTAAGGGCGGGTAGCGCGTGTTCGCGCAGCGCCGCGGGCTCACCATGCAACCGGAGCCGCAGGTGATGCTCAGGGTCGGCGTACCGCAGGAAGAACCAATGGTCGACGACGCCCGCGTCGCGCAGCTGACCGACGACCGGGCCGACGGTGTCGACGAGGATGCGGTCAGCGGATGCGGAACCGGTGTAGGCCTTCAGGTACAGCCACTCGGTGCCTGGCGCGAAGGCGCGCTGGATCCGGGGTGCCCGGAACGGCTGCGGGGCCGGCTCGGGATCGCGTCGGGCAATGAACGGCACGATCAGTTCGTGGGCGAAGCGGCCCTGCGGACCCGCGGCGACGCGAGAGGCCAGCACCTCCTCGACGACCGCCCCGGACCGACCCCGGAGCACCTTCGCGGCGGCGGCGACCAGCGCGGCGCTGGTGGTGTCGACGTAAAGCCGGTTGTCTCCGTCGGCGATCAGCAACTCGGCGGGCAAGCCGCGGTCGCGGCGCAGGGCCGCCCACCCGGCCGCCGCATCGGCTCCGGTGACGGTCTTCAGCTCGGCTGCCGACAGCTGCCATCGGGCCCGGGCGAGCACCAGTCGCCCCGAAGTGACCCGCGGCAGGGTCGGCGCGGCCGCCAGCGCGCCCCAATCCCACGCGAGCCCGCCGGTCACACCGTCGCTCTGCAGTGCCGCCAAAAACCGGTACACCCCGAAGCCGCGCCACGCCGGATTGTGCGCGGTAGTCAGCCGCGGCCGGACTTCCGCACCCAGCCGGGGACTGTAGAGGACGAGCCGTTCACCCTCGAGGCGCAAGGTCAGCTCGTCCACACTCAGCTGGCGATCCGCGGGCGCCCCCGACCGTCCCAACAGAACCAGTTCATAGTCGCGCAACACCGGCCGCGCCAAGACGTTGCCGATACGTCCCTCCGGCAGGTGAATCAGCTCGGCGAACACCACACCCGGCGCGCGGGCTTCCTCGGCGCGCAGGTGCGCGCGAACGGCATCGTGCAATCGGTCATCGCCGTGACAGAACCGCCCGAGGAGTTCCGCGCCCGACGGGCCGCTGATGCTGTGGATCTCAACGCCGTCATCCAGGACACTGGCGAAGACGGCGAGCGCGTCGGGCAACGGCGATGGCGTCGCGGTTGCCAGGCGAGCGACTGTATCTTTGTCGAGCTCAAGGGTTTTCCCGCCATCCTCGCCAGCCCGCATCAGCATGTCGAGCAGGGCCGCGTCGCGTGCGGTGAACACCGAGTTGCCATACACGCCGCCGAGGTCAATACCGGCGAGCAGCGGCGACTCGTCGGCGGCCGGATGCGTCGAGCGGTCGAACCCGATGCCCATCTCCTCGTCCAGGGCCTCCATCAGGGGAACCTCGCGGTCTTCGTAACGGGCCCCGAAGTCGGCCTTGAATCGACGCAGCGCAGGATCCTCGAACTGTGGGGAAACGCGGTGCAGCAGGTCCACCGCCTGCGTGAGCAGCGCCACCATGTCAGGCCCGAGTGTCAGACCCGACCCGGCGCGGTGCAGGTCGACCTGGACGAGCCGTGCGTCGTCACCCTCGCCGACCAGATCGAGCAGGGTTTTGGCCACCGAGTCGTACGCCTCGGGCGGATTGCCCAGACCGGCGGCGTCCAGCTTGACGAGTTCGTCGGATACCCGATCCAGCGCCTCCGAGGGCGCAGTCATACCCTGGCCGCGAAGAGATGAGATCACATGGGCCAACGGTTCTCGACCGGTCACCGCCGGCTCGGCCACCGCGGTGAGCACGTTGGCATCGATCAACGCGTCCACATATTCGCGGGCCTCGTCGCGCCCGACGCCCGCGTGGGACTCGACCGCATCGATGACCTCTTCGACGACGCAACCGCCCGAGGCCGCGGCCAAAGCGCACCGCAGTGGCGCGTCGTCCTCGATCACGACAAGGTGGTGAGTGCGACGGCCTTCCCGCACACGGCTTTCGATGATGCGCATGGCACCCGCGGCGTGGTAGCGGCTGGAGTTCGGCTCTACCGCCATTGCCGGGCGCGTCGACGGGTCCGCCAGCAGGCGGTCCACCAGCGTCGCCAGTACCTCGGTGTCGGGTCGACTGTGTCGCGCGGTGCCCTCCGGACCGTCGACGACAAGCGCGGTGGCATCACTTACTGCGCCCAACGAGCAGCCCGCGAACAAGCCGAAAGGCGTTGCGCGGGTGCACATCCGCACTAGATAGGAAGTCACCGACGCGGCAACCCGGTCATCCGGATTGCCTGCCGCCAAACGACGCATCAGGCCTGGCGACGCCAGGTGCAACGCCTCACGAACGTCCGGCCGCCCTGCCAGGGGGAGCCAGTGCTCGGGGTCGGCGCGCAGTCGGTCCAATTCGTCGAGCGGCAGCAAGGGCGCGCGCAGCACAAAGAAACCGCTCGGGCTCAGCTTCGTTCCCATCTGGAGACTCCTACCGTTCGTTTTGGCCGACGAGTTGTCCGGCGACCAGTTGGGCGTAATGGTTGCCGGCGGCCAAAAGCTCACGGTGGCAACCGACTTCGACGACGCGACCGGCGTCCATCACGACGATTTGGTCGGCGTCGATCACGGTGGCCAGCCGATGCGCGATCATGATCACCGTGCAGCCGAGTCGAGCGATGTTGGCGTGCACGTTGGCTTCGGTGACGGTGTCGAGGTTGCTGGTGGCCTCGTCGAGCAGCAGGATCCGCGGCTGGGGCGCAAGCGCGCGGGCGAGCGCCAGTCGTTGGCGTTGACCACCCGACAGCGAGGCGCCCGCGTCGACGAGCGGGGTGTTCCAGCCCATCGGCATCGCCCGGATGTCGTCGGCGACGCCGGCGAGTTCGGCGGCGGCCTCGAGCCTGTCCAACGGCAGGCTGGGGTCGCCGAGAGCAACGTTGTCCCGGATCGACAGCCCGAAGATGTAGGGATCCTGGGTGACCACGCCGACCTGGGAGCGGACGCTGCGCGGGTGCAGGCCGGCCAGGTCGATCCCGTCGAGCAGGACCCGTCCCGACGACGGCTGGTAAAGGCCCAACAGCAGCCGGCCCAGGGTCGACTTGCCCGAGCCGGAGCGCCCGACGATGGCCACCACTTGCCCGGGCCTCACCTCGAGGTCGACGGAGTCGATCGCGGCCACCCCGTGACTCGTATAGCGGAAAGTCAGCCGCTCCGCGCGAACCGCGCCGGTGAGCTGGGGTGCGTGTCGGACGTTGCGACCGGCGGTTTCGGTCGGGGTGGAAAGGACGTCGTCGAGGCGGGCGAGGTAGCTGCCGAGCAGTTGGATCTGTAGCGCGGTGACGACGAGGGTTGCCAGCGGTTCCAAAAATGCGGTGGCCAGCGCCGCCAGCGCGAGCATGGTGCCCAACGAAAGCTGGCCGCTGCCAACCAGATACGCACCGAACAACAGCACGGCGATCGGCGACAGTAGCGCCAGCCCATGCGTGGCGGTCTCCACCAACGCCGCAAGACGCCCGCGGCGCAGCGAGACGTTCAGTTCGGCGACGAACAAGTTCGTCCAGTGCGACACCGCGCGGCGCTCGGCGCCCGCGGCCTTGAGAGTTTCCACCGCGGAAAACATTTCATAGGCGTAGGACTGCGACTTGGCTTCAGTGGCCAGCGACTCGGCCATCAGCTGTTGGTTGCGGCGTCGCGACAGCAGCAAAACGCTAACCTGGGCCGTGGCCAGCACGGTGACGAGGATTCCCAACGGCGGTGACAGCACGAATATTGCGGCCAGGTACAGGGTGGCCAGGGCGCCGTCGAGCAGCGCGGCGATAGTACCGCTGGTCAGAATCTCGCGGACCGTGGCATTGCTGCGCAACCGCATCATCAGATCTCCCGACGAGCGTTTGAGGAAAAACGCATACGGCAGGTCCACCAGATGTTCAAGGAAATCCAGTGTCATGTCGACATCCAGTCGGCTGCGCAGCCGCAGGAGCAGATGGGCCCGCAGGAAGGTGGCCAGCATCGAGTAGCCGATCAACGTAACCATCACCGCGGCAAGGACTTTGAGCAGGTGCGAGTCATTGGCGGGCACCACCCGGTCCACGACCACGCCGGTGAGCACCGGCACCGCCAGGACCATCAGCCGCACCACCACCGAAGTGGCCAGCACCTTACCGATTCCGCTGGAGCGAACCAACATTCGGCGAGCGTGCTGCAGTGCACCCGGTAGCCGTCGACCGCCCGCCGTGAACGCGTCGGTGGGCTCCAACATGATCGCGACCCCGCTGTAGAGATCATCGACGGCCTGCCATCCGAGCCGGTAGCGTCCCGCGGCGGGATCGACAACGGTGACGCCGCGCCGTGACGCCGAGTCCAGGACGACGAAATGCGCCGCACCCCAATGCAACACGGTGCCGCGCGGCAGCACCCGCAGATCATCGAGCTCGGTGGCTACCCCTCGGGCTCGCAGGCCATAGGAGGACGCCGCCTCGGCAAGCCGCAGGGCGTCGACGCCGTCACGCCCGGTGCCGGTGGCGTCGTGCATCTCGGCCAGAGATACGTGACGGCCGTGATAGCCCAGCGCCATGGCCAGCGCGGCGGCACCGCAATCAGCCATCTCGGCCTGCGCGATGTAGGGGATCGCGCGCTGGCGGCTCACCGCAGCCTCGGCAGCAGCAGAGTGATCAGGCGCTGACGATCGGCTGGGACGAGCAGTTGACCCGTTGACTCCGGGCCGATTTGGCCCAGCCGCGCCGTCACCTCGGCCTCGGTCACCTCGACGACGGTCGCGTCCACCGTGTTCCCGGACGCGTCACGGTAATGCACGACGCTGCCCGGCGCAGGCGACGCGTCGCCGCGGGCGGCGGTCACCGAGTTGCCCTGCGCTACCGCCGGCAACGCCTGGGTCCGTGCGATGGTCATCGTGCCGGCCGCGACAACGCCCGCGGTCAACAAAACGCCCAGGACGACGAGCCCGGCATCGATCCACTCCGGCTGCTTGACGAGTTCACCCGGCCGCGCCCCCGCCGACCGGCGGTCGCGCCAACGTTCGCGAAAGACCGCCTCATAACCGGCACTTTTATCCGAGTCATGCTCACTCACGCGGTTCTCCTCAGCGCGGGCGAGTTGCCCCGACCCGCATTGTTGCCCGCGTCTCCGGGCCACGGCCAGATCCGTGTTTAAGTCCTGCTTCCTGCCGGCGCGATTCACGGTTGCTTCGTCAGCGTCGGCCGATTGACTGTGGTCCTGGTGGGGATGCAGGTGCCGGTCTTGATGGTGGGGCCGGTGGTGGGGGGCGCCGAGGTGACGGTGCCGTTGACCTGGCCACCGTGCGCGACGCGCAGCTCGTCGGCGGTCAGCGTCCGGATGCTCTGCCGGCGCAGGGCCAGCGTGTTGCGATTTGTGCTCATGATCTCTCCTCATTGGCTTCGGCGGCGACCCGCGTTTGGGTGACGCTCACGGGTAAGAGCACAAAGCGCGCGGAACCGGACAAATTTTGAAAAGAAAATTTCGGCGACTTGCGAGATAGGTGGCGGCTTACCAAATGGGTAGGAAACCCTTCCCTCGCGGGGGTGGAATCTGGCTTCGCGGCGATTACGAAATCACGGGCCATCCCTGACCATTTCAGTCATGACTTCCCCGATCACACTGCGCAAGAGCGGCATTGCAAGTGACGCGGAACTCGCGCGGGCGGCCGCGGCTGGCGATCGCGCGGCGATGGCCGGAATCTACAAGCGCTACGCCGCCCCGCTGCACGCCTACTGCGTAGGCATAGTGCGCGATCGCCACACGGCGTCCGACTGCGTACAAGATGTCTTTTGCACCGCGGCGGCAGAGTTGCCGAGGCTGCGTAACCCGGAGTCACTGCGTCCGTGGCTTTATGCCATTGCCCGCCGGCGCGCACTGCGGACCCTTTCCGAGCGGCGTCGTGAGCCCGCCTTCGACGAGCTGCCCGACAAGCCGATAACGGGCCCAGGACCGTTCACGCTGACCGCACGCAAGGAGCTCGCTCAACTGATCGCCCAGGCAGCCGAGGGGTTGTGCGAGCGTGACCGCCGTGTGCTGGAGCTTGTCTATCGCTACGGCGTGACGGGAACCGAACTCGCGCAAACGCTGGGCATCAGCCACGATTCGACCAAAAAGCTTCTACAGCGGCTGCGCGACACCATCGAACGTTCACTGGGTGCACTGCTGGTGGCCCGGCACGCTGCCCGGGTCGGATGCCCGCAGCTCGCCGCGGTCGTGTCCGGCTGGGACGAACAGTTCAGCGTCCTGATGCGGAAACGCCTTGTGCGCCATATCGAGTCATGCTCCAGATGCGCTGAATACCGCCGCGACATTGTCAATGCCGTCGCCGTGCTCGGGGGCGGGGCGCTCAAGAAGTTGTCCTAGCGCTACTTCCGAGTGTTCACTCCTGCTTACCGCTGTCGCGCAACATGGCGAGGGTGACAGCCCCACGCCCGATGGCCTCATTGGCCAGACGGATCCGGCGCTCTCCCTCTGCCGGGACTCCGAACTTGTCGTACAGGTTTTGCAGATGCTGTTTGATGGCTGCCTCGGTAACGACTAGCTCCTGAGCCATCCGGCGAACGGACGCGGGCGCGGGAAATGGGTCGTCGGAAACCAGTGGACGGCACAAGGCCACTAGGACCTCGAGTTCGCGCCGGGTAAGCGCCGGCAAGGGCTCGGCGGGTGCTGCAGAAATTGTTTCTTCACCCGCGGGTGCGTGGTCGCCTTCCCTTGCCTCCCAGAAGATCAACCGGGTTTTGCCGACCCGCAGTTCGTCCCCGGAACGCAGCACCCGTTCGGCAGAGATCTTCTCTCCGTTGAGGTAAGTGCCATTGCGACTACCGACATCACGTACCGACCAAGCAAACCCGAGGTTTTCCAGGACGGCATGCAAGCGCGAGACGGTCGAATCCTGCTCGATCGACACGCTATTCGTTGCGGCCTTGCCGACCGTCACTCGTTGTCCGGTCAGCGTGATCAATTCCCGTCCCGACGGCGTCTGGATTTCCAGGTGGGCAGGCACGCAGACAGCCTATGGCGTCTGGCCTATCGGAATCTGTGAGTCAGCCTGTTGAACCTCGGTCGTATACGCCTGCGCTGCGGTTACGATCGGAGTGACCTGGAACGAGATTTTGATGACAGATCCGACTGCCAGCTACTCCGAAGAGTTCACCCACACTCAAGCGGCCGACACTGCCGGCGAAATAGAGATCGGCACCAGGACACTCGAATCAGCGTTTGCGGTCACCATGCCGCCCACCCGTCTCGCCCAGATCGAGGTGGGCCAGCATCTCGACGACTTCGATCTGCTGCTCGAACTCGGCAAAGGCGCCTTCGCGCGAGTTTTTCTGGCCCGGCAACGGTCGTTGCAACGACTGGTGGCGGTCAAGATCTCGGCGAACCGTGACGACGAGCCGCAAACCCTAGCCCAGCTTGAGCACGATTACATCGTCCGGGTCTTCGACCAGCGGATTCTCCCGGATCGCGAATGCCGGCTGATGTACATGCAATATTTGCCTGGCGGAACGCTGCTCAACGTCGTTGAGGCGATACGCCGCGCAGGGCGGCCACCCGGCTCCGGTCAGGCGCTGCTCGACGCGGTGGACAACGCACTGGAGTCGCGCGGCGAGATCCGGCCCACCGAGTCAGCGACTCGCACCGAGCTCGCGACCCTTTCCTGGCCCGAGACCGTGGCGTGGCTGGGCAAACGGCTGGCTGAAGCGCTGCACTATGCGAATTCACGCGGCGTCCTGCACCGCGACATCAAGCTCGCGAACGTACTGCTCGCGCCCAATTGCATCCCGAAGCTCGCGGACTTCAACATCAGCTTCGGCCGCAACGTGTCCGGGGCGAGCCCATTCACCTATTTCGGCGGCACGTTGTCGTATATGTCTCCCGAGCAGCTGATGGCGTGTCGGCCAGGCCACGCACTAGATGCGGCGAAACTCGATACTCGCAGCGATATCTACTCCCTCGCGGTTGTGCTGTGGGAACTGTTGACCGGTCGGAAACCGTTTGACGATTCCGCCGCGAAAGAGGCCCAGGCAAGCTCGGACGGATCGGTCGGCGACACCACCGGGCTGGAGCGGATGCTGGCCACCCGCGAACAAGGAGTTTCGGCGGCGGCGCTCGCTGCGCTGCCCGCGAATTGTCCTGCCGCGCTTCGCAGGGTTCTGCTGAAGGCACTGAGCGCCGATCGTGATCTGCGCTGGTCCTCGGGCGCTGAACTCGCCGAGCAATTCCAATTGTGCCTCGATCCGCGCGCGCGTGACCTGGTGGATCCGCCCGCGCGAAGTTGGCGGCTGCGCCTGCGGCCCTACTTTCTGCTGATCGCTTCGCTGGCCGTCATGGTTCCCAACCTGCTGGCCGGCGCGTACAACATCCAGCACAACCAGCTGCTCATCGTCAGCAAGCTTTCCGAGCAGGCCCAGGGCCGGTTCATCCTGATCACCACGCTGGTCAACCTCATTTGGTATCCGGTCGGCTTTGCGGTGCTGGTCTATTGGGGTCGTTCGGTCATCCTGGTCCCGCGACGCCTGCGACGTGGGCTGGCACCGCCCCCGGACGCCTTGGCCCAAGCGCGCCACGACTGCCTCGTCGCCGGTGATCGAACGGTGTTCGTCGTATTCAGCATGTGGTTGCTGGCCGGGCTGACATTCCCGCTCACCATGGAATTCGCTGCGGGTGGAATCCCGGGTAGGTCCGCGATCCATTTCTTTGGGTCGCTCGCGGTGTGCGGCGCAATCTCGATCGCGTATTCATTCTTTCTGTTGAACTTTTACATCGTGCGCAGTATCTATCCGGAATTGGTGGCCCATGGATACACGAATCCGCAAGAGGCCGAACAGCTTCGGGGCCTCAGCCGTCGACTGTCGCGCTACTTGGCCGTGGCGGCCTCGGTGCCGTTGCTCGGTATTGTGGCCGTGACCTACCTGACCGCCTCCGAGATCGCCGAAGTCATCGTGCCGATCAGGGTGCTGTGTATCGGGGGAATTGCCGCGTTCGCACTCGTGTATTGGATGTCGCGGCAGATCGAATTCGACATCCAAGCGCTCAAGCGGGTGATTCGCCACCGAGCGGCACACTAGTCGCGTCACTTGGTGGCGTCGAGGATGAACTGCCTCTGGAGTCCGAGCAGCACTTTGTCGGCGGTGAGTAGCTGCAAGCCAGCCCGGTCGGCCTGGGCCACGAGGAGCCGATCGAACGGGTCGTGCCGCGCCAATTCGGGGTAGTCGCGGATCGCTTCGGCATGCTCGGCGGTGATGTTCAGCAGCAGGAGCCCGTGTCCGCGGTGCGACTCGGCTACGTCCTCGTGCGTGCCGCCGGCACCGGCTTGTCGCCCTCTGCCCGGGCCGCGCCGGCGGCGAGATGCTTCAGCAGCTCGGCCTGGATCAGTCGGCGCCCGGGCGCGAGCCGATGCGAGAGCCCGTTCAGCAGCATCAGCGTGCGCCCGACGAGCGCGAAGTCCTCCGGAATCTTGCGCAGGCTCGTCTGTCCGAGGATCTCGAAGAAGCCGGCCTCGGTGTCGCTGTCGCCGACCGTCATCAGCATCAGCGTGCGCAGGTTCTCGGGTTTCATCGAGGCGACGTCGAAGCCAAGCCGCTCGGCCGCGGCGAAAGCCGATCGTGAGTCGCCGATCATCGATGAGACCATCATCGATGCGACGAGCCACGCGAAGCCCGGCGGCAGCTCCTTGGCCAGGCCGAAGTCGAGGAGGCCGATCCGGCCGTCGGGCAGGATCAGCAGGTTCCCCGGGTGCGGATCGCCGTGGAAGAAGCTCCGCTCGAAAATCATCGTGCCGTAGAGCGCGCCGATCTTGCGCGCGATGTCCGCGAGCTTGTGCCCTGCGGCGACCAACTCCTTCGTCCGCGCGACCTGGATGCCCTTCAGGTACTCGAGCACGATCACGTTGTCGCCGCACAGCTCCGGATACACGCGTGGGACCACGACGAAGGGGATGTCGCTGAGGCTTTCTGCGAGGCGCTCGGTCGAGCGCGCCTCGCGCGGGAAGTCGAGCTCCAGCTGGATGAAACGCGTCGTCTCCGCGACGAGCGCGCGCAGGTCGATGCCCCGCTGCAGGAGCATGACGATCCCGATCACGCGGCGCAGCATGCCGAGGTCGAGCGGGATGATCGTTGGGATCTCGGGATAACGAATCTTCAGCACCACCTGGCTGCCGTCGCGCAGTGTCGCGCGGTGCACCTGTGCCAACGAAGCGGCGGCGAGGGCGTGGCGGTCGACCGTCGCGAAGACCTCGTCGAGCGGGCGGCCGAGGTCGCGCTCGACGAGCGGCCGCAGCGTCTCGAAGGGTCGTGGCGGCACCGCGTCGTGGAACTGGCTCAGTTCCTCGATGAAGGGCGCCGGGAGGAAGTCGGCCCGTGCACCCTGGATCTGGGCGGCCTTTATGAAGGCGCCGGCCAGCGAAAGCGCGACACGCTTGATCTCGCGGGCCGCCGCGCGGTGTGCGCGCTGCCAGTCGGCGTCGGTCGTCGGCCACGCAGCGGTGCGATCACGCGCCAGCAGCAGCAGGTAGTGGGGCAGGACGCGCGCGACCGCGAGCGCCACGCGCAGGACTCGGACGACTCGGAAGTGCCGGATCACGATTGAGGATGCGCTTCGCTTGAGGCGATCGCAGGCACGGTGTTATTGTGGCCGGTCACTCGGCCTTTCTCAACACTGTGCTCGCCCAGAGGATCCCGCCATGACGTCCACTGCCTGGCAGCGCTCGGCGCCCTCTCCCGACCGGTCGGCAGCGGATCCTTCTTCCAACGGCTCGGGCGACTTCGACCTGTTCCTGCCGCTGCGCAGCGCCGGCTCGCTCGAGAACCCCTACCCGATGTACTCGGTGATCCGCACCGTGCGGCCCGTGCTCGAGGTACCGGTCGCGGATTACACCGGCCCCGGGGTGTGGATGCTCACACGCTACCGCGACGTCCACTCGGCGGTGCGCGACCCGCGCTTCTCGGTCGAGCGGCTGCGCGCCCCGCTCATGCGCGACAACCTCGACCGCATGCCGGAGTTCCTGCGCCAGAACGCGACCGGCATGCGCTCGATGCTGACCATGGACCCGCCCGACCACACGCGGGTCCGCAAGCTCGTCAACAAAGCCTTCACGCCCAAGCGCATCGCCGCGCTGCGCGGCCACATCCAGGCGATCGTCGGCGAGCTCGCCGACGCCGCGCAGGACCAGGGCACCTTCGACCTGATCCACGACGTCGCCGAGCCGCTTCCGGCGATCGTGATCGCCGAGCTGCTGGGTGTGCCGGTCGAGGACCACCGGCAGTTCCGTCAGTGGTCGAGCGCGATGATCAACGGCTTCGCGTCGTCGAGCAGCCAGGGGCGCGCGACCGGCACCGAGGCGGCGCGCCAGATCTTCGACTACCTCGCCGACATCATCGCCGCCCGCCGCCGTGCGCCGCGCGAAGACCTGATCAGCGCGATGATCGCGGCCCAGGAGGAGCGCGACGCGCTCACCGACGACGAGCTGCTCGCGACCGGCAACCTGCTGCTGCTGGCCGGCCACGAGACGACGACGAACCTGATCGGCAACGGCACGCTCGCGCTGTTGCGCGAGCCCGACCAGTGGAAGCGGCTCTGCGACGAGCCCCCGCTGCTCCCGACCGCGATCGAAGAGCTGCTCCGCTACGACGGGCCGGTGCAGGCGACGGTGCGCGTCGCGCTCGAAGACGTCGCGATCGACGACCAGGTGATCCCGGAAGGCTCGCTGGTGCTGGTCAGCATCGGCGCGGCGAACCACGACCCGGACGTGTTCGAGGACCCCGATCAGCTCGACCTCACGCGCAACCCGAACCCGCACCTCGCGTTCGGGTTCGGTACCCACTTCTGCCTCGGGGCGCCGCTCGCGCGGCTCGAGGCGCAGCTCGCGTTCGACACGCTGACGAAGCGGTTCCCGGGGCTCTCGCTCGTGGACGATCTTCCGGTGTACCGGCCGAACCCGGTGCTGCGCGGGCTCACCAGCCTGGACGTGGCGGCGTAGGCACCGCGTCGCAGGCGATCGCTCGCAGAACCGTCACCACGGCTGGACTTCGTTGTCGTGGAATAAGACTCGGGTGGCCGCCACTGATGCGATGGGAATAGATGTCGCGATCAAGTGGCTCTGTTCGAGATGACTCAAAAGCCCGATCCCGAAACGCTTAAGGTGCTCAACACCAACGTCACCGACGAGTTTCGCGCCAACGCCGGCAAGGTCGGCGGCCGATTCGAAGACCAGGAGCTGTTGCTACTCACCACGACGGGCGGGAAGACCGGGAAGCCCCGCGTCGCGCCTTTGGTGGCGTTTCGCATCGACGGCAAGCTGCTGATCGTCGCGGGTTACGGCGGCGCCGACGTCAACCCGGCGTGGGTGCACAACCTGCGGACCAACCCGCGGGCGCACGTCGAGGTCGCCACCGACTCGTTCGACGTCGTCGCGCATGAGCTCGACCCGTCCGAACGTGAGGCGATCATCCCCAAAATCAACGCGACGACACCCGCGTTCGCCTTCGAGAACTACCAGTCAAAGACCACCCGCACCATCCCGATATTCGAGCTGCAGACGGACGGGTGACCGACGCCACCGAGTGCACGGCCTTTCCAAGGCCGTTCTGCGCCGGCGTGAAGGTCGCGACCTCACCGCGAATGACCTATGAGGCTCCTCTTCGGCGGGGGCGTCGTCGTTTTTGGGCCAGGTGGCGCAGGACCCGTTCGTTGAGGGCGGCGAGCATGTCGAGCTCGGCCGGGCTGAGAAGGTCGATGAAGTTCCGGCGGACGTCCGCCACGTGCCCGGGCGCCGCCTTCTCGATGGCGGCGCGGCCGGCCGGCAGCAGGCAGACCATGGTGCTGCGGGCGTCGTCGGGGTTGGGCTCGCGGCTGATCAACCCGTCCTTCTGCATGCGTCGCACCTGGTGGGAGACGCGGCTCTTCTCCCAGCCCAGGGTGTTGCACAGGTCGCGGGCGGGCATGCGGTCCCCGTCGTGGCTGGACAGCACCGCCAGGATCTCGTAGTCGGCCCCAGACAGGCCCGATTCCTGCAGGCCCCGGTTCAGGTGCACGTCCAGCTGATGGTGCGCGTGCTGGAAGGCCCGCCAGGCGCGGTCTTCGCGAGGGTTCAGCCAGTTCGGTTCCATCGGCCCCATGCTACGCGATTGGTTGACTCATCAACAAACATGGTTTAATGTTGAGCAGTCAACCTTTTCGATTCATCGGTCAAGAACAGGACACCTCATGAGCAGCATCAGCATCATCGGCACCGGAAACATGGCCCGCGCCATCGGCGCGCTGGCGGTAGCGGGCGGCAACACCGTCGAAGTCATCGGCCGCGACCAGGCCAAGGCCGCCGGCCTGGCCGAGGCCCTCGGCGACGGAGCCACGACGGGAGAGTTCGGCGCCGTCCCGGCGGGGGACATCGTCATCGTTTCCGTGTTGTACGCCAACGTCGTTCCGGTCGTCGCGCAGTACGGAGACGCCCTCGCGGGCAAGGTCATCGTCGACATCAGCAACCCCTTCAATGCCGCGGCCGACGGGCTGGCCATCCCGGAAGGCACCTCGATCGCGGAGGAGGTCGCCGAGGCGGCCCCGGCCAGCGCCAGCGTGGTGAAGGCATTCAACACCGTCTTCGGTGTTGTCCTGGCCCAGGGCCGGCCGCTCGACGTGTTCATCGCCGGCGACGACGTTCGCGCCAAGGCCGGCGTCGCGGAGTTCATCGAGAGCCTCGGACTGCGCCCACTGGACGTGGGCGGCTTGAACATGGCGCACTGGCTGGAAGCAACCGGCCTGGTCGTGATGGGCCTGGCCCGCCACGGGGTGGGAAACTTCGACTTCGCCCTCGGCGCCGCCGTCCCCAGCTGAGCGCGACCACGCCAATAGTTGATTCATCATCAAAATACTGGGGAGGATGCTCGTGATGAAGCTCGGTTTCGCACTGCCCATCGTCGGGCCCGCCATCAGCAGCGCCGTTGGTCTGAGCGCTTTCTGCCGCGAGCTCGAGGACCTTGGCTACGACACGCTGTGGGTCGGCGACCGTCTGGTCACGCCGGTTGATATGCACAGCACCTATCCGGGCATAGAGCAGCCGTACCCGCCGCAGATGACCCGCTACCTCGATCCGGTGCTGCTGTGGACGGTCGCCGCGGCGGCAACCAACCGGGTGCGGCTGAACGCCAGCACGCTCAGCACGTTCTACTACGAGCCGGTGCACCTGGCCCGGCTGCTGACCACGCTCGACGTACTCAGCGACGGCCGGCTTGACGTCGGCGTGGGAATCGGGTGGATGAAGGACGAGCACGACATCGCCCGCGGCGCGGACTGGCACCGGCGCGGGCGGATGCTCGATGACCTGCTGGCGTTTCTGCACGAGTGGTGGACGACCACCCCGGTGTCGTGGGATAGCGAGTTCTTTTCGCTGCCACCGGTCCACGCCGACCTGCGCCCGGTCCAGGCCGGCGGTCCGCCGATCTGGATCGGCGGTGTCAGCGAGGCCGCGATGCGCCGGGTCGGCCGCAGCGGCACTGGCTGGCTCGGGGTCGAGGGGCTGCAGGACGAGGTCACCGACCAGCTGTGGTCGATTGCGCGCCGTGCGGCGCAGGACGCCGGCCGCGATCCCGACGCGCTGAAGACGGCCATGCGGATCAACCTCGAGCCGGGCACATCGGTTGACTCGGTTGCCGGCAGGCTAAAGCGCCTCGCCGAATCCGGGGCTGACGAGGCGATCGTGGATGCCTTCGCAATGTTCCCCAGCCTTGACCAGATGCTCGACTTCGCCGGCCAGGTAATCGCCCGCTGGGGGAGTGATCATGGGCGGCATGAAGCTCTGGATGAGCCGTCGGGCTAACCGGCCGGAATGTGCTTGGCGTGCAAGCAGATTCGGCCATCCGGGACGAACTGAACCGCCTGACCGACACGGTCGGGCGCGAAAGGGCGCGGTCGACGTCAGGAAGCGTCGACCGCACACCCATGGCGGCACATGGCATCCGCCCCAAAATGCCTGGGGATCGGCCGATGTTTCGCCAAGACCGCGCGACGGGGCTCCTCGGTTCGTAGAGTCAGCAGCATGTGCGCGCTCGACGGCACGTCCGAAACGTGTCGGGAGACGAACCCGTGACGACAGACGCGGTCCGCCGCCTCACAAAAGACCTCGCCAACTTCGGCTACCTCGCCGACGAGGGTCTGGCCACTGCCCTTCATCTCGCCATGCGGCTACGGCGCCCGTTGTTGCTTGAGGGTGAGGCCGGGGCGGGCAAAACCGAGGTCGCCAAAACCCTGGCGCGCATGTCCGGCGCCAAGCTGTTACGCCTGCAGTGCTACGAAGGCATCGACGTGTCGCAGGCGGTCTATGAATGGGACTACGCCCGCCAGTTGCTGCACCTGAAGGCTGCGGAAACCGGCGGTGCGGAGGCCGTGGCGGCCGCTGAAGACGAACTCTTCTCCGAGCGATTCCTCGTTCGGCGACCACTGCTGCAAGCCCTCGATATCCGCGATGGCCCTCCGCCGGTGCTGCTCATCGACGAAATCGACCGTGCTGATGACGAATTCGAGGCCTTCCTGCTGGAGATCTTGTCCGACTTCGCGGTGACGGTACCGGAGCTTGGAACGTTCGTGGCCGAGGTGCCGCCGCTAGTGGTTCTGACCTCTAATCGCACCCGTGACCTGCACGACGCGCTCAAACGCCGCTGCCTCTACCACTGGGTCGACCATCCCAGCATGGACCGAGAAGTGGCCATCGTGCGGCTGCGCGTGCCCGAGGCAAGCGAACGGCTGGCGCGACGGGTCGCGGGCGCCGTCGAGGCGTTGCGAGGACTTGACCTCTATAAGCCACCAGGGGTGGCCGAAACGATCGACTGGGCGCGAGCATTGGCTGAACTGGGCGAGCAGGAATCGGCCGACATCAACATCGAGCACACCCTCGGCTGGGTGCTGAAGTATCGAGAAGACATCGAAAAGGCAAGGGCGGCAGGTCTCGACACCTTGGTGCGGACTGTTGACGACGATGCCTGACAGCGCGGACCGGCTCGCGGTGAGCTTTGCGCGCCGCCTACGCGCCGAAGAAATGGGCGTTCCCACCGGCTCGGTCGCGCTCTTCGTGTCGGCGCTGAGCGAGCTGAACCCGGCTGACCGTGACAGCGTGTACTGGGCGGGACGTGCCGTTCTGGTCAAGCGGCCGGAGGACATCGACACCTTCGATCGCGTATTTCGGGAGGTTTGGCTCCACCAACCGCGCGATGCCCGCCCCGCCGCGACAGCCACCGACGACAGGCTCGACGACAACCGAGAACCGGACACCGACGGCGAGGCTGAGCACCCGCGCCAAGCACCCACCACGGCCGTTCGCTACAGCCCGCTAGAGATGCTGCGCAGCAAGGACTTTGGCGAATACACCGCAGCAGATTTCGCTCAAGCGCAACGATTGATGGCCAACCTGCGTGCCACGGCCGCGATGCGGCGCAGCAGGCGCCGCCGGCCCGCCAAGCGGTCGCGGCGCCCGCAGCCCGACATCCGCGCCACCGTGCGCCGCGCGTTGCGTACTGGAGGAGAGCCGATTCGCCGAGCCTGGTACGCGCCGACGCTGCAACCCCGCAGGCTTGTTTTGTTATGTGATGTCAGCGGCTCGATGGACATGTACTCCAGGGCCTTACTGCGTTTTATGCACGCGGCCGTGGTTGGTCGCCGTCGCGTGGAGGCCTTCGCCATGGCAACACGCCTGACACGGCTGACACGAGAGCTGTTGTCCCGCAACCCAGATCAAGCGCTGCGTCGCGCCGGCGCGGCTGTGCTCGACTGGTCCGGCGGCACTCGGCTCGGAGACACGTTGCGCGACTACAACGACGAGTGGGGGATGCGGGGCATGTCTCGTGGCGCGGTGGTAATCATCCTCTCCGATGGCTGGGAGCGGGGCGACCCGACCGTGATCGCCGAGCAAATGGCGCGGCTGTCGCGGGTCGCTTACAAGGTGGTGTGGGTCAATCCACTCAAGGCGTCGCCCGGTTACGCGCCCCTGGCCGGCGGTATGGCCGCAGCGCTGCCCTATATCGACGAATTCCTCGACGGCCACAATCTGAACGCCCTGGACGATCTGATGGAGGTCATCTCAAGATGACGTCGAAGTCTATCGGTCGGTGCGCTCGGGGATAACGCCGGCGAGCTCGAGGATCCTGGTCGGCGGCAGGTGCTGTTCGGTGATCCGGACGCCGAGGTCGGCCAGCGCATCCTCGACCGCGTTGGTGATCGCCGCGGGTGCGCCGATCATGCCGCCCTCGCCGACTCCCCGGTAGTTGTAGGCGATGTCCGTCGGCGTCTCGATGTGGTGGATCTCGATCTCGGGGATTTCCATCGTGGTCGGGATCAGGTAGTCCATGAACGTCCCCGACCGGGGCTGCCCGTCCTCCCCGTAGGTGCACTTTTCGTAGAGCACGGCGCCCACGCCCTGGGCGACCCCACCGCGGATCTGGCCTTCGACGATGGCCGGATTGATCATCTCCCCGCAGTCCTCCACGACCGCATAGCGCGGGATCTTGACCTGTCCGGTGTCGAGATCGACCTCGACCCAGCACACGTGCGTGGACTGCGCCCACCCGCCTTCGCCGCCGTCCCAGTCCCCGTGCACCCGGATGGCCTCACTAGTACCCCGCCGGTCGGTGTTGCCGACTCTGCTGCCTTTTAAGCCACGCCGCATCGCCTCCTCGGCGACCTCACGGAAGGTCCGCGACATCGTGGGGACGCCGGCGACGTGAATCTGACCGTCTTCGATGACGATGTCTGCCCCTGATGCCTCCAACAGGTCCGCGGCGATGTCGACAATGTGCTCGCGCAGTGTGTGCGCCGCTACCCCGACCGCGCCGCCCGCCATCGCCGCCGACCGGCTTCCGCCAGTGCCCATGGTGCTGAACGGCGCGAAATTGGTGTCGCCGTATCTGACGCGGACGGCCTCAACGGGCACGCCGAGCTGGTCGGCGGCCACCTGCGCGAGCGTCGTCTCGTGGCCTTGGCCGTGCGGCACCTGCTGGGTGTGGATCGTGACGCTGCCATCGCCTTCGAGGACGGCGTGGATCGGTTCGTCGATGAGGAACGTGGAGAAGCCGGGCATGACCGCGTCCATGTACCCGGGCGGCCCCGGAGCCGCTTCGATGTAGGTCGCGATGCCGAGGCCGAGGCGGCGACCCTGCTCGCGTGCCGCCGCTTGATGCTCGGCCCAGCGGGCGAAGTCGGCGACCTCGAGGGCCCTCTCGAGGGTGGCCTTGGCCGACATGCGCACGTCGAGGGTCGGACCGGTGATCATCTTCCGCGGGAGCATGTCGGCACCGATGATGTTGCGCAGTCGGATCTCGGCGCGGCTGATTCCCAGCTCGCGGGCTATGACATCGAAAAGTCTTTCGCGGACCCACGTTTCGGCCGCCCACGGGCCCCGGTACGGGACGTACGTCGGCTTGTTGGACGAGATGACCTCGATGTCGAACTGCATGGCGCCGAGCCGGTACGGACCGGGGAACATCGTCTGGATCATGCGGCAGAACAATGGTGCCGCATACGGGAATCCCGGATAGGCGCCCGCATCCATCGTGAGCTTGGCGCGCACGCCCCGCATCGTCCCGTCGTTCATCACGGCGGCCTCGACGGCGATCTGTTCGTCGCGGGCCTGGCCGCCGAGCACGAGGTGCTCGTTGCGGTCCTCGATCCACTTGATCGATCGACCGAGACGCAGCGCGGCAGCGCACAGGGCGACCTCCTCACGCAGCACGGTGCCCTTCGCCCCAAACGCACCGCCGATGTCACCCGTCACGACGCGCGGGAGGCGGTCCTTGGGCGTTGCCATCAATCCGAGGAGCGCCCGGTTAAGGTGGACCATCCGCATCGGATCCCTGGCGATCTGACGCACCATGACCGACATCATCGGCTGGGTGTCCTTCATCATCGTCGGGTGCGCGCGAAGGAATTCGCGGACCCCGGCGAAGATCGTCTTCGTCTGTTCGCGTTGGCGGACCATGTCGCGCACCGACATCCACGCCGGCTGGCGCGCTAAACACATCGCCATCGCCCATTTAAGGGAGTGCGCGGCCTGATGCGCCGCGTGCAACGTGAGGTTGCCGTCGGGGTCGATCTCGGCCACCGTGCCTCTGGTCTCCATCGGTTGGTTGGCATGCCGGTGCTGGCGGAACGTCTCGCTGATCACTCGATCCGCCCCGGCGAACGCGGCTCCGACGTCGCCGAACGACTCCGATGCCGACCACACGACGTTGCCGTTGGCCCTCGGCCAGATCGCCGGCCGGCTGGGGTCGTGGGCGTGCGCCAGCGTCGCGATCGGTTCCAGCTCCTCGTATTCGACGTCGACCAGTTCTGCCGCGTCCTCGGCCAGCGCGCGTGACGTCGCCACCACGATGGCAACCGGATCGCCGACCAAACGCACGCGGTCGACGGCCAGGGCCCAGTGCCACGGGTCGTAAAGGCCCGGCAAGGCGAACATCCCGATCAGCGGGTTGGTGATCGCGGCGATCTCGGAACCGGTGAAGATCGCGTAGACGCCCGGCAGGGCAGCCGCGCGGCTGGTGTCGATACCGCGGATCAGGGCATGCGCCCACGGACTCCGCACGAAGGCCGCGTGCGCCATGTCGGGGACGACGACGTCGTCGACATACCGACCGCGCCCGCTCAGCAGGCGGCGGTCCTCAACGCGGCGGACGCGGGCGCCGACGAACCGCCCCATGATTTGTTCACGCATCGTTCGCACCTTCCGCGCCGGAGGCCACCTTGGCCACCGCTTCGGCGACACCCTCGAGGATCGATGCGTATCCCGTGCAACGGCACAGGTTGCCGGACAGCTCCTCTTTGATCTGCGCCGTCGTCGGCGTCGGGTTGTCCGCCAGCAGGCAGTGCACCGTCATGAGGAATCCCGGTGCGCAGAAAGCACATTGGAATGCGTGGCGTTCCCACATCGCCTGCTGGATGAGCCCCAGTTCTTCACCGTCGCCGAGTGACTCGACGGTCTCGACGGTCGCCCCCTCCGCCTGCATCGCCAGCATTAGGCAGGACCGGACGGGCTGACCGTCGACCGCCACCGTGCACGCACCACACACACCGTGCTCGCAACCGACATGCGTGCCGGTGAGCTTGAGGTGGTCGCGCAGCAATTCGGCCAGGGTGGTGCGGCCCTCGACCACCGCGCGCTCGTCGCGGCCGTTGACCCGCAGCGTGATCTCAGGCATCAGACGCCCGCCCGTTCCGTGGCCTCGGCGAGCCCGCGGCGCGTGAGCACCCCTGCCACGTGCGCCCGGTATTCGGACGATGCATGGTCGTCGGCGCGCGGTTCCAATGCACCGGACACGACCTTCGCCGCCTCGGCGAACAGCGCCGGGTCGGGGGCCTTTCCGTCGAGTAACTTTTCGGCCTCGGCGGCGCGCACCGGCGTGCCGGCGACACCGAAGAACGACAGCGCCGGTCGGCGCAGCAGCCCGGCCTCGTCGATTTCGAGGGTCGTCACCAGCCCGACCAGCGCGTAGTCACCGTGTCGCCTGCTGACCTCCAGCACCGACCATCCCGCGCGTGGGCCCCATGCGGGGAAGCGCACATCGACGAGCAACTCGTCTTCTGCCAGCGCCGACGACAGGTATCCCTCGAAGAAGTCAGCCGCACTCACCGTCCGCTGTCCCGTCGGGCCGCGCACCGTCATCTCCGCGCCGACCGCCAGGGCAACCGCCGGCAGTTCCGCCGCCGGATCGGCATGCGCCAAGCTTCCGCACACCGTTCCCCGACTGCGGATCGCCCGATGACCGATGTATGGCATGGCGCCGACCACCGCGGGCGCTGCGGCGGCCAGGACATCGGACTTCTCCACCCGTGCGTGTGTCACCGCCGCTCCGATAAAGACAGCACCGTCGTCGTGGACATCGACCGCCTGCAAGCCTTGCACCCTGCCGATGTCGATGAGATGCCCGAGACTGGTCAGCCGGAGGGCGAGCACCGGAAGAAGGCTTTGCCCACCGGCCAGCACCTTGCCGTCCCCGCCATACGTTTCGAGCAGGACGACCGCTTCGTCGACCGTGTCCGGTCGGTGGTAGTCGAATGGCGCCATCTTCACGGCTGTCTCCCTTCGACGGACCTGGATTGTACGACCGGCTGGGCACGTTTTGGGCACAGTAAGCGTCTGAAGGGGTCAATTCTGATGAATGACAAAAAATGTCATTAGGAGCTCAGAGTTCAGCGCCGATTGTGCTTGTTCACCGGCCGTGTGGCGGCGGGCCGGGCAGCGTCGGCAGCGGCAGCGCATTGGGGTCGATCCACGGTGGCCGGACGGGGTTGTGCAGCGGGTCGAGGGTGTAGTTCAGCCGGTACGGGTCCCCGGGCTCCGGTGGGATCGGCATGTCCGGCTGTCCCCAGTGCGTGCCCAGCAATAGGCCTCGCTTGAGCCGCGGAATCGACATGTCAAGGCTGGCACCGATATTGAAGAAGTCGCCCCGGATCGCTCGGTCGATGAAGTTCTGATTGAACGGGAACACGGACAATCCCGCGACCGCCATGCCCAACTCCGGTCCGACGTCGGCCAGCGCCTTGATGGTCGGTTCCAGGTTTTGCAGATTCTTGACCAGGTCGGCCTGCGAGTCGTTGATCAACCGGGTGGCCGTATTGCTAAACACACGAAGGTGATCCAGCGCCGAGGTCAGGCGCGGGCGCTCCTTGATCAGCACCTCGAGCCCGGCCGGGATCTTGTGCAACGCCTCGGTGAGAACGTTGCGCTGATCGGCGAAGGTCGCCGACAGCCGGTTCAGCGCCTGAATCGAGGCGACGATGCTGTCCTTTTGGTCATCCAGCGTCCCCACGAACGTGTCCAGGCGAGAAATCAAATCACGAAACGCCCCCGCGTTTCCCGACAGGGCCGCGGAGAAATTGTGAATGACCTCCCCGATCTGCCCGAGCCCCCCACCGTTGACGACCGCGCCCAGTGACGACAGCGTCTGCTCGGTCGACGGGTAGGCCGACGAGCGGCTCAGCGGGATGGTGGCGCCGGGCTGCAGCCGCCCGCTGCCCTGCTGACCCGGCGGCGTATTGAGCTCCACATGCATCGAACCCAACAGGCTGGTCTGACCCACGGTGGCCACCACATTGGCCGGCACCACCACATCGCGCTTGACCGAGATCTCGACATCGGCGTGCCAGCCAACCACCCGCATCGCGCCCACACTGCCCACCACGACGTCGTCGATCATCACCGGCGAATTCGACTCCATCGTCCCGACATTGGGCAGCTCGACGTGATAGATGTTGGCCCCCGGCCCACGCCCCACCGCACCGGGCAACGGCAGCGAATTCAGCCCATGGAAGGCGCATCCCGACGCCGTCAACACCACGCAACAGCACACGACGAACACCCGCCGAGCTACCCGGGCGATCATTGTTGGGGCCACAATGAATTCCCTTCCAGCGCGATTACGACGGGATGAGTGGGGCGATCGGTGTCGTGGTGGTCGCGTGCACCAGCAGCTCGGCGAGCTCGGCGGGCCGGCTCAGAAAGGGTGAATGCGAGGAGTCGATGGTTAGCGGTTCGACACCGAGGCGGGTGGCGACGACATCGGACAGCCACCGTGGCTTCGACCGGTCCTGCAGGCAGCGGATGTAGCTACGGGGCAGGTCGGCTGCCCAAAAACGTGGCACCGAGACCGGCGTGGTGGTCGTGTCGCCGAACCGCTCGGGGCACAAACGCTCGAAGGCCCATCGTGCGGCTTGCTCGTCGCAGTCGTGGTAAAAGTATTTCCACGCGCCCTCGAAAGTGGCGAAGCTCATCGCGCCGTCCTCGTCAAAGTGCAAGTAGGACAACATTTCCCCGACGTCTGCGTCGAAGGCCCCATCTTCGGAATCACGCATCGCCATGGCCTCTGGGTACGTGCGCCCTTCCCGGGGCAGTGCGGCAGCCAGATAGGTGATATGGGCGAGCTGGTCGGCGGCTGCGTCGGCCGCCAGGGTGATGTCGAATCCGCCGCCCGAGTGCCCCACCAGGACGTCTCCGGCCCGCAGCACCTCGACGATGGCGTCGCGCCGGCTGACAAGGGTGGACTCCTCGTGGAGGCGTGCACCGTGGCCGGGAATGTCGACCGCGATCGCCTCATGGCCAAGCCGGTTCAGCTCACCAATGGTCCGCTGCCAGCACCACGCGGCGTGGAAGCCGCCGTGTACGAGGACGAAACGCATTGAGCATCCCTTTCGCGAAGAGGCGTCCCGACGGTCGCAACCGGGCCGCTAGGTCAGCGGGATGGCCTGAGCACCAACCGAATTCGCCAAGCTCCCCGCGACCGATGCGGATCAACCGATCGCTACCTGTGTCCCTCTACGAGTCGTCACAGTAGCACTATTTCTACGGATGTAGAAGCAAAAATCTACTTTTGTAGAAAATTCTTCGAGCGCCGCGCACTCAAGCTTGGCGGGAGGCTGCGATGCCGGCGACCAGTGCATGCAGCAACCTGGTCAACTCCTCGGCGCTTTCGATGCTGCGGGTGCCCACCGCCTGGCGGAAGGTCACACCGTTGAGAAAGGTTGTGACGGCGTGGGCCTGCTCCTCAACCAGCGTCCGATCGATGGGGCCGTCGGGTTGGACCTGGGTCACCGCCTGCTCGCTCAAGACAACGAATCCCGCTATCGCGTCGTCGAACGCGCGCCGCAACGTGGCATCTCGATGCGCGTGCAGCGCCAATTCGTAGCGTGCTCGCGACCGATTCAGGCCAGGGCCCTCCGCCTGGCGCATGGCCATCTCTGCCAGGAGATACAGCGTCGTCGGGTTCGCCCCGGTCTCTGACGGTGGCACCTGTTGCATCGTCGCCTCAAAGTCGGCCGCATCCAGTTCGGCTACCCGCGCCGCCGTCGCATGGAGCAACGCCGAGCGGGTCGGAAAATACGACGATGTCGTGCCGTCCGGCAGCCCCGCCTGCCGTTCCACCTTGCGGTGTGTGAGCCCCTTGGCGCCCTCTTGGGCAAGCACCTCGATAGCGGCATCGCACAGGGTGCGTCGGCGCCCTTCGACATCGGCTTTCCGCTTCATGGCAACGCGGGCAGTGTATCCCAGACCTGACCGGCCCTAGACAACCGCGACGCTCTGATCGCCCGACCCCGTACTCTTCCACCGTGAACGCGATTGACCCGGACAAGCTCAACACGTGCCTGCAGGTGCTGGCCGACATCGAGTCGTTGCCACCCGAGCATCCCGATGCCGTGATGGTGCGACGGGCCACCGCGAAGATCTTCAAGTCAGTCAGAAAGGCCCGCCGCGACGCCAAGCGCGACGCAATCGCGGCCGCCGACCGCGCCGTCGTCGCCGCTACCGCGACCGGTGCGCCCGGCCGCATCGATGACGAAACCGCCGGGCTGCCGCTGGTGTCCACCGCGGTCGGCGCGTCCGCGGGCACGCTGCTCCGGTCGCGCGCCTGCTACATCTGCAAGAACCACTACACGGTCGTCGACGCGTTCTACCACCAACTCTGTCCGGAGTGCGCCGCGCTCAGCCACGCCAAGCGCGACGCCCGCACCGACCTCACCGGCAGGCGCGCCCTGCTCACCGGCGGACGCGCCAAGATCGGCATGTACATCGCGCTGCGCCTGCTCCGCGACGGCGCCCACACCACCATCACCACCCGCTTTCCCAACGACGCCGTGCGCCGCTTCGCCGGCTTGCCCGACAGTGCCGACTGGCTGCACCGGCTGCGCATCGTGGGGATCGACTTGCGCGACCCGGCTCAGGTCGTCGCGCTGGCGGACGCCGTGGCCGCGCAGGGTCCGCTGGACATCCTGATCAACAATGCCGCCCAGACCGTGCGCCGGGCCCCGGGCTGCTACGCGGCGCTCGTCGAGGCCGAGCGGGCGCCCGCGTCCGAACTCGTCGATGTGATCACCTTCGACCGGGTCAGCGACGCCCATCCCGCTGCACTCGCCGGAAGCCTCGCGCAGCACCAAACCCCGCACGCCGTAACCGAATTGGCCCTCGCCGCCCGAAGCGCGTCTCCGGCCCGCATCGCCGCGGGAACCGCCATCGATGCGGGCGGCCTGCTGCCCGACACCGCGGCCATCAACAGTTGGACCCAGCGCGTGCACGAGGTCGACGCGATGGAACTGCTCGAGGTTCAACTGTGCAACCAGACCGCGCCGTTCATTCTGGTGAGCCGGCTGCGCCCGGCGATGGCCGCATCCCCAGCGCGGCGCAAGTACGTCGTGAATGTGTCTGCAATGGAAGGGCAATTCAGCCGCGCCTACAAAGGACCGGGGCATCCGCACACCAACATGGCCAAGGCCGCGCTGAACATGCTCACCCGCACCAGCGCCGCCGAAATGCTGGAGCGGGACGGCATTCTCATGACCGCCGTCGACACGGGTTGGATCACCGACGAACGTCCACACCCGACCAAGCTGCGGCTCGCCGACGAAGGCTTCCATGCCCCGCTCGACCTCGTCGACGGTGCCGCCCGCGTGTATGACCCGATCGTCCGCGGGGAGGCCGGCGAAGACCTGTATGGCTGCTTCCTCAAGGATTATTCGCCGAGCAATTGGTAGCTACCGACCGTGGTGTGGTGGTGCCTGGTTGCGCAGCCACTCGTCGTTCGACGCCCGCCGTATCGCATCCTCGTCGCCGAAGCGCTCCAAGTCCTCGCGCGTGACGTGCCCCCGCGGCGGTTTCGGCGGGCGGTCGGGCTCCACGCGGCCAGTGAATATCGGTGCGCGGCGCTGGGCCGCGGCGGCCACGCCCTCGCGGAAGTCGGCGGTCGCCTGCAGCCGGGTTTGTTCTTCGAGCTCGCGCGCGGTGGCCTCGGCGACGGCCTCGGCGAGCCCGGCGCGCATGGTGGCACGGATGCTGGTCAGCGCCAAGGGTGCCGAGGCGGCGATGCGCTCGGCGAACCGGATCGCTGCCGAGCGCACGTCACCGTCGGCGGCCAATTCGTCGAACAAGCCTGCCGCATAACCCAATTCGCCACCGAAACGCTCGCCGGTGAGCATCCACTCGAGCGCCTTTTGCTCGCCGACCACGCGCGGCAAGGTCGCCGTAATCCCGAAGCCGGGATGAAACCCAAGCCGGCTGAAGTTGGCCGCGAATTTCGAGGAGGGCGCGGCCACGCGAAAGTCCGCGCTCAGCGCAAGCCCGAGCCCACCACCAATTGCGCTGCCCTGCACCGCGGCGACCACCGGCTTGCGGCCGCGGAACAACCGGATGGCCTGCGCGTAAAGCTCGCCGGGCGACGGACGTTCGTCGGCCGCCCGGGAGAAGTCGGCGCCGGCGCAGAAGTGTTTCCCCTCCGCACACAACACGATCGCCCGGCATTCGATGTCGTCGTCCAAGCGCTCGTACGCGTCGGCCAGCGATCTGATCAAGGCGGTGTCGAAGAAGTTGTTCGGGGGCCGGTGCATCTCCACCACGGCGACGTGGCCGGTGAGTTCGACGGTGACATCGGCGACGTTGGGGGCGGTCATAGGTGCTCCAGAAGTTCGCGGACAGCGGCATTGAACACGTCGGGCTGGTCCATGTTGGCCGCATGCCCCGCGTTGTCGATGACGACCTTGCGGGAATTGGGGATGTGGCGGTGCATGTAGTCGGCCCCGGCCAGGAAGTCGGTGTCTTGCGCGCCGACGACCACCAGCGTGGGCACCGCGATGCTGTCCAGCGACGTGATCACCCGGGCATCCTTCTGGGCCATCACACCGCGCGCGGCGCGGGGCAGCCCCTCGGGATGCTCATGCACGGCCTGCGCGACTTCGGCCGAGCCCTCCGCGCGGGCTTTGCCCTGCTCGAGTTCTCGGGCGCGCCGTTCCACCCACTCGTTCCATTTGTCGCGGGCTTCGTCCTTGCGGTAGCCCGGGCCCGTGTCGACGAGGACCAGCGCCGCCACCCGCTGCGGATGGGCGAGGTGAAAAGCGAGCGAAAGGTAGCCGCCCAAGGACATTCCGCCCACCACCGCCCGGTCGGCGCCCGCGGCGTCAAGGATGGCCGCCATGTCGGCGACGCTGATTTCCTCGCTGTAGCAAGCCATCTCGTCGGGGGCGTCGCTGCTGCCGTGGCCGCGCTGGTCCCAGACGATCACCGGGCGGTCGACGCTCAAGGCGCCGATGTTGGGATTCCACATGCCCGCGGTGGCGCCGAAACCATGCGTGAGAAGGATTGGCACACCGGAGGCCTCCTCGTTGTGCACCTCGAAGGCCAGTGTCACCCCGTCTGGGCGCTGCAGGCGCTTCACCGCACCACCTCCGACCCGGACTGAATGGCGGGGTACAGCGCGTCCGGGCCGGACGCGACCAGGGCCGCGCCGAGCCGGTCCGCCCAGCGATGATGCCCTCCGGCTTCGTCGCGCCAGGCCCAGAGTCGTCGGGTGAGATAGTGCAATGGATACTCCTTGGTCATTCCGATGGCGCCATGCGTCTGATGGGCGGCCGCGGTCACCAGCTGGGCCGCCCGGTCGGCAAGCACCTTGGCACAGGCGATTTCGAAGCCGCCCCGGCCCAGTTCGACCGCCGTGACCGCGCCGTCGACAGCCGACGCGAGCACGGTGGCCTGCTGGTGGATGGTCACCAAATGGGCCTGCACGGCCTGGAATCGTCCGATGGGCCGCCCGAACTGCTCGCGTTCGCGGCTGTAGCGCAATGTCATTGCCGCGATGGCGCTTACCGCACCGGCCATCAGTGCGATGCGGCCGAGCGCGATGCGCTCCCAGAGGGATTCGTCGGTGACCTCGTCCGGGGCGTCGGCGCGCGCGGTCACTGGTAGGCCGTCGAAAACGACTGTGTCGCGGGGCTCGTCGGCGAGGTTGGCGCCGCGGCTGACGGCCGGGCCGCCCGATTGTGCTGGACCGGGTGCGAGCACGACGACACCGTCGACGAGTCCCACGACATGCTCGGCGCGGTGACCCCATGCCACCGCGGGCGCCGTGCCGGACAGGCGATCGCCGTCGAGACGAAGGCTCGCACCCGGGGGTAGCACCGTGCGGATCCCCTCGGGCAGTGCGAGATCCGCGGATGCCAGCAGCCAGCCACCGACCAGTCCGGCCTCGGCCAGCGGAACCGGCGCCGCATGCGCTCCCGCGGCACGCAGCAGCTCAACCGCATCGGTGATGCTGCCCCCGGCTCCGCCCAGCCGCTCGGGAACCGGGACGTCGCTGAATCCGGTCTGCCGCAACGCGTTCCATAGCCCCTGGGCCCATCCGGTGGCTTCGGCGTCGCCAACGTCGTGCCATCCACTGTGCTCGTCAAACAGCTTGGTGGCCAAGCCGTAGAGCTCGCTCATGCCAACCCCTTGGCGGCGACCGAGCGCAGCACTTCGGTGGTGCCGCCCCGGATGGTGAATGACGGCGCGTCCAGAACAGCGCGACGCAACAACCGTTGGAACGGCGTCGCATCCGGGCCGCAGACGAGCTCGCGGTCCAACAACTCCCGCAGCGCGCGGACGACGTCTTGTTCGAACCGGGTGCCCATCTCCTTGATGAGCGCGGCCTCGGCCGCCGGGGTCCGGCCGGCATCGATGGCCCGGGCCACGGTCAGCGACAGCCGGCGCAAAACCCAATACTGGGCCGCGAGCTCGCCGATCAGCCGGCTCCCCGTCGTACTGGCCGCCAGGTCCGGATACTCGCGGAGGAATTCCTGAACGAGCAGGAAGGTCGAGATCCAGCGGTCGGGACCGCTGCGCTCGAAGGCCAGCTCGTCGGCGTTCTGCGCCCAACCCTGCCCGATCTCACCGATCACCCTGTCGTGCGGCACCAGCACGCCGTCGAGGACCACCTCGGCGAAGTGGTCGGTGCTGCCGTTCAAAAAAGGGATCGGCGTGACCGACACGCCGGGGCTGCGCATGTCGATGAGGAATCGGCTCAGGCCCGCATGGCGTTCGCCGTCCCCGGTTCGGCACAGCGCGATCATGAAGTCTGCGCGCGTGGCATTGCTCGTCCATACCTTGACACCCGAAACCCGCCAACCGTCCGTGTCGCGCACCCCGCGGGTGCGCACCGACGCGAGGTCGCTGCCGGCGTCCGGCTCGCTCATGCCGATGCAAAAACACAACTCGCCGCGGCAGATTCGCGGCAACAGCCATTGCTTCTGTTCTTCGGTGCCGTAGCGCAGCAACACCTGGGCGATCTGGCGGTCCGCGACCCAGTGATGCCCGACCGGGGCGCCCCAGCGCAGCAGCTCTTCGACGACGACAAAGCGGTCGACGGCGGTCGCGTCGTGACCGCCGTAGCGCGCGGGAACCGCCATCCCGATCCAGCCGCGTTCGGCCAGCGCGGCGGAGAATTCCGGGTTGACCTCGGCGCCCATCCCGAGGCCGGGTTCGAATGTCCCCCGGGGCAGCGTCTCAGCCAAGAATTCGCGAACTCGTGCCCGCAATTCCAGCTCCGACGTGGTGAGCTCGGCGGGTGAGGCGACCATACTGGCAGGCTAGCCTCACCCGGGCCGGGCAATGGGAGCCGGAGCCGATTGCGACGAGGCAGCATAGCCCGGGCGGCGTAAGGTTCGACCATGAATGTCGCGGGTAGGGCGCCGGACATCCGCTATGCCAACAGCGGCGGGACAAACATCGCGTTTTCGGTGATCGGCGAAGGTCCCGATCTCGTTGTCGCACCCGGTTTCATCTCGCACCTCGACATCATTTGGGAGGAGCCGTCGGTCGCCCACTTCTACTCGCGGCTCGCGTCCTTTCGGCGCGTCGTCACCTTTGACAAGCGGGGCACCGGCCTCTCCGATCCGACGATGCAAGCGCCGACGCTGGAAGAATCCGTCGACGATCTGCGCGCCGTCATGGACGCGGCCGGCTGCGACCGCGCCGACCTCTTGGGCATTTCAGAGGGCGGCACGATGGCGGTAGTGATGACGGCCACCTACCCCGACCGCGTGAATGCGCTCGTCCTCTACGGCACGTTCTCCCGCCTGCTCCGAGCGCCCGACTACCCGCTTGGCGTGACCGAGGAGCAACTGTCGGCGTTGGTCGAGGTGAGTGTCAAGGGCTGGGGTGAGGGCGTCGGACTCGGTGCATGGGCTCCCAGCCGGCGGGGCGACCCCGAGCTGCGTCGGTGGTGGGCACGACTGCAGCGCGTGGCCGCCAGCCCGGGCATGCTGCGTAACATCTTCGCGCTCTATCCGCAGCTGGACATCCGCGACGTGCTGCCCGCGATCCAGGTGCCGACGCTGGTGGTGCACCGGCGCAACGACCGGATGGTGCGGCTCGAGATGGCCCGCTACCTCGCCGATCGCATCCCCGGGGCCAAGTTCGTCGAGGTTGACGGTACCGACCACCTGTTCTTCACGGGCGACGCCGACACCGTGCTCGACGAGATCGAGGAGTTCCTCACCGGCGTCCGGCCGCTGCCCGCGGTCGAGCGCGTCCTGGCCACCGTGCTGTTCACCGACATCGTCGACTCCACCAAGCGAGCGGCCGAGCTCGGCGACGAGCGCTGGCGGGAGCTGCGCGGTCGGCACGACGCCCAGGTGCGGCGTCAGTTCGAACGCTTCGGTGGCCGCGAGGTCAACACGACGGGCGACGGCTTCCTCGCGCGGTTCGACGGGCCCGCCCGCGCGATCCGGTGCGCCATGGCAATTCGCGACGTGCTGCGGAGCCTGGACCTCGAAGTGCGGGCTGGCGTCCACACCGGCGAGGTCGAGCTGCACGACGACGACATCAGCGGCATCGCCGTCCACATCGCCGCGCGGGTGGCGGCAGCGGCCGGGGCGGGCGAGGTGCTCGTTTCGCGTATCGTCGTCGACCTGGTCGCCGGCTCGGGACTTAGCTTTGCCGCACGCGGCGAGCACACCCTTAAGGGTGTGGCGGGCGAGTGGGGGCTGTTCGCGGTCGAGGGTTGACCCGCGGCTGCACCGGGAATTATCGGCGCCCTCACCCGGCGATGTCCACGACGCACTTCCCCCGCGTTGTTCGGGCCGCGACCCGCGTCAGCGTCGCGGGAACCTCGTCGAACGGCACCTTCTGCAGCACCGTGCCGCGAAGTGCGCCGCGGGTCATCAGGTCCGTGAGGCCCTGCAAGATGCCGTCGACGTGCTCCCGCGAATAGCCGGCGGCCAGGACCCCAACCAGCGAAGTGTTGGTCAGCGTCAGCATTTGCACGTTCACGGTTGGCCAACTGCCGCTTGCGAACCCGATGGCCAGGTGCTTGCCGTCGCGCGCCAGCGCGCCCATCGCGGTTGTCCCTTGCGCGCCGCCGACGGGGTCGAAGATCATGTCGGCACCGTGCCAATCGGTGGCCTCGCGCAATGCCTGGGCGAGGGAGCGTCCGTCGGCGGCAGCGTCGTTCCCGCACACCACGGTGTGGTCGGCGCCGTAAGAGCGGCAGAATTCTGCCCTGGACTCGTCGCCCGCGACCGCGACCACCTCGGCGCCGAGGGCCTTGCCCAGTTGAACCGCAGCGATTCCAGTGCCGCCCGCGGCGCCGAGGACCACGAGCCGTTGGCCCGCCCGAAGCTGCCCCCGGTCAACCAGCCCGATCCACGCCGTCATGTTGGGAATCCAAAAGCCCGCGGCCGCAACATCATCCATGGCGTCGGGGACGGGAAGGACGGTGTCCGCCAGGGCGAGCGCTTCGCCGGCGAAGGAACCGTTTCCGTTCATGAAGTCGCTGACACCCATGACTCGCGTGCCGACGAGCAGGTCGACGCCCGGACCGACCGCGGTGACGGTGCCCGCCAGTTCCTGGCCGGGTGTGAACGGCACCGGGGGAGTGAGCGGGTAGGTGCCGCGGCACATCAGGACATCGGGCAATCCGATTCCTGCGGCGGACACCTCGACTTTCACCTGGCCGGGTCCCGGATCGGGGAGTTGGCGCTCCACCGTCCGCATGACGTCTGCGGGCTCGCCGGCCCCGTGCACCTGCCAGGCTTTCATCGGAGTCCTCGGGTCGAATTGCCGGTCACAATCACACTATGATTACACTGTAATTTGATCGATGGGAAGGGGTCGAGCATGGCGTGGGATTTCGAGACCGATCCCGACTTCGCCGAGAAACTCACCTGGATGCGCGAATTCATCGATACCGAGGTCATCCCGCTCGAACCCATCCTCCCGGAGGTGCCGACTTCGGAATGGGCGGCGGTCAAACGCATGCTGCAGGACCGCGTAAAGGCGCAGGGCCTGTGGGGGATGTTCCTCGATCCCAGCCTCGGCGGGTCGGGCGCCGGTCAGCTCAAACTCGCGCTGATGTCGGAGATCATCGGTCGGTGCATGGTGTCGATGGAGTTGTTCGGCGTGCAGGCGCCCGATAGCGGCAACATGGAGTTGCTCGCCCACGGGGCCGACGAGGCACAGAAGCAGCGGTGGCTGTATCCGAATCTGCGCGGGGAGATCTCGAGTGCCTTCGCGTTGACCGAGCCGTTCCTGGCTGGTGCCGACCCGACGGTCATCGACACCACCGCGGTGCCCGACGGGGACTCCTGGGTCATCAACGGGCACAAGTGGTTTACCACGAATGCGTCCTGCGCCGACATCGTCCTGGTGGTCGCCGAAACCGATCCGGCCGGTCGGCCGCACCGGCACGCCTCGATTTTCGTGGTGCCGGCGGGCACGCCCGGCATGCAGATCCTGCGCGAGATCCCCACGATGGGTCATCCCGATCCGGAGTACGGGCGGCGGGGCAACCACGCGGAGGTCGTGTTCCACGAATGTCGCGTGCCCGGTGACCATTTGATCGGAGCCCGCGGCGAGGGCTTCCGCTTGGCGCAACAGCGCCTCGGCGGCGGCCGCATCCATCACGCCATGCGCTGGCTCGGTCAGGCCCAGCGTGCCTTGGACATCATGGGAGAGCGGGCGGTGTCGCGGCGATCCCACGGCCGGCTACTCGGTGAGCATCAAATGGTTCAGGACTATATTGCGTTATCGCACACCGAGATTCAGGCCGCAAGGCTGCTGACATTCCAGACCGCGTGGAAGATGGACCGCGACGGGGCCAGCGCGGTGCGCGCCGAGCTGGGCATGGTCAAGGCCCATGTGTCCAAGGTGGTGCTGGCGGTGCTCGACCGCGCCATCCAGGTATGCGGCGCCCTGGGATACTCCGGCGATCTGCCCGTCGAGCAGTGGTACCGCATGACCCGTTTCGGCTCGATTGGTGACGGCCCGGACGAGTTGCACAAGTCGGTGCTGGCGCGTCACGTGCTGAAGAAGTACCGACCCGTCGAGGGGTGGCCGACCGAGCACCTGCCGTCGCGTCGGCCTGCGGCACAACGGAAATGGGCCGAACTGTGCGAGCAAGCGGGTGTCGGCCGATCGTGACCAATGAGATAGCGCTGAACGCGGAGCAGATCGTCGCCGCCGCGGTGGAGATCTTGCGCGAGGGCGGGCTCGACGCGGTCAGCATGCGTAGCGTGGCCGGTCGCCTCGGGGTGACACCCCCACCGGTGTACGCGCGGATCGGCAACAAGGACGCGCTGTTGGATGCGATCGCCCAGCATTTCCTCGCCGACCTCGCGCCTCCGCTGGATCGCGACGAACCATGGCCGGACTACGCGCGACGTTGGGCGCATCAGCTGCGTCAGCGCCTCACGGCGGCCGCCGATAGCAGGCTCTTCCTGCAGGTGAAGCGGCCGACATACCTGGAGGCGACCAAACCGTTGTTGAAATGCATGCGCCGCGACGGAATGTCCAAGGATGTCGCGGTTCGCGCGTGCCGGCTGCTGACTTGGGCGATCGTGGGCTTCGTCGCCATGGATCACCCGCCGTCGGCGTCTCGGCGCCGCGACCGCCTCGCCGGCAGCGACCCGGCCGGCGTGACCGCCGAAGAGATCGACGAATTGTTCGCGGCACACATCGGATACCTCATCGATGGCATCGCACGCGACGAGGCACTGCGATGAGCGCGCCGCCACTCGATTTCGACGTGGGCCAATTCAGCGCATGGTTGGCCGCACAGACCGGGCAGCACGCCGATCTCGAGGTGACAGCGCTTCGCGGCGGCGGCAGCTGTGAGATGTTCCGCGTCGATCGGCTGGGTGAATCATGGGTGGTCCGCCGCGCCCCGCGGACCGCGGTGTCCGAAACCGCCCACCAAGTCGTTCGCGAAGCGCGAATCATGGAATCGCTGGCCGCGCAGGGGGTTCCGGTGCCTCGCGTGCTGGGATGGAGCGCCGACGCCACCATCCTCGGGGCCCCGTTCTTCGTGATGTCCTTCGTCGAGGGTGGCGTGATCCGCCGACACGGGTTGCCGGCGCCGCTGCGCGACGACCCCGGCTCGCAGAATCTGGTCGGCGAGCAACTCATCGACACGCTCGTCGACCTGCACGCGGTGGACTGGACCAAGACCGTGCTTGCCGAGATAGCGCGCCCGGAGGGCTTTTTGGGTCGACAGGTCGACCGCTGGATGGCCCAACTCGACAGCTACCGGCTGCGCGACCTCGCCGGCGTCGATGACATCGCGCGCTGGCTGCAGGCGAACCTGCCCGCCCACGGCGAACTGGCCGTCATGCACGGCGACTACAAGGTAGACAACCTGATCTGGGCACCGGCGGCGCCGCCGAAGGTCGCCTGCGTCGTCGACTTCGAGATGACCACCGTCGGAGACCCGCTCATCGACCTGGCCTGGGCCATGATCTTCTGGCCGGAGGACGGCAACTCGATCGCCCTGGCCGCCCCGGGCACTCCCAACGGCATGGCGCCCGAGGCCTGTCAGTCACCGTCGGAATTGGTGGACCGCTACGCCACCGCCACGGGGCGCGACCTGTCCCGATTCGGGTGGTATCAGGCGTTCAGCGCCTGGAAGCTGGCCATAGTGCTGGAAGGCTCCTACGCGAGTTATCTTCGCGGCGCATCCCGCAACCCTTTGCACGAGCTTTTCGGGCCCATCGCCGACCAACTCCTTGTCCGTGCCCAGAGGTTTGCCCGATGAACGATGCATTGTTCGATGTCAGCGATCGCGTGGTCCTGATCACCGGTGGAAGTCGTGGCCTCGGCGCCGCCATGAGCCTGGGCCTCGCGCAGCGCGGGGCGCGGGTGGTCATCGCCAGCCGAAAACTCGCCGCGTGCCAAGAACTCGCCGCCCGGATCACCGATTCCGGCGGCCACGCGCACCCGCTGGAATGTCATGTCGGACACTGGGAAACACTGGACGCCGTCGTCGATGCCGCCGCCGCGCGCTGGGGCCGACTCGACGGCCTGGTGAACAATGCCGGGATGAGTCCCTTGGCGCCGTCGCTGCTGGAAACCTCGGAAGCGTTGTTCGACAAGGTGATCGGCGTAAACCTCAAGGGACCAACGCGTTTGACGGCGCTGGCCGCGACGGCCATGGCTCGCACCGGCGGCGGATCGATCGTCAACGTCAGCTCGCTCGCGTCGGTAAGACCCACCCCGGTCACCACGGTCTACGCCGCGGCCAAGGCGGGATTGAACGCGTTGACCACCGCGACCGCCATCGAATACGCGCCCGTGGGTGTCCGAGTCAACGGAATCATCTGCGGAACCTTTGACACCGACGCCGCTTCGGGCTTCGTGCGCGACCCAGACCGTTTGCCTGACATCCTGCGACCCATCGCATTGAATCGGGTGGGACGTCCCGAAGAAATTGTCGGCGCCGTGATTTATCTGCTGTCCGACGCCTCGAGCTACACCACCGGATCGGTGCTGACCATCGACGGCGGTGTCGCCAGCTGACCTCTCATTGCCCGGTTGCCCTGCGTCCCTAGAACTTTGAGACATCGTCAGGCCAAGCATTTATACCGCCAAATCCGAGCGACGCAAGGTGCTGCAGATGATCCCGGCTACCGCATTGACTGATGTGCTGGCCCGGCGAAGAATGACCCCTTGCGTGGCACCGCGACCCACCCCTCAGGTCGAGGCAGGCGATGATGGCCGATATTGTGCTGGTCAATCCTCGGTTCGACGTGTCCTATTGGGGCCTCGAACATGCGCTTCCGTTGCTTGGTAAAAGGCGCATCTTGCCCAGTGTCTGCCTTCCGTTGCTGGCAGCGCTGACGCCCGACGGCCATTGCGTGACGATCGTCGATGAGAACGTGGAGCGCATCGACTACGAACGTCTGGCGAAGGCCGACATCGTGGGGCTGACCGGGATGGACGTGCAGGGCCATCGGATGCTCGAGATTCTCCGCGAACTGAAGGCCCGCAACGTCTTCACCGTCGTCGGCGGTCCATCGGTCACCGTCCAAGAAGAGTACTTTGCCGGCCTGGCGGATGTGATTTTCGTCGGTGAAGCGGACACGACCTGGCCGCAGTTCCTTGACGAGTGGGCCCAGGGACGGCATGCGCGGCGCTACGAGCAAACCGAGCCGACCGACATGACCCGCTCGCCGGTGCCACGGTACGACCTGGTCAAGGCGAAGCACTATCTGTTCGGCAGCGTCCAATTCAGCCGCGGCTGTCCGTTCCAGTGCGAGTTTTGCGACATCCCAATCACGTTCGGCCGCAGGCCGAGGCTGAAGACGAGCGCGCAGGTGATCACCGAGTTGGAAGCGATGCGCAAGCAGCGCGTACGCATCGCCTTCATCGTCGATGACAACCTCATCGGCACCAGGATTCCGATGAAGAAGTTGCTGCAGGACGTTGCGGCGTGGCAGGCCGCCAAGGGATATCCCATGGCGTTTGTCGCGTATGCGTCGCTCAACCTCGCCGAAGACGACGAAATGATGGAATTGCTGGACGCGGCTAACGTCGCCATGGTCTTCATCGGTATCGAGAGCCCGAGCGAAGAATCGCTCCGGGAGACCAAGAAGTATCAAAACGTTCGCAAAGGCGGCACGATCGTCGACCGCGTGCGCAAGGTACAAGACGCCGGCCTCGAAGTGCTGTGCGGCATGATCGTCGGCTTCGACCACGACGATGAACGAATCTTCAAGGCGCAGTACGAGTTCATTCGTCAGACCGACATCATGCATCCGACGGTCAACATGCTCGTCGCCATCCCGAAGACACCGCTGTACGCGCGTTTGAAGAACGAAGGGCGCCTGGATCTTTCGGAGACGAACCCCTCCGACGGGATGTTCGGCACGAACGTCATTCCGCTCGGCATGACGCGCGACCAGATGCGCGACGGCTATATCCGCCTGATGCTGGACCTACACGATCCCGAGTTCTACTTCGACCGGCTGGAAAACCTCTACCTCAGGCGCCGAATCGATTTCGCCCGCGCCCGCAATGCCTACTGGTGCCGCCATCCGTGGATCAAGCGGAAATCCCAGTCGGTCTATGCGCTCGGGGCGATCGTCTTGTTTCTCCGGTTGATGAGCAACGTCCCCGACCCGCGGCTGCGCCGCATCTATCGCCGCCGCATGACGACCATGCTTCGCCATCGGCCGGATCCCACCGTCTTGTTCATCTGCGCGGTCAAGTGCGCGATGCACTACCACCAACACGTGATGTCCCGCGAAATTGCGGACAGCGTGGCCTGCCCGACACGAACGCGAGGAGACTTGGCCCTGTATTGAGCCCTAGCGGTCGGGCGCGTTTTCCAGCAGTCGGAGCGGGTGCAGCCCGTCGACCGCGCCCACGAACGGCGGGTGGATGCTGTACCCGAGCATGCGGCGAATGTCATCGGAGACCTCGCGAGCGATCTCGCGCGATATCGATAACGTGAAGGCCTCCATCGGTCGCAGCCACGGTTGGCAGTACTGGGCGGTGACGGCCAGACGCTCGCGCGTGGTGGCGTTGGCGCCTCCGCCATGCCACAAGGTGCCCACGAAAAAGACGCAGGAGCCGGCGGGCATCACGACGGGCATCGCGTGATCCTTGGAACCCGGCCGACGCTTGCCCCAGCGGTGGCTGCCCGGATACAGCACCGTGGCGCCGTTGTCGGCCGTGAAGTCGTTGATCGCCCAGATCGTCGCCGCCGCCAGGGGTGCCCGCGGCCGCGGAATCGGATAGAAGCCGTCGTCGTGGTGCGCCAGTTGCGCGGCCTCCCCGGGCTGAATGTTGATGGCCTGCAACGCCGAAAGCAGGTAGTTGGGCATCAGCAGCCGATCGAGCACCGCCAGCACCCGTGGGTTGTCGACCAGGCGGTCGCACACCCGTGTCCTGCTCAGCAAGCTATAGATGCGCTGGGTGCGTCGGCCCTCGAACGAGTTGCGTCCGGTGTGCGCCAGCCATGGGCGTACGATCTCGCGGATTTGGCCGCACTGGTCCGCGGTGAGCAGGTTCTCCCAGATGACGTAGCCGTCGCGGTCGAGCGCGGCCAGGTCGGCCTCGACGATCGCGCTGTCGACCGATTTCCCGCCGGTTGGCGTCCGCTTGTACCGCTGCGCCAGATCGCCGCGGAGGTCCTCCAGCGTTGTGACGGACTGATCGTCGATCATCGGTGCTTGTCCTGTCGGCTCTTCGAATCGTCTGCCTCTGACCAGACTAAACCGCAGGAACGATCGCATCGAAACAACGGAACCGTCATGGCGGGTCGCAACGCGGTCACAAGTGCATATCCATCTTGGCAAGCCAAAAATCGTGACTTCACACAGGTCACAATCGTCACATCTACATGTTGCGGGTTTCCGGAAGGTGTGACATGTCGGCAGTTTCCCGGCTGGCCGCGGCGGCGGTTGCGGCCGCGGTGGTTTTCGTCACCCCGATCGTCGTGCTTTGTCCGGCAAGCGCCGACCCGTGTGCCCAGACGCTGCCCAGTCCGGGACCCGCTGGCGCGGTCCCACCGAAGATTTTTGTGCCGCGCGCTCCGGGGCCGGTGGAACACATACCAAGCGGGCGTAAGCCGGCCGGTGCGCAGGACCAGGCGCCCCCGCCCGAGGTGGGCCCGCTCCCGCCGGATGCCTCGCTCGCCAGTCCGCCGACGTCCGCGCCGTGGGAGAACCAGGCCGAGGTGATACCGGGCCCCACTCCTCCGGGCACGCCCGATCAGGCCGCGCCGAACCGGAATGGCCCGAATCCGGCCGCGCACGCCGAAGTTCCGGCGCCGGCGGCGCCGGCGCCGGCGCCTGCCGCCGCCGTCGCGGTCCCGTCCACCTCATTCGTCGGTTGGATAAACGGACCGGTCAGCCCCAATGACACCTTCAATCGTTTCGCGATCTCCGGCGCCGATCTCGGAATCATGTGGGACAACGGCGATCCCAACAACGACCAAACGCTCCTGGCCTTCGGCGACACGTTCGGCGACTGCGGCGTCCCCGGTCAGCAATGGCGATCCAACACCTTGTTGCGCAGCAGCGACCGAACACTGACCGATGGCCTTTATGTGCCGGATCCCGTCCCGGACACCGTGGCCGGCGCGAACTACGGGGGCTCTCCGGTCACCCAAAACCCAGCCATCCCAGGCAAATACAACTTTTCAAGGCAGATCATTGCCAGTCTCGGGATCGCTCCGACCGAGGTGACGATCATCCCTACCGCCGGCATCTCGGTCGGGAGCCGGCAATACATCAACTTCATGTCCATCAGGCGGTGGGGAAATCCGGGCCAGTGGACGACCAACTTTTCGGCGCTGGCGGTTTCCGACGACAACGGGCAGACGTGGAGCGCCAAACGTGCGACCGTCCGTTGGCCGTGGTGGGGAAACCAGAAGTTTCAGCAGGGCGCCTTCGTTAGGCCGGGCGATGGCTACCTCTATTCGTTCGGCACCCCGTCCGGGCGGGGCGGGCCGGCGTACGTCGCGCGTGTCCGAGAGGGCTCGGAGCTAGACCTGACGAAATACCAATATTGGGGCAAGCAATGGTGGAACTTCTTCGGGTCCGATTCGTGGGTTACGAACAAGCCGTTCGCGGCACGGGTGGTGATTCCGGCGCCGGTGAGCGAAATGTCGGTCCAATACAACACGTATCTCAACAAGTTCGTGGCGATGTACTGCAACGGCTCCAACAACGTTGTCATGCGGACGGCGCCGGCTGCACAGGGGCCGTGGAGCTCGCCCCGGACGCTGGTGACGTCGAAACAACTTCCCGGCGGCATCTACGCCCCGTTCATGCATCCGTGGACGACCGGCAAGGACCTCTATTTCAGCCTCTCGCTCTGGTCGGCCTACAGTGTGATGCTCATGCATACGGTGCTGCCGTAGCGCCGTCGAGTGCCGCCCGGCTAGGCCGCCGCGATCGTCGATAGCAGCGGCCGAAGTGTGCTGAACAGCGGCTGCCGGTCCCGGATATAGAAGTGGCCGCCGCGAAGGATTTGGACGGAGAAGTCTGTCGTTGTCCGCGAACGCCACTCGTGCAAGTCGGATTCACTCACCAGGGGGTCTTCGCTGCCGCCAAAGACGTGGATCGGGCAGGACAGTTCCGCCGCGCCCTGTTCCTCGTCTGTCATGCATAGCCGCAAGTCGTGTCGAGCGGCGGTCACGGCACGCTCGCGCAGGGTGGGCCAGCGGGTAAGTCCCGCAGGCAGGCCGCCGAGATCGGACAGCAGCGTCGCGAGTTGTTGGTCGTCGAGCAGATCCACCACATGCAGGGGCGGTGGGAGATGCGGTGGGGCGTAGGCGGATAGGAACACCGCGCGCGGCAGCGGGGACCCGTGCTCCGCGCGCACGCACGCCAACCGGTATGCCACCAGGGCGCCGAAACTGTGGCCGAAGAACACATGTGGTTGATCGAGGGCGGATCCCAGCTGGGCGTCCAGCACGTCGATGAGCTCGCGCAGCTTGCCGAAGCGCTCGCGGTTGGCGACCTCGACCGGGATCACCTCGACCGTCGGGCCCAGCGCCTTGCCCCAGGAGTTGAAGGCCAGTCGGCCGCCCCCGGCGTGATGAAAGCAGAACAGCCGCACCGTGTCACCCGCCCCAGGGTTAAGCAAGGTCGGATTCGTGTTCGTCGCCGGCGTACTGACTTACGCCGGTCTGCAGCGCGACCCGCATCAGCTCCGCGTCGTAGGCGAACGGTTCGGTCGAGTCGATGAATTTTTCGACGGTCGCCACGAAGCGGTCCGGGTGGGTGTCGTGCGGGACGTGTCCGGATTGTTCGAAGATCTCCAGGCGCGAACCGGGAATCTGCTCGTGGGCCACGTGAGCGTGGCTGACCGGGATGATCGGGTCGTCCTCGCCCCAGATGATCTGCACCGGCAGGCCCGGCATCAGATAGGTGCGGTCCAGCATCGTGACGTACTGGCCGCGCGTGTCGACGACCCCGCGCAGCGTGCGTGCGAAGGCGGCCACCGCACCCGGTTTGCGCAACCCGTCGACGAGGCGGGGCAGACTCGCCACGTCGCTGCCGAATCGTGTTGAGCCCATGGCGTTTCCGAGTGCGCGGGTGATGAGTTGCACCGCGGGGAGCGCGCCGGGCAGCTTCAGCACCGACAGGGCCTCGGCGCCCATCGGCATGGCAGCCAAACGCAACGCGAGGCTGACGTCTTTCGTCACGCCGCCCGCGCTGACCAGCACGATGCGCTCGACAAACTGCGGATATTGATACGCGAACTGTGCCGCGAGGCCGCCGCCGAACGAGTGCCCGACGAGCGTGACACGGTCGATGTCGAGTGCGGTGAGCAGGTCACGCAGGCCGTTGGCAAAAGACGCCAATGAGTAGTCGGCACGCGGCTTGTCGGATTCGCCGTGGCCCAACAGGTCGGGGGCGATGACGGTGAATCGTTGGGCGAGCTGGGCGTGGACGGGCTGCCACGTCGTGGAGCTGTCGCCGACGCCGTGCAGCATGACGATGACCGGGCCCGAGCCGGCGATCCGGAAGGCGCGGCGGTGGCCGTGGATGGTGCGGAATTGCAGCGACGGCGCGGCGATGTCCCGTACCGGCCGCAGGTGGCGGTGTGCAGGATCCCGCATGGTCTTTCCTCTCTCTGGTGCGCCGGGGCGTTAAGAGAAGCTTCCCGGGGAGCCCTTGCAAAATCCTTGCGGAATCCTTGTGACCTGCGCGCGAGCGGCGGTCGGCCCTTCGGCGACTTCCGACCTGGCCAGGTTCGCCCCGAGTCCTATACTCGATCTACCGACGAGAGGGTGCGATGAGTACAACCTGGGACACCTTGGATCGCTATGTCGTCATTTCGACAGACACCCATGCCGGAGCGGATCTGTACGGCTACAAGCCGTATCTCCCGGCGCATCTCCACGAGGATTTCGACGACTGGGCCAAGGCCTATGCCAGCCCGTTCGACGATCTGATCGTCGCCACCGCGGCCCGCAACTGGGACCACGAGATGCGGATGTCCGAGATGGACGCCGACGGGGTGGCCGCCGAGGTGTTGCTGCCCAACACGGTCCCTCCGTTTTTCCCGTCCACGCCCAACATCACCATCAGCCTGCCCCGCACCCGTGCCGAGTTCGAGAAGCGTTGGGCCGGTGTGCAGGCCCACAACCGGTGGCAGATCGACTTCTGTTCGTTGGCCCCGGCCCGACGCCGCGGGTTGATTCAGATCTTTCCCAACGACGTCGACCTGGCCCTGGAAGAAATCCGCTGGGGTGCGGAGCAGGACTGCTTTGGTGGTGTCCTGATTCCGGCGGTCTCGCCCGGTGACCCGCTGGTGGCCCCGCTCTTTCACACCCGCTACGAACCGATCTGGGCGCTGTGCGAGGAGTTGGACCTGACGGTGGTGCAGCATGCGGGCGCCGGCAGTCCCGAGATGCCGATGGACCAGCCGGCGTCCAACGCGGTGTTGATCACCGAGATGGCGATGTGGGCGCAGCGCACCGTCGGACACCTGATCCTGGCCGGGGTCTTCGAGCGCTACCCGGCGCTGCGATTCGTCCCGACCGAGCAGGGCACCTACTGGGTGCCGGGCCAAATCGGCATGCTCGACGCGATGGTTCCCACCATGAAATCCGAGGCCGGCAACCGCACGTACGGGATGTTCGGCGGCTCATCGGTCGACGCGCTGACGCTGACACCGAGCGAATACGTCAAGCGGAACTGCTATTTCGCCACCGAGCTGACGCCGTTCGAGTCCGGAGTGGTCGATTACGTGGGCCCGGACCACGTCATGTGGGGCAGTGACTATCCGCACGAGGAAGGCTTTTCGCCGCACTCCAAGCTGGCCATTCGTTGGGCGCTGCACAACCGGTCGCAGGACGACTGCCGAAAGATCTTGGGCGGCACCGCCGGTCGGCTCTACCGATTCGATCTCGATGCGCTGGTGCCGGTGGCGGCCGAGATCGGTCCCACGGTCGACGAGGTGCACACTCCGCTCGAGGACACCGGCTATCGCGCCCCGGCCGCGTTCGGCTACCGACCATTCGAAGGGGGCCTGGCCCTCAAGCGGCTGGCTCCGGAACGGCGTTAGCCGGTTAGTGCGGCGCTCAGCCGACTGGTCGCGGCGCAGAGCTGCGTCCCCAGACGGGTGACCGCCGCGCCGCTCATCGGCTCGGCGCTGGGAACCAGGCTGAGCATCAGTGCGATGCGCGATTCCGATTCGAGGATCGGGGAGTCGATATGGCTCACCTCGTAGTTGTCGTCCGGGTCCAGGCTGATCGGGAACCACTCCTCCTGATGGATCAGCTCGTCGGTCAACTCCTGCGCCAGTTGGCTGAGCCGGGTGGAACGTACCTCGGCGCTGCGCACGATCTGCGCCAGTTCCCGCAGACGCAGATCGGGCAGGATGTGCAGACCGACCGCATAGCCGCGCTGCTTAGCGGCGGTGATGGCCTGCCGGTAGCGATCGCGCACGTCGTCGGGCAGGGCGGCCAGCCAGCGCTCCCGAGCCTGCGGCCCGGCCCAGGCGACGGTCGACGCCCCATACGGCGGGCGGTGCGGGAACTGGGTGCCGATGGGCATCGGGTGACCGCCGTGACGGCTTCGGACCTGGTCGACGACGGTGGCGCAGTCCTCGCTGACCGAGAAGGCAACGCAGTGTGCGCCCGTCGCGGCCGACAGCTCGGCCATCGCCGAGCGGGCCAACACCAGGGCCGGATAGCGGGTGGCCGCTTCGTGGCCGAGTCGGACCAGAGCGGGTCCGAGGTGGTAGGTCTTGCGGACCGGGTCGCGCAGCAGCCAGCCCGCCCGCAGGAGTTCGGACAGCATCGAGTGGCAGCTGGCCTTGTGGACACTCAGGTGGCGTGACACCTCGGCCAACGTCATGCCCGTCGCGCCCGCGCTGCCATCCATCAGCTGCTCGAACAGGTTCACGACCCGTTCGGTCTGCGGGGAGGGACGCGGAGCCATAGGCCCTAATGGTCGCATAATGCGACTTGTTGCGGTGATATACGCGACCATGTGACCATTGCCACACAATGAGGGAGCTGGCGGGCAAGGTGGCGGTCGTGACCGGCGGAGCCGGCGGCATCGGCCGGGCCATGGGCCGCCGTTTCGGCCAAGAGGGCATGAAGGTGGTGCTGGCCGATGTCCTCGCGGAACCACTCGGCGAGGCGACCCGGGCGCTCGCCGACGAGGGCATCGAGGCGCTCGGCGTGGTCACCGACGTCACCGACTATTCGTCGGTCGAGGCGCTGGCCAAGGAGGCGCTCGATCGCTTCGGCGCCGTGCACGTGGTGTGCAACAACGCCGGCACGGGTGGGGTCTCCGAGGGTTACATGTGGGAACACGACCTGGCCGATTGGCACTGGGGGATCGACGTCAACGTGCTGGGCGTCATCCACGGCATCAAGGCTTTCGTGCCCATCCTGCTCGAGCAGGGCGAAGGGCACGTGGTAAACACCTGCTCGGGCAACGGCGGGTTCGCGCCCATCGCCCGGGGGGCCATGGGTGGCCCGGCGACGGCGGTCTATCCGATGACCAAGGCCGCGGTGCTCTGCCTGACCGAAAGCCTCTACACCCATCTGGAGATGACCGGGACACGGGTGCGGGCGCACGTCCTTTTCCCCGGCGGCTTTCTGAACACCGGCATCTGGGAGTCGTGGCGGCACCGTCCGCAGCGCTACGCCGCGACCCAGCAACGCCGCACACCGGAGTCGACGCTGGAAAGCGTGGTGGCCCGCTTTGAGGCCGCCGGCGCGCACGTCGAGTTCACCCCGCTCGAGACGGTGGCCGATCAGGTTATCGACGGGATCCGGGCGGACCGGTTTTGGATGATGGGTCCGCCCACATCCTCCGATCAGGTGGTGAGCGCCAAGGCGGCGTCCATCCTCAATCGCGGCGAGCCTGACTATCTGGTCGACGTCCTGGGCAAGCATGCCGAGCAAACCGAAGGAGAAACACGTTGAGTGCCAACGCAGTTCGATACGGTGCCCGCCCGCCCGAGGCGCAGGTCGACCACGAGATCGACGCCACCAAGGCGCCCATCGCCACCGAGGCGATCACCATCACCTATCTCACCGATCCGGAGATCGTCGCGGCCGTGTTGCCCAAGCCGTTAGAACCCGCGGCCGAACCGCTGGTGCGAATCCAGCTGCAGCGGGTTCGGATCGAGGGCAGGCCGCCGTTCGGGTCGGCTGTGTTTTCGGTGACCGCCCGGCACGGTGAACTCGAGGGCGACTATCCGCTCTTCATGCCCCAGTCCACCGAGCAGTCGGTCACGGGTGGACGCGAAACATTCGGTGAGCCAAAGAAACTGGCCCACATCGAGGTGGAGCGCGACGGCGATCGCGTCGCCGCCAGCATCGACCGGCTGGGCTATCAGCTCATCACGGTGAACGGTCAGATCACCGGCCCGGCGGAGTTGCCGCCCGACCAGGTGAACACCGAGTTCTACTTCAAGTTCCTGCGTGCGCCCGACGGCAGCGGCATCACCGACCCGCATCTGGTCTACGGCGAGTACCACCGGCACTACGAGCTGCTCGAGAACATCGACGGCACAATCGAATTGGGGGAGTCGCCGCTGGACCCGGTGGCCGACATCGTGGTCCGTCAGCTCGGATCGATCACCTGGTGTCGTCGGCGCACCGTCCAGGTGGGCCGGATCGCGACGCCGGTGCCGCAGGACTGGCTGCTGCCGTATGTGCATCAGCGCTACGACGACGTGGCACTGCTCGCTGCCCCCCGGCCCGAGCCGACGCGGGTATAGCGCATGGACCGGTACACGGTCATTTCGGCTGACTGCCATGCCGGCGCGGACCTGCTCGACTACCGCGCGTACCTCGATCCGCAGTACCGGGACGAATTCGACGGCTGGGCAACGACATACGTCAACCCCTTCGGTGACCTCACCGAGGCCGACGCCGAGCGCAACTGGAACAGCGATCGGCGCAACTCCGATTTGGATGCCCAAGGCATCGCGGGGGAGGTGCTCTTCCCCAATACCGTGCCCCCCTTCTTTCCGCAGGCGAGTCTGGCTGCCCCCCAGCCGGAGTCGGGCCGGGAGCTGGAGCTGCGCTGGGCCGGGCTGCGGGCGCACAACCGCTGGCTGGCCGACTTCTGTTCGTTGTCGCCCGAGCGGCGCGCCGGGGTGGGCCAGATCCTGCTGGGGGACCTCGACGAAGCCATCGCCGAGATAGCCCGGATCGCCAAGCTGGGGCTGCGCGGCGGTGTGCTGCTGCCCGGGATCCCCCCGGGCAGTGGCATCCCCCAGCTCTACGCCGAGCACTGGGCTCCGCTCTGGGCGGCATGCGCCGAGGCGGGTGTGGTGATCAACCACCACGGCGGCAACGCCGGACCCAACCCGACGGACGGGTGGGGCAGCGCGTTCGCCGTCTGGGTGTACGAGACGCACTGGTTTGCGCACCGGGCGCTGTGGCATTTGATCTTCAGCGGCGTGATGGATCGTCATCCGGATCTCACCGTGGTCTTCACCGAGCAGGGCGCCGGCTGGATACCGGCGACCCTCGACTCGCTCGACGTGGCCGCGGCCCGGTACGCGCGGGCGAGCTCGGCGATCGCCCGCTTCGCGGGGCCCACCGCCGGCTCGCTGACGCTGCGGCCCAGCGAGTACTGGGCCCGCCAGTGCTACGTCGGCGCCAGCTTCATGCGGCCCGTCGAATGTGCGCAGCGCCACGGCATCGGTGTTGACCGGATCATGTGGGGGAGCGACTACCCGCACCTGGAGGGCACCGCTCCCTACACCCGGGAGGCGTTGCGGCACACGTTCTCCTGCGTTCCAAGTGACGAGGTGGCGGCCATGGTGGGGCGGAACGCAGCCGCGGTTTACGGCTTCGACCTCGAATGCCTTGCGCCACTTGTCAATCGAATCGGCCCGACGGTGGCCGAGGTCGCCGAGCCGCTGGCTGCCGTGCCCGCCGACGCGAGCAGCACCGTCTTCGAGCCCGATCCCATCCGGGCCTGGTAAGCGAGAGGACTCCCATGAACGACGCGGCGCCCTACCTGATCATCTCCGCCGACACCCACGCCGAGCTGCCCACCGAGCAGTATCGCGACTACATCGACCCGGAATACCGGGACGACTTCGAGGCCTTCCTCGCCGAGAAGATCGCCGCCGCGGCGCAGGCCAGCGGCTTCATCGACGAACAGTTCGCGCAGACGTGGTTCGACGAACACGGCGACGGCATCGCGGGCGGCTGGGACGTCGCCCAGCGCGACCGCGAACTCGACGGGGACGGCGTCGCCGGCGAGGTCATCTTTCCCGACGCCGACGCCGTCACCGGGGTCGCCGGGGCCCCGTTCGGCGCGGGCCTGGGGCAGTCCGGCGACCTGGACCCGGGACGTGCCATGGCCGGGGCGCGGGCCCACAACCGCTGGCTGGCCGAACTGTGCAGCTGCAGCCCGGAGCGACGGGCCGGGGTTGCGGTGATTCCGATACTGGCGGACGTCGACGCGGCGGTGGCCGAGATCGCGCGCGCGGCCGAGGCCGGGCTGCGCGGCGGAATCATGATCCCGGTGCTCTGGGGTGACTATCCGCCCTACCATGACCGGCGTTACGACAAGGTCTGGGCCGCCTGCCAGGACTTGCAGATGCCAGTGCACACCCACGTCGGTCCCGCCCCGAGCGAGCAGTACGGCCCACACCTTGGCATCTACACGACCGAGGTGCGCTGGTGGGGAGTCCGGCCGCTGTGGTTCGCGTTGTGGGCCGGCGTGTTCGAGCGGTTCCCGAACCTGCGCTGGGGAGCCACCGAGTGCGGCGCCTACTGGGCCAACGATCTGTTGTGGCTGATGGACACCCGGTTCATGCGCGAGCACTCGGCCAAGAAAATGAGCCGTCTGCTGGAGGGCGATCTGACGATGCCGCCCTCGGCGTACTTCGACCGGAACTGCTTCATCGGTGCCACCACCACCGAACGCCGCGAACTGGCCCGGCGCTACGAGATCGGCGTGCCAAACATGTTGTGGGGCAACGATTATCCGCACCCGGAAGGAACATGGCCGCACACCCGCGACTGGCTGCGGCGCTCGTTCTGGGACATTCCCATCGACGAGACTCGGCAGATCCTCGGGCTTACCGCGGCGCAGGTGTACAACTTCGATACGCAAGCCCTCGCCGGTCTGGTGGAGCGCATCGGCCCCACTCCCCAGGACCTGGGCCAGGACGATGCGGTGAGCATCCCCAAGTGGGAGGCGGCCCGCGCGGCCGGACGTCACTGGCTGACGGACGCCGAACCGATACCCGATCTCGTGCAGAACTGAGTCGGTGCGGTGCAACCCAAACGAAGGGCCTAGCGGCCCCGCTGGGGGGCACAGTCGTCGAGCCGCGCGCGGTCGCTGATATCCAGGACCTCCACGTCGTATCGGTCGGACAACTCCTGGCCGAACGCCACGGCCTCGGCGCCGCCGTCCGTGTCGAGTAGGCCGAGCTCGATGATGGTGCCCCCACGCGCCCGGTACTCGGCACGGGGGCTGATCGTCAGCGACGGCAGCGGCCGAAACGCCTGCACGTCGGACAAGACAACCTTGCCGACGACCAGATACGACCACGGCGGGTCCACCACCCCCATGCGCGCCGCGTCGCGCTGCGCTCTGGGAAACCCGCGTGCCCGCGCGATCAGGTCCGCGACCTCGATGTCGGCGTACCAGCCGCACTCGCACCCCGGAGCGGGCGGCACGTGCCCGGGGATGGAGCATCCGGCATCACACGATTTGGTCGGCCACGAGATGTGCGAGTTGTACGGAGATCTGAGCACGTCCCCGGCGATGCCGGTCCAAAAGCGAAAGCCCACCGCGGTTTCCAAGCGGCCGAAATCGGGTGCGGTCAGGCGCTCGTCGAGCCACTCGTGCAGCGCGGGCATCGCGGCCTCGATAGCCGCGAAGGCATGCTCGAAGTCGGCACCGAAGATGGGGTTCCGAACGTCGACGCACGTCAGCCTTTCGCCATCAAGCCCGCACGCCCGCAACATCGGAACGTGTTCGCGACCCAGCGCAACCACCAGATCAGCGCCCAGGTGCTCATCGCCGACCAGCGCGGCCCGATGATCGGCCGGCACCGGGTAGCCATGCTCACCCAGCACCGAGCACGCCTGCTCGTCGGCGCTGTCACCCACACAAGCGGCCGTGCCGGCACTGGACACCCGCACCAGATCGCCGAGACCACGCTCCCGCAGCTGCTCCGCGAACAACACGGCGGCCATCACCGATCGAGCGCGATTGAAGCTGCACACAAACGCGACGTGCAGCCGCGGGCCGCTTCCCCGGCAGCGCGGCGAGGTCATCGGGGCCTCCACATCGAAGTAGCTCGGCTCGAAAGATTCGAGTCACGTACAACTTACCGGCCACGACGGCGACGCGTTCGGCCTCGGGCCGGTGGCGCGTGCAAGGATGGCGCCCGATGGACCGAGACGCACCGGATCTGGTGAGGAGGCGACGCTCGATGCCGGTTCGGCAGGACCCGCGATGAAATTCGCGTTGGCAACCGTGGGATCGCGGGGAGATGTCGAGCCGTTCGCCGCCGTCGGTCGCGAGCTGCAGCGGCGCGGGCACGAGGTGCGCCTGGCGGTCCCGCCCAACTATCTCGGCTTGGTCGAGTCGGCCGGTCTTGCCGGGGTGGCCCACGGCCCGGACCAGGCGGCGCGAAATGCGGAGCTACTGCGCAAGTACGGAGAATCGCCGAGTCCGCTCAGCATGGCGTTGGAAATCATGAACGATGTCAGCCTGCTGTGGCCGATGCTGGGTGCCGCGTTGACGTCGCTGGCAGAGGGGGCTGACCTGTTGTTGGCGGACCTCAGCGAACAGCGGCTGGCCGCCAATGTCGCTGAGTACTACGACATTCCGCTGGCCGCGCTGCAGTTCTACCCGATAGCGCCAGCAGCCACGAGTTGGGACGTCACCAAAGACGCCGAAGACGCCCAACGTCGGGAGCTAGGTCTGCCAGCTGAAATGGGAGACTCGACGGGCCAATTGCTGGCGATCCAGGCCTACGACGAGTTCTTCTTCCCGGGGCTGGCGGCGGAATGGCATGGCGACTCCCACCGTCCCTTCGTTGGAGGGCTGACGCTGGAACTGCCGATGGAGGCCGACGACGAGGTGACGTCGTGGATTGCCGAGGGATCACCGCCGATCTATTTCGGCTTTGGCAGCACCCGAGTGGCGTTTCCTGCCGACGCATACGCGACGATCAGCGGAGCATGTGAGCAGTTGGGCGAGCGGGCGCTGATTTGCAGTGGCACAACCGATTTCGCCGGTGTCCCACAGCTCGACCACGTCAAGGTTGTCGGCGCTGTGAACCATTCTGCCGTCTTTCCGGCCTGTCGCGCCGTCGTCCACCACGGCGGTCCGGGCACCACGTTCGCCGGCATCCGAGCCGGCGCCCCGACGCTGATCCTGGCGATCTCGGTCGATCAGCCGCTGTGGGCCGACGCGGTCAACCAACTGCGGCTGGGCGTTGGGCGGCGCTTCGCCGAGACCACCCAGGCATCGCTGGAGGAGGACCTGCGGTCCATCCTCACGGCGCAGTGCGCGAGGCGAGTCCGTGAGGTCGCCGCCCAGATGACGACACCTGCCGAAAGTGCGGCCAGGGCGGCCGATCTGCTGGAGGACGCCGCGCGCCTCGGACGTGTCAGCTGATCGGTGTTGCGCCGCAATGCCTTTCGTGACTCCTATGCCGGCGGCTGCTCGTGTTGTGCGAATGAACGAAGGTGACGGCGAGTCTGATGGTCCGGGGTTCCGGCTTCGCCGTCGCTGTGTCTGCCTCGCGTGTAGTCGGCTTCCCACTCCGGTTGCTGACCCGCGGCGACCCTGGCTTCCTGCTCGGAATGATCTCGCGCGTTGCGTGACCGAAGAAAATGTTCATACTTGCGTTGCAGATCCGCGTCGGATTCGATGCGCCTGACCTCGGGCGCGAACTTTTCGAGGTCGTTGCGGCGCTGCGGGACGATCATGCAGATCGGCTCGCCGACCTCGAATCGCACCGGCATCATCTTGCGGGTGAACTTCCAGTTCATGCTGAAACTCGCACTCGCCCAGTCGGTTTCGACGATGCCCTCCAACGGGCACACCGCGTCCTTCGGATAGTTCGCCGGCCCGCGGGCCAACAGGTTGTAGCCCGGCGGGGTGCGAAACAGGAATGGGAGGTGCCAGGTCAAAATGCCGTTGCCGAAATGGCTGGCGGGCAGCAGTTGCCCGGCGTCACGCTTATCGGGCGCGATCATCACATCCACGCCCTGCTGACCGAGCCACGTGGCGGTGAACGCGCACGGGTTGCGCAGCTCCCAGCCGCTCTGGTTGGCGATAAGCATTGGCAGACACCGACTCGGCCAACCCGTGCGCCTCTCGGTTATCTCTGACATCCAGGTCCGGCCGATCGGTGCCGGGGCGATCTGCGGCGCGTTGTCGCGCGTCGTGAACGCGAACAGGGGGAGGTCCGACGCGTCGGACTCGTCACTCATCCGTACCTCGATTAGCTGGGGACACCCGTTGCCACGGACGGCGACTTCGGCGCGCCGACAATCCGTCGAGTACTTTACCTACCGCTCGCGGCGAAGGACGTGGACCGCGACCGGCACCCGGTAGAACCGGTGCGTTCAGATTGTCGTCATCGAGATTTTATGGCGGAGCCATTGAGGCTGCTGCTTGACAAGCCGATCCGCCGGACCCAGCATCGGGGCGAGACCAGCTACGGAATCCAGTGAACGCGGCGGCGGGGAATCATGCGTGAGTCAGTGCGAAAGGCCGCTGGCGCTGTATTGGTCTGCCTGGCACTCGTTGCGGCGTGCTCGCGCGGTGATGCGGCACAGCCGGCGCCAACCGACAGTCCGAAGACAACGACGTCACCGCCTCCGTCGGCTCCGACGCCCGAACTCGTGACACCGTCCAAGCCGCCCGACGCCGCGCCGGCAGCCGATTTCGCGAAGGTCTCCAAGCTGATCAACGATGCGATCGCCGCTAACAAACTGCCCGGTGCGGTGCTTGTCGTCGGACACGGCGGCACCGTCGCCTTCCACCAGGCCTACGGCTCGCGCAAACTCGACGGCGAACCCGGTCTGGATGGGTTGCCGGCGGCCGCCGAGCCCATGACCGAGGACACGATCTTCGACCTGGCGTCGCTGACGAAGAGCCTCGCAACGGCGACGGCGGTCATGCAGCTTTACGAGCAGGGCAAGGTCGCGGTCGACGATACCGTTGAGCAATACCTGCCCGACTTCAACACCGCGAATGATCCACGGCGCGCGCAGGTGACCGTTCGGATGTTGCTCACCCACACGTCGGGCGAAACGGGGGACGTCAATCTGGGGGAGCCGTGGGGACTCGACGAAGCCAACAAAGCCGAAGGAATTCATCGCGCGCTCACCACGCCGCTGGAATCGGGCCCCGGCCAAGGTTTTCGCTATTCCGACATCAACTTCATTCTGCTGGGCGCGCTGATCGAGAAGGTCACCGGCGAGGATCTGGACGTCTACGCCCAGCGGCACGTCTTCGACCCGCTCGGGATGACAGACACCCGCTACCTTCCCGTGGCGAAAGCCTGCGGTCCGCACACCACGATCGGAGCCGCGATCGCCTGGGCGCCCGGCCCGGAGGATCGGGCCTGTCCGGACGGCACCTGGGACACTCATCTCTTATCGCGCATCGCGCCGACCGCCCGTGACGAAGAGAGCCGGGGCGAACCGGGCAGCAATCCGGACCTTGATCGCCTGCTGCGCGGCACTGTGCAGGACACCACGGCCCGGCGCATGGGTGGGGTGGCCGGACATGCCGGCGTTTTCTCGACCGCGCACGACGTCGCCGTCTTCGCGCAAGCCCTGCTCGACCGGCTGGCGGGCCGCCCGAGCCAATTCCCGTTGGCACAAGCAACTTTGGAGCTGATGACGGCGCCACAGCAGCCTGGGCATACGCCTCAACAACTCAAAGCCGCCAACGATGCCGCCCGAGCGGCACTCGCCAGCAGTCCGAATCGATCCGATCCCCTGCTGGCTCCCCGCTATCCGGCGATCGCGGGGCAGAACTTGCGCGGGTTCGGCTGGGACATCGACACGGGCCTGTCCTCGGCCCGGGGGATGGTCTTTCCCATCGGTAGCTTCGGCCACACCGGCTTCACCGGAACTTCGCTTTGGCTGGACCCAGGCTCGAATACCTACCTGGTCTTGCTCTCGAACTCGATCCACACGCGGGGTAGCCCACCGATGTCGAACCTGCGGGGGGAGGTTGCGACGGCGGCGGCGCGGGCCTTGCAGTTATGAGGGCTCAGGGCCGCTCGAAGTGTTGATAGTCCAGCGCACCCGCCCACTCGCCGCCCCACCGCCAGCCGCGATCCGTGAACACGTGCACCGCCGCGTCGCCGCGGTGTAGGAGCCCTGGATCGGTGCGGCTGCGGTCCAGGTAGGCCGTGGCGTTGCGCGGTTCGAAATACCCGCTGGCGTACAGGCACGGGTTGACGAGCGGGTTGAGGTCGATCGCGCGACCGTAAGCGTGTGGAGACCAATCGTCGGTTCCGGGGATGCGTCGGCAGTTGAACGCCGAAGTGTTGTTGTCTTCCATCGACAGCTCGTCATCGGCGTCGGCGTAGTGGTCGACGGTGCGGATCTTTTCGACGGGATAACCCAGCCGGTAGAGCTGCTCGAAGATCGCGGTGACCCCCGATGCCAGCTCTTCGTGCACGATCAGCTCGCCGCGGTGGGTCTGGCCGTCGAAACCGAGGTAATCGACGCCGACCCGGCGCAGCTGGTCGGGGTCGACGGGGCAACCCGGCTGCCACGTCGTGCCGAGCTCGGCCGCGGTGACCGGTTCCACCGTCGCGCGCGTCGGCGTCGGCGGCGTGCTGGTCGACGAGGACACGGCCGGCGGCGACGGTGTGACCACCGGTGACGGCGTGGCCGCGGGCGGCGGCGGCCCGGAGGCGCACTGCGCCAGCACCAGACACGCCGCGCCCATCTGCGCCAACAAGGCAGCGGGCCGCTTAATCGGTGTCAATTTCGACGAATCCTCACCGAGTGATTTCATCCCAATCCGACGGCTGAGGTAGGGGGTTCGGTCGACGGAATCGTCGCGGTGGGGCCGCCGTGCGCGACGACGACGCCCGCGACGGCTCGCGGGCTCGTTCCCGCCCGCCTGTGAGTGGGCTACCGGAGGTGCCAAAACCGCCAACAGGCTCTCGACACGTGTGGAATTATGACGTACGTCACAGGCCACTGCCTTCCCAAGACACGGCGTCCTACCGCTGGTAGGAACGCACGTACTCGGTATCGCTGGTAAGACGCTCGACAACCAAGCTTGCATCTCTGCTGGGGTGGGAAGCCGTGACAGGCGATAAAGGAGGGATCTGTCGTTGACCGCAGGTGTACATGACGCGACAGCGGCAGATCCCGCGACCGAGGCACAAGTCAATGGGCTCCCCTTAGCCCTCGGTGTCGACGTTAATGCGCCCTCGGCCGTCGAACATGTGCGCGATGACGCGGCGGCGGTGCCCGGCGCACCAGAGGAGCGTCCGGCTGCCCCGGAAACCAGGGCGTCGATCAACCGTCACGTCGTCACGCTGCTGACCGGACCGTTGCGGTTCGGCCTGCGCCAAACCGACTCCTCGTTGCAGACGCTAGGCCGCTTCTTCGACCTGACCGCGCAGGCCTTCGCCTACCTGATCACGGATTTGATCCGGTTGCGCCACCCCTGGCGGGACACCATCAACCAGGCCTGGTTCATCATCAGCGTCACGGCGATACCCGCGTTGCTCGTCTCGATCCCGTTCGGGGTCATCGTGGCGGTGCAGGTCGGTAACTTCATCCAGCAGGTCGGCGCGTCGTCGATCTCGGGTGCGGCCGGGGGACTCGGGGTGATCCGACAGGGCGCGCCGATGGTCGCCGCGCTGCTGCTGGGCGGGGCGGCCGGTTCGGCGGTGGCCACCGACCTCGGCGCGCGCACCATTCGCGAGGAGGTCGACGCGCTGCGCGTCATGGGCATCGATCCGGTGCAGCGGTTGGTCACCCCCCGGCTGGCGGCCATCGTGTTCGTCGCGCCGGTGCTGTGCGCCTTCATCATCTTTATGGGACTGGCGGCCGGCTACGCCATCAACGTCGGCTTCCAGTCCGGCACACCGGGTAGCTACATCGCGTCGTTCGCGTCGTTCGCCAGCGTCAACGATGTCGTCGTCGCCGTGCTCAAGACCTGGCTTTTCGGCGTCGTCGTGATCCTGGTGGCCTGCCAGCGGGGGCTCGAAACCAAGGGCGGTGCGCGCGGGGTGGCCGACGCGGTCAACGCGTCGGTCGTCATCGGCGTCGTCGCGGTGTTCGTCCTCAACCTGCTGATCACGCAGGGCGTGTCGATGTCCATGCCGATGAAAGTGGGCTGATGGCGGCACCATCTCGACACCTGCCCAGGGCGTTGGCGCCCCCGCTATGGATCGCCGAACGCGGTGATTCGCTCGTCCAGCGGCTCGGGCATCAGGTCAGCTTCCTGGCACAGGTGCTCGGTGCGATCCCGCACACGCTCAAGCATTACCGACGCCAGACCGGGCTGCTGCTGGTCGACATGATCTGGGGCAACGGGTCGCTCATCGTCGGCGGCGGCACCATCGGCGTGCTGGTGTTCATGGGCGCGGCCGTCGGTGGCTCGGTGGGAATCGAAGGGTACGGCGCCCTCGACATGGTCGGCATGGGACCGCTGACCGGGTTCGTCTCGGCATACGCCAACACCCGCGAGATGGCGCCGATGATCGCCGGGATCGGCTTTGCGGCCCAGGCCGGCTGCCGCATGACCGCCGAGATCGGCGCCATGCGCATCTCCGAGGAGATCGACGCGCTGGAAGCGCTTGGCATTCAATCGATCCCGTTTGTGGTCACCACCCGGGTGATCGCCGGGATGATCACCATCATCCCGCTGTACGTGGTGACGCTGGCGCTGAGCTACGTGTCTTGCGCGATGGTGGTCAACGTGATGCACGGGCAGTCATCGGGAACCTATTACCACTACTTCGACTCGTTCATCCATCCGTCGGACGTGCTGTTCTCCGTGCTGAAGGCGCTCATCTTCGTCACGGTGATCATCGCCATCCACTGCTACCAGGGTTACTTCGCCAGCGGTGGTCCCGAGGGCGTCGGGCGGGCGTCGGGGCGCGCCATCCGGGCCAGCATCGTCACCGTGGTCGCCGCCGACATGGTGCTGACGTTGTTGTTCTGGGGCAACAACCCTGGGATCCGGATATCGGGGTAGCCGGGGGTATCTGATGCCAGTCTTTCCGGACCAGGGGGTGCGAACGCCCAGTCCGCGGTCGCTGCGGATCGTGGGCCTCATCGCCGCGATCGTGCTCGCCATCGCGGGCACCGCGCTCTATCAATTGGGTACCGGCGGCTACGACGACAGGTTCACGCTGACCGTGGTGGCCGACCAGCTCGGTGAGGGTCTGACGCCGGGCGCCGAGGTGAAGTTCCGCGGCCTGACGATCGGATCGGTGAAGTCGCTGCAGTCGGCCGGATACAACAGGCAGAAGATCACCGTCGAACTCGAGCCGCGCCAAGCCCGAGCCTTGGCGGCCGACACCACAGCAAACTTCATGTCGTCGAACACCTTTGGCCTGGCGGCCGTCGAACTGGTCAGCAGCGGGTCCGGACCGCGGTTGAAGCCGAACCAGACGCTGCTGATCGGCGCCAATGTGCGGTCGGCTTCCATCACCGGGCTGCTGCGTCAGGGCCAAAAAATCGGCCGGCTGGTGGACTCACCCGACGTCAACCACATCATCGAGATAGTGCGCAAGCACGCGGACCTGACCGAGCCGGTCACCCGGTCATACTTCGACCTGATCAAGATGCTCGTCGACTCCCAACGGGTGCCCTTCTCGCAGTCGCTGTCGGTGTTCGCCTCGGTGGTCAACGGTGCCAGCGACTCCATCCCCCTGATCAAGCTGGCGTATGACCTGCTCAACGGGATGGAATTTCTCGCTCACCCCGACGGGGTCGAGCGCATGAACGTGATCCTGGACCAGGCCTCGAAGCTGCTCTTCAAGGCCGACGGGATCGTGGTAAGGAACGTCGCGTGGCTGGCCCCATTCAGCAAGGCGCTGATGGACATTCTGCTGCCGATCTCGTACTTCCAGGGCAGCATGGCGCCCGTCTATGACCGCCTCTCGGGTCTGCTGGACCGCACCAGTGCGGCGTTCCCGATCATCAACGGCAAGGTACGCATGCAAATCGAAGTCGCGTTGGACACCATGCCGGGGCTGGCGGCGGCTCTGCCACCGGGGCCACCGGGGCCGTCCGGGCCCGCCCTGCCGCCCGCGCCCAATGCTTCCCTATCGTCACCGCCGGCGGGTGGACGATGAGAAGCGTTACCAAATCGGTGATTTGGCTGACCATCTTCACCGCGATCTCGGTGGTGTGCACGCTCATCGTGCTGACGGCCTTGCGCTCCCCGGTGACCGGCGCGGTCTCCCGCTACACCGCGGCCTTCTCCGACGTCTCGGGTCTCTACGCCGGTGACGATGTTCGGATTTCCGGCGTTCAGGTCGGCAAGGTGGAAGCCATCCGACTCGACGGCCGGATCGCCAAGGTGGACTTCACCGCACAAGTTGACCACCCGGTATTCGCCAACACCGTGGCCGCGGTGCGCTATCAAACCCTGGTCGGGCAGCGCTACGTGGAGCTCATCCAGCCGGCCAAGCCGGATCGGCGGCTGCCGGCTGGGTCAACGATCGCACTGAGCCAGACGATCCCGTCGTTCGATGTAGCGAAGCTGTTCAACGGGTTTCGGCCGATATTCCAAACCCTTGACCCCGCCCAGTTCAACCTGTTGGGCGAGAACCTGTTGCGCCTCATCCAGGGCGATGAAAACGGTATCGGCCCGTTTCTGCATGACCTCGACGTCATTTCCAAGGTGGCGGTGAACCGCCAGGCGGTCATCACCGTCGTGCTCCGCAATTTGAGCGCGATCTCCCAGGACCTCGGCGGCAAGTCACAGGAACTGTTCCACCTGATCGCAACCCTCAACCAGGTGGTGGGGGAGTTCGGTTCCAAGGCAGAGGAATTCACCACGGCGATGGAGTCCGGACTGCCCGTCCTGCGCAACAGCACTCACATCCTGCAGTACGCCGAACGCACCTTCGACGGGTCGACGGTTCCGCTCTACGACCTGACCAGCCGGATGTGGCCGCAGACCGCGACGATCATCGCGGGCCTGTCGCTCGCTCCGTCGTTAATCCAGGGAATGCGGGATTGGCTGGCCGACGATCAGCCTGCCACACCGACGTTTACCTGCTCGCACGGCGAAGTCACGCTGCCGGGGATCGGGCAGGTGTCATTCGCGCAACAGAACCTAGTGGTGTGCCGGTAATGGTGTTCGGCAGCAAGCGGTGGGGGCGGCGGGACGCTGGGCTCGACGAGCGCGCGGCCGCGGCACGAAATCGACGGCACGGCATCGTCGGTGTCGTCGTCATCGTTGCGGCGCTGGCGGCCACCGCGATGGCGTATCTGAATCCGGCCGATCAGACCGGTTATACCGCGCACCTGTCCAACTCCGGCGGCGTGCGGGTCGGGGACCAGGTTCGCATCGCCGGCATCCCGGTAGGAAAGGTCACCGGTGTCCGACTCGCCGGCGCCGTCGTCGAGATGAAGTTCGACGTCATGCGTTCGGTGGTGGTCGGCTCGGAATCCACACTGGACGTCAAGCTGCTGACCCCGCTGGGCGGCCACTATGTGTCGCTGGACCCGAAGGGGGTTATACCGCTGGGCCACAACGTGATCCCGCCGCAACGTGTCGCATTGCCGTTCGAGGTCAATGACATCATTCAGGCGGCAACCCCGCTGATCAAGGAGGTCAACGGCCAGGTCATCCACGACACCTTCACCGAGGTCGCCAACGCCGCCAACCGGTATCCCGACGCGATTCGCGACCTGCTCCGGTCGGCCAACGCGCTGACAACCTCGCTGAGCAAGTCCACCAACGACTTTCATCGCAGCCTGGATTTCGTCAACAACGGCCTGCGGGCCGTGGTCGCCCAACGTAAGCTGCTCGTCACGCTGATCGAGCAGATGAACCTCCTCACCACTGCCTACACCTCGAGGACGGTCGATATCGTCGAATTCTTCAGCCTGCTCAACGAATTAGCTCGGATCATGGACCGCATCACCGTGTTTTACGGACGGGAGATCGGGCCGATCGTCAACGGGCTCGAAGACATCACCGACACGTTGGGCGCCCATCCCGAGCGGATCCCGCAGATGCTCGACGGCTTGGGGCAGACCCTCAACATCGTGATGCCGATGCTGTCCGGAAACGGGGTCATCATCGACAAGCACAAGCAGCGGCTAGCCCCCGGACAGGACCTGTGCCTCCCGAACATCATGAGGAACTGTTGAGATGAGCTGGATTTCGGCTGTCGGACCGCGGCTGCGGTCCCGGTGGGCCATCGCGGCAGTGCTGACCATCGTCGCAGCGGTCGCCGCAGGAGTGGTCTTCGGCGCCAGGTTCGTGACGCCCAAACACACCCGGGCGATGTGCGCCGAATTCACCGACGCGGTAGGGCTTTACCCGGGCAACAAGGTGGCGCTGCTGGGGGTCGAGGTCGGCTCGACCACCGCGATCTTCAACAAATCCGACCATGTCGAGGTCGACTTCACCGTGCCCGCCGACCTTGACCTGCCCGCCGACGTCGGCGCGGTCACCTACTCGCAATCGATTGTCACCGACCGCCACATCGAACTGACCAAGCCGTACACCTCGGGCCCGAAGTTCACTGGGCCGGGGTGCATCAAGCTCAACTCGACGAAGACCCCGATCAGCATCAGCGAAACCTTCTCCGCCATAGGCAAGCTCGCCGATACCATCCTGGATGCTCAGCCCGGCAAAGACCCGTCCGAGGCGCCGGGCGTGCAAGCCATCAACGACAGCCTGCGTGCGTTCAGTCGCTCGCTGGACGGCACCGGCCCGGGGCTCAACAAGACACTGAACAATCTGGTCACCATGCTCGCCGACCCGTACAAGGCCGACGCCGACTATCGACAGCTCTTCGAAAACAGCGAGATCCTCACCTCGGGCATCCTCAAACACTGGGACACCGTCGCCTCGGTGATCGAAACGCTCCCGGCCACCACCCAATTGGTCGAGGGCCTGTCGGACAACTTCGGCCAGGCGATGAGCCGGTTGTCGCATCTGCTGCCGACTCTGGTCGAGGCCATCAACCGATGGGGACCGCGGACCTACCACATCTTGGACAAGCTAATCGGCTGGATAGGGCGCGTCCTGGACAAACACACCCCGCTGCTCGTCGCCATCATCAAGTCGTGGCCGCAGTTCAGCCACTGGCTGAGCGACATCTACGAGCCGGCATGGGGAACCCACAATGTCACCTACATCCCACCGCAAGTGGCGATTTCGCCGTCGCAAGCCGGCGCCCTGTGCGAGGGGCTGCGGCAGCGTAATGTGCCCGGTGCCGCGGCGGCGTGCGCGTCGGGCAGCGCGTCGGATCCGGTCACTCTCGGCCTGACCGATCTCATCCTGGGGGCCGCGCTGTCATGACTCGAGGATCGATGCGGGTACTGCTGGCCGCCCTGGCAATCAGCCTCACGGCGGCCTGCTCACTGGATCCCACCCGGCTGCCGGTCCCGGGCGCCTACAGCCCGCACCACTCCTACCGAATCAAGATCCAGTTCTCCAGCGTGCTCAACCTGCCCGCCCGGGCCAAGGTCGACTCCGGTGGCGTGCAGGTCGGCGTGCTCGACCACGTCCAGCTCGACGGCACCACCGCGGTCGCCTACGTCGACATCGCCGGCGACACCAAGCTCGCCGGCAACACCCGCGCCGAACTGCGCCAGGCCACCCCGCTCGGCGACATCTACATCGCGCTGCTGCCGCCGCAGGAGGCCTCCGGTGCGGCTTTGCGCGACGGCGACACCATCCCGCTGCGCAACACCGCCCCGGCCGACAACGTCGAAGACCTGTTGCGGTCGGTGTCAAACCTGGTGTCCGGCGGCGCGATTGGCACGCTGCAAAACACCGTCGTCAACGTCAACAAAGCGTTCCCGAAAGACCCCGCCGAACTGACCCGGATTCAGCGGACCCTCGGCGGCGTACTCAATGACCTTGCGGCCAACCAGGACACCATCGACGGCATCCTGTTCAGCATGGAGAACATCACCACCACGCTGGCGGCCAATACCGGGGTGTTCAACAGGCTAGTCACCGAAGGCCCGCCGAAACTCGAAGGGCTGTCGGCGATCACCGTGGCGATCCTCAACGTCGTGGGGGACTCCAAAGACATCGGCGGCCTGGGCGGAGAAATCCTCAACCCGATCACCGGCGACCTGATGCAAATGCTCTCCTACATCACGCCGATGGTCGGAACGTTAGCGACCGTTGACACCACCATCCCGGTGCTCGCCGACAAACTGATCGCATTCCTGCACTACAAGCTCCTCGGTTGGTTCCGCCGCGGGGGTCCGAAATACATTGTCTCCGAAGTTCATCCACCCAACGGGCACGAGGGCGTGGATCCCGCCGACAAGTCCGACGCGGCGGTGCGGGCGATGCAGAGCATGGGGATGTTGCCACCATGAAATTCAACGCCGGCATCACGCTAGCCATCCTGGCAGTCCTGACGCTGCTCGGTGCGGCCTATATGGCGGTCGGTGTGCTCGACATCAGCCCGACCAAACAGGTCACCCGGCTCACCCTCATGCTCGACACCTCCGGCGGTCTGATGTCCACATCCGAGGTGACGATGCGCGGCATCAAGGTCGGCCGGGTGAGGAGTATCGAGACCACGGAAACCGGGCTGGCGGTCTCGATCGAGATCGACCACGAGCACCCGGTGCCCGCCGACAGTGCGATCAGCGTGGAAAACCTCTCCGCCGCCGGCGAACAGTACATCGATTTCAAACCGAAATTGATTGCGCCACCGTACTTTAGCGACGGGCAGGTGATACCCGCGGACCGGGTGGGGCAGTTGTTGACCGGCGCTGACCTGCTCAAGAAGGGCAATGCGCTGATGTCGGCGCTCAACGTCGACCAGGTGCAGACCGTTATCAACAACATGGCCGCGGCGTTCGCCGACAATGACGCGACCATCGACTCCCTGGCCACCACCGCCGGGTTGACCGCCAAGGTGATCCACGACGACAAGCAATTGCTGGGCACCTTGTTCAACAACGTCTCCACGTTCACCACCGACCTGGACGAGGTCCGTGCCGGCGAAGTGATCAGCGAGACGGGCAAGCTGCTGCCGCGCTCGGTGCCGGCCTTTCTGCGGATGATCCGTGAAATCGAGACCCTTTCGCACACCGGGGTGGGCGTGGTCGGCCCCGACGACGCGGTCGGGGTCCTGATCAACAAGTTCAGCCAATGGATCGACATGGTGGCCGGCCCGTTGGGTACCTTCACCACCGTCCTGGAGCCCGCGGTCGCGCCGCTGCACGACATCAAGATAGACGCGGGGCACTGGATCGACTTCTGGGAATCAACCTTCAACGACACCGGCGGCGTGCGGGTTCAGCTCAACGTCCCCGAATGGCACCAGCCGCCCGGGCCACCGCAATGAAAGAAAAGAAAGAACTGACATGAGCACTTCAACCGTCGGCCAAGATGTACGGGTGGACGACACCGAGCCCGAGGCACCCGCCGACCCAACCGAGCAGGCCCAGACGACGCCGGCGGCAGCAGCCGACGAGGCCGTCGAGGCCGACCATGACGCTGACGCTGACGACGCTGACGACGCCGCACGGCCCAAGCGGTTTTCCAAGCCGAAGAGGCCGTGGCTTTGGGTTGCGGCCGTTCTCGCGGCGGCGGTGCTGGCCCTCGGGGTGTTCGGATACCTGAAATATCACCAGGTGACCGGTCAACTGGCCCAGCTGCGTCAACAGCAAGCCGACCGCGACACCGTGGCACAGCTGGCCAAGGATTATGCGCTGAAGTCGCTGACCTACACCTTCGAGGACCCGGACGCCTTCTTCCATGCGGTGGAAGACGGCGTGGCGCCGCAACTCAAAGAGAAATACGTCAACGCCAGCGACCTGCTCAAGAGCGTCATGCTGCAGGCGCAGGTCACCTCCACCGGTGAGGTGCTGGCCACCGACCCGGTCGCGCAGCCCGGCGGGGTCTATCAGGTGGTGGTATCGGCGCACCAAACCACGCGTAATTTGCAAAACCCGACGCCCAAGGTGTCGATCATCCTGCTGCAGGTCACCGTCAACAAGGTGGGCAACGCCTGGCAGGTGAGCGACATCGGCCCCAAGACCGGCGCGCACCCGCCCGTCGAGCAGCAGCTTCCGCCGGCGGGACCCCCGCCGCCGCCCGCTCCGACCAAACCCGCGCCGAAACGGTAGGCGCACCCGTGAAGCGGCTGCTGGTCGCCTCCGTGGCCTTGACCTTCGTGGTCGGTGCCATGTGCCCCGCCGCGCGCGCCGACACCACCCTGCCGGGGTGCCCGTCGGGCGGCGGACTGATCAGCCCGACGGCCACGTCGCCGCATTCGGACTGCCACGCGCGCTCGGGCGGCCTCGATTTCGCCATCACCTACTTGAACGAGCCCGAACTGTCCGGACCCGGCGCGGTGAAGGTCGTCGTCACCGACTCCTCGGGCGGGGTGGTGCAGACGATCGACGAACTGCTGGAGCCCTCGAGTCCGGGCGGCGTCGGCCTCTACGACGTCGACGGCGACGGTCGCGACGAGGTGATCATCCCGATCGCCCGACACTTGTTCAACGGCGGGGCGAACACGCGGTTCTCGGTGTGGCGGGCGCCGGGGGACCGCAACCATTTCGAACGCACCCAAATGGTCGGACAGGCCGTCTATCCCAGCGGCGACGGGTATCTGGTCACCAACGGCGGCGCGCTGGATAGCCGAGACCTCACCTTTTATCTGCCGACCGACGCCGGGTACACGCTCGTCATCGTGTTGACCATCGAAGCCGAGGAGGTCGACCCGAACACGCACCGGGTCCTGACCGTCGTCTGCCGCGCGCACCAGGAGGACGGCCTCCACGCGGTCGACATGACCCTGCGCCAGGCCGAGGAGACGTTCTGCGCCTCACCGGCCGCCATGGCCATCTGGCCCGGCGCCGAGCGCCTCCAGATTCGGCGCTGGCGCTGGGGGCAGGAGCACTAGCTCGGCGCCCTACGGTGCGCAGACCTCGCGAGCCGTGGCCAGCAGCTGTCTCGCCTTGGCGAGGTCGCTGCCGATTTGGTCCGGGCTGGCCGGCCGGTAGGGGTCGCTGGCGTCGATCTGAGACGCCAACATGTCCGACCGAATCCGCAGGTCGACGGCGGCCGGAGTGCGCAGGCCGTGCAGCGGAGCCAGCGCGTTGCGAATCTGGCTGGCCACCCACGGCGGCGTCCCCGTGGGGGAGACCAGGTTGAACTGGCTTTCGAGCCGATCGGTGGCCGGCAGGATGAGGTCGCAGTCGCCGGAGGCCGCCGCGGGCGCCACCGTCAGGCACGCCGTGACCGCGGCAATCGGCAGCGGCACACTCAGAAGTTGTCGAGCACGTCGAAGCATTGGCCCTACCTTGGCACTGTGTCGCGAGTTCTGTGGTCACTTTCGCTCGATCTGATGGCGCCCGCGGGCGTCGCGGGGCTGCTGATCCGGCGTTCACTTGACCGAATAGTTGTGTGCTGTAACAGATTTCACTCTTCTGCCGCGATCGAAGGCAAGCGCGTCCACAGCCGCCGGCGGGCGCAGGCTGCGCAGAGTTGATACGCTTCAGCGCGCCATGACCGATCCGTCGATTCCGTACCCCGCGCAGCTGGACGGTGTCGAGGGTTGGTTCTATGCGGTCGATGTCGACTTCTTCAGCAAGCTGCTCGCCTACCAGCGGGCCGACGGCATCCGGGGCGACATGCTGGAGATCGGCACGTACCAGGGCAAGTCCGCGATTCTGATGGGTTACGGCCTCCGCGACGATGAAGAACTGGTGGTCTGCGATCTGTTCGGCGCCGTGATGGATCACGCCGACATCCCGCTGAACCGGCGCCAGGAGTACTCGGGCCTGCAGGAAGAGGAGTTTCTGGCCAACTGGGATCGGTTCCACACCCGCCGACCGAGGCTCGAAGTCTGCGAATCATCGCAACTCGACCTGGGGGACCGGGTATTTCGCTTCATCCACGTCGACGGCTGCCACAGCTACCAGTGCGTGGTCAAGGACATCGGCCTGGCCGCGACACACACGGCCGAACGGGGCGTGATCGCCCTGGACGATTATCGGGCCGCCGAAGCGCCGGGCGTGCCCGCAGCCGTCTGGCAGGCCGTCGACAAGGGCTTGTTGTTCCCCTTCGCGGGGACGTGGATGAAGATGTACGCCTGCACGTCGGCCGAAGCCCAACGGTACTGGTTCGAGCGGGTGCGAAATCGCGGTGAGGTCTACGCCTTTCCCGACTTCGAGATGGTCGTCATTCAGTAGGCCTACACGTCGTAATACAACGCGAACTCGTACGGCGTCACCCGCAGGTTGAACGGCGCAATCTCGTAGTCGCGCTTGTAGTTGATCCACGTCTCGATCAGGTCGGGCGTGAAAACGCCACCCTCGGTGAGGTATTCGCTATCTTCCTCCAGGCGGTCGATCACCGCGGACAGTTGTGTGGGCGCCTGCACGATTTCCGCGGCCTCTTCGGGCGGCAGGTCGTAGAGGTCCTTGTCGATCGGCGGCGGAGGCTCGATCTTGTTCTTGATGCCGTCCAGCCCGGCCATCAGCATCGCCGAGAACGCCAGGTAGGGGTTGCCCGACGAGTCGGGGCAGCGGAACTCGAGGCGCTTCGCGTTCGGGTTGTTGCCGGTGATCGGGATGCGCACGCAGGCCGAGCGGTTGCGCTGGCTGTAGACCAGGTTGATCGGTGCCTCGTAGCCGGGAACCAGGCGCTTGTAGGAGTTCACCGTCGGGTTGGTGAACGCCAGCAGCGACGGCGCGTGGTACAGCAGGCCGCCGATGTAGTGGCGCGCCATGTCCGACAGCCCGGCGTACCCCTGGGCGTCGTACATCAGCGGGACGCCGTCTTTCCACAGCGACTGGTGGCAATGCATCCCCGAGCCGTTGTCTCCGAACAGCGGCTTGGGCATGAAGGTGACCGTCTTGCCGTCCTGCCATGCCGTCTGCTTGACGATGTACTTGTACATCTGCAGGTCGTCGGCGGCGTGCAGCAGCGTGTTGAACTTGTAGTTAATCTCGGTCTGGCCGCCACTGCCCACCTCGTGGTGGCCCTTCTCCAGCAGGAAGCCGGCGTTGGTCAGGTTGGTGAGAATCCGGTCGCGCAGGTCGACGTAGTGGTCGGTCGGCGCGACCGGGAAATAGCCGCCCTTGGGCCGGACCTTGTAGCCGCGGTTGGGGGTGCCGTCCGAATTGGCATCTTCGCCGGTGTTCCACCAGCCGGAGGTCGCGTCCACCTTGTAGAAGGAGCCGTTGATGCTCGAGTCGAACTTCACCGAGTCGAAGATGTAGAACTCCGCCTCGGGGCCGAAGTAGGCGGTGTCGGCGATGCCGGAGCTGATCAGATAGTTCTCGGCCTTGCGCGCGACGTTGCGTGGGTCGCGCGAATACAGCTCGAGGGTGATCGGGTCGTGCACGAAAAAGTTCACGTTCAGCGTCTTGGCTTCGCGGAACGGGTCGACGGTCGCGGTCTCCGGATCGGGCAGCAGCAGCATGTCGGACTCGTGGATCGATTGGAACCCGCGAATCGATGAGCCGTCGAACGCCAGGCCCTCCTCGAACACGTTCGCGTCGAACGCATAAATCGGAATTGTGAAGTGCTGCATGGTGCCTGGCAGGTCACAGAAGCGGACGTCGACGTACTCGATGTTCTCGTCCCTGACGAGTTTGAAGATGTCGTCGGGCGTGTTTTCGGACACCGAATGCTCCTCTGCTTGGTGACGCGGGGGCCGGGCGCCAGCGCGTTAACTTGTACGCCTCAACTATTTCGTCCGCGTGACGGGTGCAAGTCGAACCTGTTGCGTACGCCGAAGTGCGCGACTCCGGTTGTGGGACATCGGAATTATCGGGCAGAGTGACCCTATGCCGCACAACACACAGCCACGGCACGAACGATGACGTCGACATCGGTTCCGCGGCTCGGGTCGCGATCCGTTTCTCCCCAGACGCGCGAGATCATGCATCGCGAGATCATCGTCAGCGGTGAGGACGCCTTGTCGAAGACCATTGCCGAGGAACTCCGGGGCGCGGGCGCGCGGATCATCAAGATCAACACCGCCGCCGACCTCCACGGCGCCGGGGTGCATCGGGCGCGCGCCGTCGTCTGCGCGGGGCCCAATGACGCGGTGAATCTCGAAATCGCCTTGTTGGCACGGCAATACAGCCCCACCGTGCGCGTGGTTGCGCGTTTGGCCAACGACGTGCTGCGCAAGGCGGTGGCTGACGTCAACGGCCCCGGGGCGATCCTGGATGTCGCGGAGCTCGCGACGCCCTCCCTCGTCGAGGCGGTCCTGTCGCGTGACGCGCACCAATTCGACACGGCCGGCACCGAATTCGTTGTCTGGGGAGCCGAGGCGCCGCACGACGGCACGCTGCGCGAGCTCTACGCCGACCTGACGCCGGTGGCGGTGGTGCACGGCAAGAATTCACCTAACCCCGGCGAGGTGGTGGCCTGTCCGGGACGGGACCTGAAGGTCTATGCCGGCGACTGGACCTCGATGATCGGCGTCAAAGACGAACTGGCGAACCGCGGAATCACGGTGCCGCCCCGGACCGCGACCCGCTCTAGCCACTCACGCGCGCGACGGATCATCGATTCCGCGCGCGCCATGCGCGACGACCTGAACCCCCTACTTGTCCCGTCGCTGGCGTTCGCGCTGTTGCTCGTCCTCAGTGCGACGGCCGTGGTGCGCTTCACCTACCACAACCCGCGAATGACATGGATCGACGCGCTGTACTTCACCTCCGAGACCATCACCACCGTGGGCTATGGCGATTTCAGCTTCGCCCAACAAGCTCCTTGGCTGCGGCTGTTCGCCGTCGGTCTGATGTT